>DATBGU010000334.1:0-83130 GCA_036557825.1 Gemmataceae bacterium
TTGCGGCCATCCACGCGGGCGATCAGCGAGCCGATCGATTCGTCGCTGGTCTTGCCCTTGAACGCCTTCAGCCAGCGTGGTTCCTCGCGGACGGCGACGAGCGTCTCCCGGTCCATCCGGTAGTGTTTCTTCCCTTTGACCGCGATGCTCTGCTTCTCGGGACCGAGCAATTCCACTTTCGCACCGTCGGGAACCCGGATCTCCAGTTCGCCCTCAAGCAGGCGGACCTGATCGGGCTTGACAATCTCGATGAGGGTGCCGGGGCCGAGAATGAGGCGCGTGCGTTTGACGAGGCGCACGTCAGCGGCGTTGGCGCCGCGGCGGTCGGTGCGCAGCCAGTCGCCGGGCTTGAGCAGCAAATGCGTGGGTACCGGCGTCCAGCGCGTGTGCATCACCGGCTTGACGCTGACCACGCCCTGCACGTCGGCCACCTTGCCGACCCGGCCGTCCTCAGTGAGCGTGTCGCGAACGACGAATTTCTCCTCGGGAATCACCTGGTTGTAGGCGAGCACATCCAGCCGGGCGAGCGGTTTGGCCTCGTCCTCGCCGGGTTTTTTCGCTTGCAGCGAGTGCAACAGCTTCGTCCGCCGATTGACCAGCGCCTCGATCTCGATGGGACCTTCCTCGGCCGGCACTTCCAGATGGTAGACCAGGCACTCGACACCGTCGCGTTCGGCCTGCGCGACCGCCCGGGTGTCGGCGAGGCGGGCGCGATCCGGTTCGGCCGGCAGTTCCAGCAGGGCGAACAGATCGAGCGGAGTCTCGGCCTTGTCGCGGTGGTAGGGGGATTGGCCGGATACGGCCCGATTGGCCTTCTCGTCGATGCGCCAGAGCTGGCCGTTGGCGGCGATCTGATAGGTGCCGTCGGGATTGTCGCGACGCAACCGGCCGGTCGCTTCGGTCCAGACCTCGAAGGTTTCGCCGCCGCGGGCGAGTTGGCAGTGCAGGCTGCCGGCGCGAACGGTGTTGTCGAGCACGCGCGCGAGAGCGGGGTTGGCGTCGCGCACGAACAGCCACCAGCCCAGGCTGGGGCCGATGACGAACAGCACGGCCGCAGCCGCGGCCAGCAAACGCAGGGAACGAGCGGTCATGAGACGACCCCTTTGGCGGAGAGGAAGGGAGTTCGCGGTGGCTGCAAACACATCGGTCGATTGTTGCCGCAGGCGTTCGAGGAAGGCGCGATCGGGCGGTGCGGCGTCGCGCGCCGCGGCCGAGAGGAACGCCTCGACCTGTTGCTCATCGCGGTCATCGTCGATCGGGTTCATAATGATCCCTTGTCGCCGGCGAAAACGGAGTAACGCAGAAGGATTTGCCGGAAGGCCTGCCGTGCTCGGGCCAGCCGCGAGCGCACGGCCGTCACCGTGCTGCGCTCCTGGCCGGCGATGTGTTCCACCGATTCGCCGTCGAGATAGCGAGCGGTCAACACCGTCCCATATTCGCTGGGCAACTCGGTCAAGGTGGTGCGGACGAGGTCGGCCAGTTCGGCGTCGGCGAGCGAATCCAATGTGGAAGTAAGATGGGCCGACGAAGGCGGCCCACCACAATTCCTACATTCATCCCGGAGCCGGTCGTGGCGTTTTTCCTTGCGATAGTGCAGGGCGACGTGGCGGCGGGCGATGCCCCATAGCCACAGCCATAGCGAGCCGCGCCAGGGATCGTAGTTCCCCGCCGAGCGAGCGGCGGCCAAAAAAGTCTCTTGCACCACGTCGGCCACGTCGGCGGAACCCGGACCCATAAGGCGCGCAACCGCCCTCCAGACGCGCTCGGCGTAGGCGTCGTAGAGCGCCCGCCAGGCCTCGGCGTCGCCTTCGCGCAAACCGCGCGCGACCTCTCGCTCTCGCACTTCATCCATCACGGACGCATCCGCCGTGGTGTCTCATCGCCTTCCCTCTTAGGGCGAGCATAATCAATTTGCGCGACGACGACGAAATGTATCGCGCGATTTTCAGAAATCGCGGCGAACGCCAAGACCAGCCCGCAGCGCCAGCAAGGGAACGGCCCTTGCTGGCGCTGCGGGCTGGTATGGATTGACTGGAAAACGCGGGCGGGTTAGCATTTCGCCCTCCGGCAATGGAAAGCATGGAAGCCTCGCGCTTCGACTCAGGGAGCAGGCATGGACGCTCACGAGCAGATCCCCGGCTGGTTCGACTTTCCCGACATCTACGATCACATGGTCGCGCGGGCGCGCGACGGCGCCGTCTTCGTCGAGGTCGGCGCCTACCTCGGCCGTTCGACCCTCTACCTGGCGTCGCGCATCCAGCAGTCCGGCAAGAGGATTCGCGTCTACGTGGTCGATCTGTGGGACGGCTGGTTCTACGACGATTATCACCAGCAAACGCCGATGCCGGAGTCGGCGGACGTGTTCTGGCACTTCATCCGCAACGTCCGCCGCGCCGGCGCCGAGGACGTGGTCTGTCCGCTGAAGATGCCGTCGGAGAAGGCGTCGTCCTTGTTCGAGGACGGCACGCTCGATTTCGTGTTCATCGACGCCGACCATGGTTACGAGGCCGTCCGCCGCGATTTGCTCTGCTGGTTCCCGAAAGTCAAGCGCCGCGGCGTGCTGGCCGGACACGATTACGTCAACAACGATTTCCCCGGCGTGCGCCGGGCTGTCGATGAGTTTTTCATGGAGCAGGAGTTGCCATTGCAGATCAGCGGTACGTCGTTTTTGGTGACCAAGCCCAGCCCGCGCTGGCTCAACGCGGCGGTGAGAGCGTATCACCGGCTGCTTCCCGCCGGCTAGGGATGGCTCATTCGCGCACGACCCACTCCACCTGATGCGCTTCGGTGCGATCCGGCACTTCCCAGCGATCCAGCAAGCGTTCGAGGACCGTTTCGGGGACCGGCGCCGGCCTCCGGCGGTTCTGCGAAAAAAGCACGTCCGCCGGCGCCTCCACGTAAACGATGCGAATGCGGGCGTTGTAGCCGGCGAACAGACGCACGCTTTCGCCGCGCAGCTGCCGGCTGACGTTGGTCGCGTTCCACACGAACGAGTGCCCCTGTCGCAAATGCACCCGCGCCTGTTCGCGCGCCCGCTGGAGCACCGCGCCTTGATCGTCGCCGGGAGCGATGTCCAACTCGGCGCGCACGGCGTCCAGCGAGACGACCGGCCAGTCGGCCAGGTGGGCGCGAATGTAGTGGTCTTTGCCTGCGCCGGGCAGACCGGACATCAGCACGACCTCAGCGCGAAAGTCCTCGTAAGCCGGGGCGTCGGGATAGCGTCCCGGATGAAGAAAGCAGAGGAAGCGGGCGTGGTCCGAGGCGAACGCCCGCGGCGCGGACAGACAGCCCTGCTCGGCGCAGTATTCGCGGAAGAGGGAGATGTTATCGAGCAAGCGGCACTGATCGGCGCAGCTCCGGCCGAGCACGTCCGCCTCGGCGAGCAGGGCGAGGTGGTCACAGCGGGCCGTCTGACTGATCTCCAAACACAAGCGCAACGCATCGTCGCGCTCCAGCAGGAAATACGGCACCTGATGATGCCGCACCAGCGCCGTCACGCGCTCGCGCACGGCGAACGGCACGCGCAGACGCCAGAGGATTTGCCGAGCAAGAATGCTGCCGCGCCGCGAGTGGCCGCGCGAGCTGATGCGACCGTCGGACTCGATGCGCGTGCAGTCCGGCTTGCCCACATCGTGCAGCAAGACTGCGGCGAACACGATGCGCCGCTCCTCCTCGGGGAGTTCCCGCCACGCCGGTAACCCCGCCAGGGCCGCGCAGACCATGCGGGTGTGAATCCACACGTCGCCCTCGGCGTGATGGACCGGATCCTGCGGACAGCCGGCCAGCCGGTGCAGCCACGGATAGGCCCGGTCCAACTCGTCCCAGGAGACGCGCCAGGCAGGCGCCTCCGGGCAAGGAGGCAGATGGTCGTTCATGGCACGCCTCCGAACAGGTCAACGTCCTCGCGGAGTTGGTTGGGCACGATCGGCCGTTTGAGCCAGTGTCCGCCGGAATCGAGAACGGAGGTCAGAAAATCGGCCCGCACGTACTTGTAACGCTCGATTACGCGATCCCCCTCCTCGACCTTGATGTACAGCCCCTCCATCAGCCCGGAACGATCTGTCTCCTTCCACACGCGCTCCGCGTCCAGGCCTTTTGCGTTCACCAGTTCCGTCAGACGCCGGCGCCAGTCCGCGCTCTGGTACAGCGAGGGGCCAACCAGGGCCGCAATCTCTTCGAGGCGGCGCGCCGGACCCGTCTTTAGCACCGGCGCGGAAACGATGGGCAGGCCGGCGAGCAGCGCACGGCGGCGCGACGTGGACAGGAACTCGTCATTCTCGGTATCGAGGACATCGAACTCCAGGAAGTAATGGGGGAGCCGATCGTAGAAGATGGTGTGCTTGGCGTAGAGCCATTCGCCGAAGAGGAGGTAGCGCGAACCCAGAACCGCGTGAAGGGCGGCGGCGTGGGTGTGCGCCCATTGCTTGAACAGATGAAAATGCTGCTCGCGGGCGCCGCCGGTCAGGAAATGGCCGCGGCTTTGCAAGGACAGCCGACCGTCCGCATCGAAGCGCAGCCCGGCGTTGGCCCCATCGCACTTCTCCTCGACGACCAGGAAGCGTCCGGCGATCCGCGCGAACGGTGTCGCGTCGAGATCCTCGTCTCCCGGTTGGAGGCGCGAACCTTCGAGATGATGCGTGCGGGGATATTTCCGCATGGGGAGCATGACGGCTACACCATCGCAAGGGCCAGCCGGTGATTGAGGACGCTCTCGAAGCGGACGCGCCGCGCGCCCGCCGCCCGAAAGAGCGCGTGCAGACTCTCGTTGGTGAAAAGGTGGATGTGTTCCGGGTTGTCATCCTCCTTCGACGGCACCGACACGACGAGGAAGCGGCGGGCGACGCGCATCGCCTCGGCCACGGCCCGCGCCGGCTCCGTCAGATGTTCGAGCACTTCCAGGATCGCCACTCCGTCCACGCTGCGATCCGCCAGCGGCAGCCGGCAAACGTCGCCGGCAAGGACCGTCAATCGCTTGGTGCCGCCGCGCGCGACGGCATGCAGATCCTCGATGCGCCGCCGGTCGCGGTCGAGGGCGAGGACTGGCAACTCGGGAAACGCATTCAAAAGCGGCCAGAGGAAAACACCGCGACCGCTGCCGATGTCGAGCAGATCGCGCGGAGCGAGTCCGCGCAACATGCCAAGCACTCGGTGGACGCGCGGCAGCTCACCCGTCCGCTTGAATTGGTGCAGCCGTAGGCCCGCCCGCAAGCCGAGCCGCACCGCCTCCGCGGACGGCAGGTTCACCGCATCCGGCACCTTACCGCGCACGCTCGCGGCGGCGAGGTCGAGGTAATAGCGCCTTTCCAGGTCGGTTAAATCCTCATTCACGGCCTCGCCCTCGGCTGTCCTCGGTCAAGAAGCGACAACGGCGAAGACAGGGAGGTTCGCCCGAAGGTCCGGTTTCCCCCGACATTCTTGGGTTTGACTCCGCCATCGCACTCTTTACAATAACAGATGCGGTCTCACCAAGGAGGGTGAGGTTTTCCGGAGCGCTGGTGAAGAGGTGCGATCATGTGGTCCCCTAAATCCGATCATCCGCTCCGGCGGATGTTCGCCGGTCTCACCGAACAGACTTTCATCAACTCCTTGGGGGTGGCCGACCCCCGTCTCACCGATTATCTCTCCGAACTGTTGTCGCGCTTCATTCACATGGACTCCGTCTATCGGCTGTCGAACGTGCGCGGCCGGAAGCTGGAAGAAGTCGCCGACATGATGATCGAGGCCGAGGCGATGCCGCCCGCCGGCCGCACGCGCCGCGAAGTTTACCGCCACATCGGCGATTTCACTCTTTTCTGGACCGGCGTTTATCCCGAGGCCCTCAACCGCCTCCGCTCCATCCTCTCCAAGGACCACTTCATCGACTACTGCTCGCAGGGCAAACGATCGTACTACATCGCCAGCACCTTCGAGGAGCCGCCCTACGAGGACGAGGCGCCCGTGCTGCGCCGGCTGAGCGAGGAGTTCGAGTTGTTCGCCTACGGACTCCGTCAAGTCCGCCAGCAATGGGAGCGCCTTCCCGGCGAAGGTCCGCCGCCTGGTCCACCCCTCATCAATTAACGATCGCTTACAACAAGCCCCCGTTCGCCGCGACGCACGGCGGATCGTGCGCGCCGATCCGTGATACACTGGGGGCGGAGGTACATCATGCCAACGGAATCGCATCCGTCGTCCGTCGTTTCCTTCACGCCGAGTGTGGCGAACTTGCAGCGGCTTATCCGCGTGGCGCTGGGCGAGGAAGCCGGCGATCGCCTGCTGACCGGCGGACAGGTGGTCAACGTCTTCACCGGCCGCGTGCAGCCGGCCAACGTGGTGATCGCCGACGGCTGCATCGCCGGGGTCGGTCCCTTCGACTGGACGGCCCGCGAGACGATCGACGTGCGCGGCCGGGCCGTGCTGCCGGGGTTGATCGACTCGCACATGCACCTGGAAAGCACGCTGCTGACGCCGGCCGAACTGACCCGCCTGATCGTGCCGCACGGCACGACGGCAACGATCTCCGACTCGCACGAGGTCGGCAATGTGCTGGGCGTGCCGGGGATCGAACTACTGATCGCGGCGAGCGCGGGCTTGCCGTTCGATCTGTTTTTCGTGGCCTCCTCGTGCGTTCCCGCGGCGAACTGGGAACATTCGGGAGCCGTGCTGGGTCCGGCCGAGGTGCGGCAACTGCTCGCTCATCCGCGCGTCCTGGGGTTGGCCGAGATGATGGACGTGCCGGCGATCCTGCGTGGCGACGCGACGGCCCTGGAAAAGGTGCAGGCGGCGCTCGCGTGTGGTCGGGCCGTCGATGGCCATGCTCCGGCGATGTGCGGCCGCGATCTGATGGCCTACATCGCCGCCGGCATCCGCTCCGATCACGAATCGGGCACCCTCGAAGAGGCCCGCGCCAAGGCGGCCTGGGGCATGCTCGTTCAGGTCCGCGAGGGGTCCATCGCTCGCAACCTCGATACACTGCTGCCTCTGCTCGTCGCCAGCGAACTGGGTGACGACTGGACGCTTGTTACCGATGACATCCTTCCCGTCGATCTCCGCGAGCACGGTCACATTGATGGATTGCTGCGCCGCGTCGTGGCCGCCGGTGTGCCGCCCGCTGTCGCCGTGCGCCACGCCTCGCTGACACCCGCTCGTCACTACGGCCTGACCGATCGCGGCGCCGTCGCTCCCGGCTACCGGGCGGACCTCGTCGTCGTGGATGATCTGCGCGACTTTCGCCCGCATCTCGTCATCAAGGACGGGCAAGTGGTCGCGCGCGACGCCGCGTTCGTCGGCGAACTGTCGGCCCGTTCGATCCCGTGCGGCAACACGATCCACTTGCCGCCGTTGGACGAATCCGGCTTCCGATTGCATCTCTCCTCGCCGACCTGTCCGGTGATCCGCATCCAACTCGGCTCGCTGGTAACGCGCCGCGAAACGCGGCAAGTCGCAATGGAGGCTGGCCTCTGGCGGTGGGACGCGGCCCGCGATGTGTTGATGATCGCCAGCATCGAGCGCCACAAGGCGCTCGGCTGCGTCGGTCTGGGCCTGGTCGCCGGCTTCGGCATTGAGCGTCCCGGCGCTCTCGGCTCCTCGGTCGCCCACGATTCGCACAACATTATCCTCGCCGGAACGAATGCCCGTGACATGCTGGCATGTGCGCGGGCGTTGGCCGAAAGCGGCGGCGGTTTCGTGGTCGCCTCCGACGGCGAGGTACGGGCGCTGCTGCCGTTGCCGCTGGCGGGACTGCTTTCGCTGGAGAGCTTCGAGACGGTATGTCGCCGGCTGGAGGACGTCGATCGCGCGGCCCGGACGCTCGGCTGTTCGGTGCCGTGTCCCTTCGGCGTGCTGTCGTTCCTGGCGTTGTCGGTCATCCCCGAACTGCGAATCACCGATCAAGGATTATGGGATGTGATGGAGCAGCGGTTCGTGCGACTCGGTTCCCAGGGGAGAGTCGGGTAGAGCAGGCACGTCGGTGGTCCCTGCCGGGTTGCGTCGCGCTGGGCCGCTCACGATTGCCAGCCGAGACGTCGGAAAAGGACGGCGGCCAAGAGCGCCCAGAGGACGGCGAGGACGGCGGCGCCGGCGAGGTGGCCCCAGTGATACCAGAGGACGGCATCGGTCAGGGCGGCGTGGAGCATGCGCGGGCAGTGATACTCCAGCGCCAGGTGCGGCAGGCCGGGGATGCGGTTCTGCTGGCAAATGAACAGCAGCAGCGCCACGGCAAGCATGTAGCACATCGCGCCCATGCTGGCGGCGCGCTGCGTCCGCGCCAGACTGGCGATGGTCAGGCCAATTCCCATCGAACCGAACACAGCGACGACGAGGGCCAGCCAGAAGAACGGCCGCGTTAGCACGAGCGGTCGATACGTTCCCGCGAGGACGACGGCGAGCAGCAGGCCGAGCAGCGGATAGAAGAGAAACTTGGCGGCGAGGATTTCGCCGGTCGTGGCCGGCGACAGCGCCTGCGCCAGCAGCACGCCGCGCTCGCGCTCCTCGCAGGTCAACGACGGCAGCAGGTAGACGCAGACGAAGAACAATCCGAACAGCACCAGCGCCGTCGCCATGCCGGAGCGCGGGTCCAACCCGCCCTTCAATTCCAGGTGCTCCGCCGCGATGTCCGGGGGAGCGTTGGCCCCCGCCTGCATCCGCGTGAAGTCAAGAGACTCTTTCCAGAACCACACCTCGTAGGGCGCCAGCGACGCCGTGTCGCTGCCAGGGTGCCAGAAACAGACACGGTGCGTTCCGTTTTCGCCAGGACGTATCTGGATGGCGGCGGTGCCTTGGGGATAAATGAGCGTGCCCTGCTCGTCGGCGGATGCGTTGGCGGCGGCGCGAAATTGAATGTGATCGGCCAATTCGGGCGGCACATGATCGGCCAGGTGCGTCACCAACGGCGACGGTATCCAGTAATCGACGTAACAGAGCCGGACGCCGGGCGTGAGTCCGCCGCCGGCGTCCTTGACGCCGAAAAACGACAGCAGCATGGCGGCCACGATGAGCAGCAGCACCAGGGCGATGCCGCCGCGGTTGGCCAGGTGCCGCAGCACTTCCTTGTGCAGCAGAATCTTGAGGATGCGCCAGCGCATGAGGATCACTCGAAAGCGGTGCCGGTGAGCTTGAGAAACGTCTCGTGGAAATTGAACTCGCGCGTTTGCAGGCTGGCGACCTCGCCATCGGCGACGTGCCGTCCCAGGCGAGCGCGGGCCTCGTCGTCGTCGAGGTCAAAGATGTGCCGCCCGCCGCCGGCCAACACGACATCGACCTTGCGCTCGACGTGCCGCTGTCGCAGCGCCAACGGCGAATCCAGCGCGATAAGCCGGCCGCGGCAGAGGATGGCAACGCGATCGCACACCTCTTCGACCTCGCGCATGTTGTGCGTCGTCAGCAGCACCGTGACGCCCTCGGCCGTCAGTGCCCGTAGGATGCGATGGACGACGGCGGTCGAGTGGATGTCGAGATTGGCGCTGGGTTCATCGAGATAGAGCAGACGCGGCCGGTGCAGCAGTCCACGGGCCAGCAGCAGCTTGCGGCGCATGCCGAGCGAATAGGCGCGCACCGACAGATGCGCCGCCTCGCTCAGTTCGACCATGTCCAGGCATTCCTCGACGCGCTCGGCGGCGACGCCGTACAGTCCGGCGAAGATTTGCAGATTGCGGCGTCCGCTGAACTCCTCAAAGTGGTTCTCGCGATCGGGCACGTAACCGAACATCGGCTTGATGCGCTGCCAGTCGCGCACGATGTCGAGTCCGGCGAGGGAGACGTTGCCTCCGCTGGGTCGCCGTTGCCCGATCAGCACGCGCAGCGTACTGCTTTTGCCGGCCCCGTTGGGACCCAGCAGGCCGAACAATTCGCCCGGCCGCAATTCCAGGTTGAGGTGATCGACGGCGAGGAAGGCGCCGTAGCGCACGGTGAGGTCGGTTAGGCGTAGGATGGTATCGGGTGTCATGTCCGAAGTGTAGGTCACGAAGAGAGCGGCTGCCAACAATGAGAAGGTAAGCCTCTCCGGCAATGGAATACTGCTCTTGTGTCAGCACCCCGCGCCTTCCATTCACCCTCCTCTTCTACGAACAAAGTGAAATCAACTTCCCCGGACGGTCGAGGATCTTGGTGCGAGGATCCTCCGCTGACACATTCCGCGAGGCGTCCCGCTGTGCCGCGGTCAGCGGGGGGACCGTGCCGGCAGCAGCTTACGCAGCAGCATGCACTTGCCCAGGTGATAGCTCTCGTGCTCGGCAACGTGTCCGACAGCCCAGCCCCAGGTACGCGCGCGTCCACCAGCGAGAGCTCGGTCCAGGTCCGCGGCCGTCAACCGGCACAGGAACATCCGGTAGGCGGGCCGCAGCTGCCGGTGATAGGCGGCGATGGCCTGCAAGTCGCGGTGGCAACCGTCATCCAGGCTGCCCGACCGCATCGTCCCCAGCGGCGTGCGCTGCACCGGCTCTGTTTGAGCGAAGACATGGGCCAAGTAATGGTCGAGCATCTCGCCGAGGTGCTGCAGGTTCCAGCCGATGGAGGCGACCTGGGGCAGCGGCTGCCAACCCACTTCGTCGGGACGGAGAGTGATCGCCGCCCACTGCCAAAAGTTCCAGAAGTTGTCGTCCAGGTAATCCCACAGACCGACCCAATGCTTGATCGTTTGGTCCATGCTTTGTCTCCTCGGCCGCGCCAGGCTCCATTCGACTTGTTGAGCGCATCGTAGTTGAGGACAGCCATCCGTGCCGGAGTTTGAGAAGAAGGTTCTGACATGATTCCCTTCTCTGGAATGTCCCACGACTATCCGTCGCCCCGGAATTACGGATCGGTATTGATTACCCTCTCGGCCTCGCGTCGCAAGATTTGCAGTTCCAGCCGTTGGATCCAGAACAGCGGCATCGGCAGCGTCGGATCGTCCAGCTTCCCTTCCCCGGCCAGTTCCGTCCGGCGCAACCCTTCCCTCAAGCAGTCGCGCGCCTCGCCCTTGTGCTTGAGGTGATGGTGGGCCAGCGCCAGCAGTAAGTAGTCGAACGGACCGCCGCCGCGCGGGTGCTCCTTACAGGCCGCGTTCAGCTTGGCTACGGCTTCCGTGTGCTTGCCGGCGCGCAAGAGGATGGCGCCCTCCGTGTTGAGCGTGGCGTACTTCCTGGGATGGCTCCGCGCCACTTTCGCGGCCAACTCGATGGCCGGGGTGAGGTCGGGCACGGCGTCCGGTGCATAGGAACAGACCCAGGCGACGTTGTTAGCGATCTTCGGGTTTTCCGTTTTGCCGAAGCGCTCCAGCATGTCCGCGCAGGTCCGGCGGTAGCCCTTTTCGTCGCCGACGCCCAGGCGAAGCACGGCATGAGCGCAGAGGACACGATCGGACGACGCTCCGAGTTCGACGGCTTTCAAATAGTCGGCGGCGGCGCGGTCCCACTGGTGCAGCGCGGCGTAAGCCTGGCCGCGGTCGAGCCACACTTTCCAGCCACCCGCGCCGCGGGCGATGGCGCAGGTGATGTCCTCGGCGGCCTGGTCCCGTTTCCCCAGGGCGACGTCGGCTCGTGCGCGATCGAGATAAGGTTGCCACGGCTCCGGCCCTGCGGCAATGAGCCGATCGAGATGCCACGTGACCGCCGGCCAGCGCCAGGACGCTGCGAACGCTTCGGCCTGACGACGATGCCAGGAGGCCGCGTCCGGCGGCTCCAGCATGGCAGACTTGGGATGATGCTCACGGAAGGAACGCCACCGCTCCAGCCATTCGTCGGTGGTCAGCGCCGCCGCGTCGCTGCCTTCGTGCAGACGCTGGCCGGACAGGACTTCGCCGAGTCGGCATAGCTCGTCGGCGTCGAGGTCGGCGGGTTCGGCCAGGTCGGTCAGATCGAAGGCCCACAAAGCGGGAGCGCCGCCGGCGACGACCGCGTAACGGCCGTCCGGCGTGACAAGAGCGCTCCAGCCCCAGCCGCCCAGCGGGAACGGCGGCGCGACCGGCTTGCCGGTGCGCCACTCCCACAGCCGCGCCGTCTGATCTTTGCCGGTCGTCAGCACGAAACGACCGTCGGGAGTGAACGTAGCACCGAAAACCTCGTCGGCGTGTTTGAGCGGCGGGCAGAGGAAGCGGCCCGAACGCCAGTCCCACAATCGAGCCGAGCTGTCACGGCACGCGGTCAACACCTGCTGGCCGTCCGGGCTGAAACGGGCCGTGAAAACCCAATCGGGGTGGCGCAGCGGCTCGGACGCGGGCTTGCCGGTGTCCAGCTCCCAAACGCGGGCCGTGGCATCGCGGCCGGCGGTCACAAGAAGTGCGCCGTCCGTCGAGGGCATGGCGTCCTGCACCAGGCCGTCGTGCATCAGCGGGGGATAACGGAGTTGACCTGTGGAGGAGTCCCACACTTTCACCGCCGCATCCGGCCCCCAGGTTATGAGGCTTTGGCCATCGGCCGTGAAACGCACGCCGGGATAGGTGTTGGACGAGGAGCGCTCGAAGCCGTGCTCCAGTCGCATCGTCATCCTGCCCGTGGTGGGATCGATCATCAGCACCTGGCCGCCGCCGCAGATGACTGCGACCCGCTTGCCGTCGGGCGAGAAGGTGACGCCGCGCGGCTCCGAGGGCATCGGCAGGGCGACGAACCGGCGTTTGCCCTCGCGCCAGTCCCACAGTTGCAGGCAACCGGCGCGCCCCTCCGGCTCCACGAGGCGCGCGAAGCGCTGTTGGTCCGAGGAGGCCGCGGAGTGAAGTGTCGCCGCGGCGCGGCCGTCGGGCGACAGGGCGGCGTCGGTGAGGACGCCGTCCCCTTCCAACGGTGGCGCCGCCGGTCGTCCGGTGGCCACCTCGTAAACGTAGGCGGCCGGCGAGCCTTCGCGCCGCCAGCCGGCCCCGGTCGAGATGGTGTAGCGGCCGTCGGGGCTGAGCTTGGCGAAGGTGGTGCCGCTTTCCAGAGGCATCCGGTGATCGCCCGCCTTGCCGCTGGCCTGCGCCCAAACGCGCACCAAACCGTCGGCCTGTGCGGTGGCCAACAGCCGCCCGTCGGCGGAGCAGGCGGCGCGCATCAGGATGGATTGATGAACGAGAGGAGGGCCGAGCGCCTGGCCGCTGGGCACCGACCAAAGCTGGGCCGTGCGGTCGCCCCCCACCGTGAGGAGAGACGTTCCGTCGGGAAGGAACGTCGCCGCCGTGGTGAAATTGCGGTTACGCAGCGGCACCCCAACCGGGCCGCCCGCGACCGCGTCCCACAAGCGAGCGCCGCCGTACCCGCCGAGGACGAAATGTTGGCCGTCCGGAGCGACCGCCATCGTCTGGACCGGCCCTTCCGTGAACGTCACTTGCCGAATGGGTTTGCCCGTCTCGGCGTCACGCCAGGTCACGGCGCCATTGGCGTCGCGCGTGAGCAGACCGCGTCCGTCCTTGACAAAAACCGGCGCGACGCGCGTGTGAAGGACCGCCGGCGTGACGGCGGCCAGCGGAAACTCGGCTTCGTGCGGCACGGAAGCGAAAAGCGCGTTGGCGGACGCGCTGGGCACGGCGAAGACTCGCGCCTGGCCGTCGAGGCAGGCAGTAGCCAAGCGGTCGCCGCGCTCGTTGAACGTCAGCGCGATCACCGGCCGGGGGTGGGTCAACTCCGGGGTCACGAATTCCTTCGTCCGGATGTTCCAGACACGCACGCGATCGCTGGCCAGCGCCAGGAACCGGCCATCCGAACTGACGGCGAGAGCTTCGACTGGCCCCTGGATTGTGAGGCGGTGTTGCGGTTCGCCTCCAGGAAAACCTCGGATTTCAAGGACGCCCTTGGGAGTGCCTAACGCCAGCCAAGCGCCATTCGGCGCCCAAACCGCGGCACTGACCGGCCTTTCGCCGGACGCCCACCCCAACGGCTGCTCGCGGTCGAGATCCCAGACCAGACACCGTTGCTGCCGGCTGAGTGTGAGCAGATACCGACCGCTGGAATGGAAGGCGAGTTGCCTTATCTCCTGGCCGGGGTGGGGAAAAACGTGAACGGGTAGTGGCGCTTCTCGAATAGCGGCGCGGACGCGGACGCGGTTGGCGCACTGACGCTCCGGGTCGTCGCCGGAAAGCCGGACGGCGTGCGCAAACCACAACACGGCCCGGACCGGATCGTCGCGCTCCAGCGCGGCAACGCCCTGCGATACGTAAGTGTCGGCCAGCGTCAACTCCTCGGCTCGCCGCGCCGCTTCTTCCTTCTTGCGAGCATCGTCGGCATCCTTGGCGGCTCGTCCGAGTTGGATGGCCGAGAGGCTCGCTCCGACCGCCGCCACGACAAGTAGCGCCGCCACCGTCGCGGTCAGGCTCGCCGGCAGCGGATTACGGCGACACCAGCGCCAGAGCCGTTCCACGCGGCCGACGGGACGAGCGTGAATCGGCTCGCCGGCCCGCCAGCGGCGCAAGTCGGCCGCCAACTCGCCGGCCGTCCGGTAGCGGCGCGACGGTTCCTTGGTCAGGCATTTGAGGGTTATGGTCTGGAGATCGTTCGGAATCCGGTCGTTCAGCTGACGCAGCGGCAGCGGCTCTCGGTAGAGAATCTGATCGCGGAGCATGCGGATGTTGCCGCGAAACGGCAGCTCGCCGGCAAGGAGTTGGTAGAGAACGACGCCAAGGCTGTAGACGTCGCTGCGGCCATCAACCTGGTGGCCATGTCCGCCCGCCAGCTCGGGACTCATGTAAGCGGGCGTGCCGAGTACCTGACCTTCCACGGTCAGCGTGATCTCGGCGTCGGAGTGCAAGGCCAGACCGAAATCCATGAGCATCGGCCGGCCCAGTGGCGCGTCGGGGTCCGCGCTGGGGCGTTCCAGGATAATGTTGGACGGCTTGACGTCCCGGTGAACCACGCCATGGGCATGGGCATAATCAAGCGCCTCGGCCACCTGGGCGATCAGTTCCGCAGTTTCGGTGAAGGTCAGCCGCCGGTCCTTCAGCAGATCCGTCAGCGTCAGACCCTCGATGAAATCACAAACCAGATAAGAAAGACCTTCATCGTGGCCGACTTCATGCACGGGGACGATATTGGGATGGCGTAACGCGGCGGCACTGCGGCCTTCGCGCAGGAAGCGGTCTTGGTCCTTGCCGTCGGAGCGATGGCCGGCATGGGGAATCTTGACCGCGACCAGACGATTCAGCTCCGTATCGCGGGCTTTCCAGACTTCGCCAAACGACCCCGCCCCGACGCGGTTTAGTAGTGTGAGCTTGCCTAGCCGATGGTGCGGGTTGGCGTGGGAGCGCGCGGCGCGCGGCCCTTCGGGGACCGTCGAACCGCACTCATGGTCGGGGAGGTCGTGGGGCGTCCCGGATTGACTCAGCTCGATCGGGTGTGAGCAGTGGGGGCAGACGATGCGCATGGGCGGCCTCCCGGAATCGGGATCGCAACGATGCTGCCATTGTCCCCGGCCGGGGGGCAGCGGTCAACGCAGGGAACGCCGTTTAATCACCGACCTTTCCTCGGAGCAATACGGTTCGCCGGGCGACCCACCGCCTCCACGATCTGCAGGTTGCGGTCGAAGTTGTCGCCCTGGAAACGGGGGTGTTTGTGGCGCACGTCCCGAGGTCGCACTCCTCTAGTCGGCCTCACCGCCATCGATGCACTCCCGGAGCGTCTAGCCACTACCGGGGGCGCCCCAGTAGTGCCCGAACCGGACCTCATACTGCTGTCGCAGCTCCGCACTGACCCGGCTGCCGCGCAGGTTCAGCATCTTCAAGCCCTGCAAGTAAGGCGAGGCCAGCAGCGCCAACACGCCGCGGTCGCCGATCTGGTTGCCTTGCAGGCTGAGGTGGACCAGGCCTTTCAAGAAGGGCGAGGCCGCCAGGATCCCGGCCGCTGCATCGTCGAGGTAACTGTTATTGAAGCTGAGAACGGTCAGTCGGGCCAGGTGCGGCGATGAGGCCACCTCGTGCATCAGGTGTCGGCCGCCGCGGACAGCCAATTCCTGCACCGGCTCGCGCCGGAACAGCGTGTCGGCGTGAGCCAGCAACTTCTTCACCCCAATGCGCGCCGACTCCACGAAGCCGCGCCGGAAGAACCAGCCGCTCAGGAACGAGTGCAACTCGCCCAACCACGCCTTCTCGAAGCGCGGCAGCAAGTGATTCTGCCGCGTGTACAGCACCGCCGCGTTCGGGTCATTGTTCGGGAGACGGGCTAACCCGACCTGGACGCGAATGAACTCGGCCCGCGGGGAGTCGCCATGCTCCTCCAGCCAGTCCGCGTAGATGAGCCGAAGCCCGTCATCATCAGGTGCATCGAGGATGGCATGAAGGAAGGCTTCCTGTTCGGTCATCAAGTTCCTCCTTCCTCACCCGATCAATTGGCGAACGCCAACGCAACCTCGAATCGCTCCCGCATGGCTCCGCTGCGTTCTCATTCCTGTACCGCTCAGGTGTCTGTCACCTCACCGCTGCGATCGAGCCAGCAGTTAGCACCCCCAAAGTTGTACTCGAACTGCCCCTTCATCAGCCAGCGTTCGACCGAAGGACGAAGGTTCTCTACCTCCGGGTCGCCGGGGCGATCAAAAGCCTGTGCCCACCAGTTGAAGTCGTAGACCCCCTCGACATCATCGAACCGGAACCGCTTCACCTTGATCGTCGCCGAGTGAAATGCCAATTCGCGCAACCACTCCGCCCGCGTCTCCTGGCGACGAACATCCCGCTGCTGCCACGAGTCGCCTTCCTGCTGAGGGATGGCTCGTCGCCGGATATCGAGCAGGTTGCCCGCGTGGTCGAAGATGGCCAGTCGGACCTCCGTCTGGGAGGCCAGGAACAGCAGCTGAGTGTCGTCATTGCCAAAGCCGGCGACGAAGGCATAGTCATCCTGGAAGGCATAGAGGTGGTCCGCATCGCGCTCCAGGGCGAAGGACACACGGTCGCCGAAATGCTCCTGGAGCATCTGCCGCGCCTCTGCCGTCAGCGGATTGGCCCCACAGTGAAGCAGGGAAAGGTTCTGGAAGAACGGGGCAGTGCAGAGCACACGGGCGCCGTCATCATCGATGCGGTTGAACAGCAGGCTGAGCACGCGTATGCCGCCGAGATGCGTCTGCCGGGCGAGGTTAGTCAGGGCATCGGTATCCAGGTCGTTGCCGTTCAGATCGAGGTCTGACAGTCGGTTCCTCGCGGGGATTGCTTGCAGGCAATCGATCGCGCCACCTAAGTCCGTGGCCCAGAGCCGCCGGACGGGAGTTGAGGCGAACAGTTGCTCGGCCCACTCCTCAAGGTCACCGCCCATCAGCTCGACCCGCTCCACGAAGCCACGGCAGAACCGCCAGTCATCAATGAAGGACTGTAGCGGCGCGACCCATCGGTCCTGATGTTGCTCCAGCAGCTCCCGGGCTCGCCGGGCCAGCGCTCGCCGGCGCGGCGAGTCCTGGGCCAATCGAGCCAGCTCCACCTGCATGCGAATGAATTCGGCACGCCCCGCGTCGCCATTCTCCTCCAGCCAGTCGGCGTAGATCAGGCGGGACGCATCGTCATCGGGATACTCAATGATCGCTCGCAGGAACGCCTGTTCGTGTGTGCTCGGCATGGTGCCACCTCTGGGAATGTGCGCCGGTTGAAGGGAACGAGGTGATCGACCTTTCCGGACTTGTTCAGCGATGCAAGGGCGATGCGACACCTCCCGGAGTCACGCTTCCGGACAGCGCTCGGCCTCGACGACCTCGAAGACGTAGCCATCCGGGTTGCGGAAGAAGAACCGCGCGAACGGCGTCGGACGCTCCGGCTCGATCAGGGTGGCTCCGTGCTGCACAAGGCGGCGCTTCAGGGCGTCGAACTCTGCCCGAGGCACGGCAAGGGCAATGTGCCGGCCGAACTCCGCCTCGAACGGGGAGGATGCGAAGGCGGCGACCTCGATCAGGTGCAATTCCTGGCCGGGTGCGATCTCCAGCCAGGCCGCCGGCCGGCCGATGTTGTTGGGCCGCGCAATCGCACGCCAGCCCAGCGCCCCGGAGAAGAACGACTCGGCCTTGCGAACGTCACGGGTAGCCAGGGTCAGGTGGAGCAGCGACATGGTGCCTCCGCGCAAGAATCTTGCCTCAACCTCTGCACGATTCTACTTGTGCGCCTGGCCATTCACCACGTTCGTCGGCCGACCGGCGCGGAAATTGGCCACGTTGGCCACCGTCGCCTCCAGCAGCCGTCGCCGGGCCTCGCGCGTGGCCCAGGCGATGTGTGGTGTGATCAGGCAGTTGCGCGCCGCCAGCAGCGGATGATCGGGCCGGATCGGCTCGCACGAGACGACATCCACGGCGGCGCCAGCCAGCCGCCCGTTGTTGAGTGCATCGGCCAAGTCCTGCTCCACCACCAGGCCGCCTCGCGAGGTGTTGATCAGGAAGGCGTCATGCCGAACGCGCTGCAGTCGTTCGCGGTTAACCAGCCCGGCAGTCTCTGCCGTCAGCGGGCAGTGCAGGCTGATGGCGTCGGACTGAGCGAACACCTCATCCACTCCGGCCCAGGCGAACGGCTGATACAGTGGAGATGCAGAGTGTGATCGGCTGTGAACCAGGACGTTCATGCCGAAGGCGTGGGCCAACTCGCCGACTCGCCGCCCAATGCGGCCAAAGCCGACGACGCCCATCGTCTTTCCAGCCAGCTCAATCAGCGGCGACTTCCAGAAGCAGAAGTCGGACGAGCGGGCCCATTCGCCCTCGCGAACGGCGTCGGTATGTCGGCCGACATGGTGGCACAGCTCCAGTAACAGGGCGAACGTAAACTGGGCGACGGAGTCCGTGCCATACTCGGGCACGTTCGACACGGGAATGTCGCGGCGGCTGGCGGCCGCGACATCGACGCAGTCAAAACCCGTCGCACTCACGGTAATGAAGCGGAGGTCGGAAGAAGCGTCGATGACCTCGGCCGGGATGCGCGCCTTGTTGGTGATCAGCACGGACGCGCTGCGTGCGCGTTCCGCCACTTCCTGCGGCAAGCTACGATCGTGGACCTCAACCTCTCCCAGCGACAGCAGAGCATTCCACGAATTACCGTCCGCCGCCAGGGTGTAACCGTCCAGCACGACGATCTTCATCGCCATCTCTCCCGCTCGCTACCATGAAACCGGGATTGCCAGCACAATGGTTGTCGTCCCTAGAGTATCCGTGACGGCAGCTCGAGACGAGTCAGTGTCCTTGTGGATTGACAATCGGATGCAGGATCTGAACTTCGTGCCGACTGCGTGCCCGCAATGCTTCTTCGCGAGCCGGTTGCCAGGGCGTCGTTATCGCCTATCATCGAGATACCAGGGACGATCTGTCAGCCTGCTGGAGAAGCCCATGATCGCCAGGACGCCGACCCCGCCCTACCTCGACGTGCGTCGCCCGCGCCGATCCGGACGAGATCGATTCCGAGTGGAAGAGTGATCTCCTACCCGCAACCGCGTGCCATCCACGTCGGCATGCAACCTGCTGGAGAATTGCTGATGGGGGAAAACGAAGCGAGGCATGAAGCCATGCCCAACGTCCGCGCGGTACAGACGGTGCTCATCACCGGCGCCTCGGGCAACCTGGGTGCCAAGCTCCGACACCACCTGCAGGGCCGCTACGAGTTGCGCCTGCTCGACTGGGATCCCCGTGGCGATGCCGCCATCCGCCCCGCCGACCTGAGTGTTTGGAGTTCCGACTGGGTGGAGCAATTCCGGGGCACCGATGTCGTTGTTCACCTGGCGGCCGACCCCACGGCACAGCAGACGTGGCCCAATCTCCTCGCCCCCAACGTGGACACCGTGGTCCACGCCTTCCAGGCGGCCATCAGGGGCGGTGTCCGTCGCTTCATCTACGCCAGCTCCAACCATGTCCTGGGCGGATACAGCGACGACCCCGAACCGGCCCGCCTCACCACCCAGACGCCGCCCCGCCCCGGCGCCCGCTACGTCGTGCGCGGCGAGCAACGGGATAGCACGCCCTACGGTTCGGCCAAGCTGTTCGGTGAGCGCCTGGGCAAGTGCTTCGCGGAGTCCATCGGGCTGGAGGTGATCGCCGTGCGTATCGGCTGGGTGCAGCCGGGCGAGAACCGACCGGAGGACATCGCGCCGGAGCGCGGCTCGTGGTTTCGGCTGATGTGGCTGTCCAATCGCGACTTCTGCCAGCTGATGGAATGCTGTCTCGTCGCGGAACTTCCCGAGCGGTTCCTCGTCGTCAACGGCATGTCGGACAACACCGACATGCGCTGGGACATCGAGGCCACACGCCGACTGTTGGGCTATCAGCCGCAGGATGACGTGACCCGGTCTGGCTCCTCTTCGTCCCCCTGAGACCTTGTGCGGTCCTGTCTACAAGCGTGGACGTCCTGCTAGTGGTTCATTGCAGCTGAAGTGGTTTGTAGCTGAACTCGTGAGAGTTCAGCCGGCTGAACTCTCACGAGTTCAGCTACCCACATTCCCGCTGCAATGGCCCAGTAGGTCGCGCCCTCTCCCTTGCCAGAGGGTGTCTGGGCCCGCGTAGGCTCCTTCGGCTTGAAACCATCGTAACCGACAGCCGGCCTCAGCGGTCCGTCACCCCTGGGTCGGGCAGGGGAATTCGCTTCCAATTTAACTTGCGATAGTCGGGGGCCAGTTCCTTGACCTCGATGGCCTGGTTCACCGCGATGCGCTCGAAGACCTGTGTCGTTCGGCTGGTCGGCCAAAAGACCTCCAGACGGGCTACCAGGTCCGCCTTGGCCAGGCCGATTGTTTGCTGCAACGGGTTGGCGCCGAAGCTGCTGCCACTGCACACCCACCTGTAAACGGTGCGGGGCCTGTCCCCGGCGGTCACGACCTTGAGACGGGCGCCGACGGCGGCCCGGTTGGTCTTGGTGCCGACCAGTTTGACAGTCAACCAGTTGTTGCCCTGCCCGGGGTTCTGGAACAGCGCGTTGCGGTAACGGTCGCCCGGCGTCGCTCCTCCCAATTCGATGAACAGATCGACGTTGCCGTCGCGGTCCCAGTCGCCGCAGGCGACGCCGTGGCCTTTTTGCAGTTGTCCCGTTCGCGAGGTTGCCGTGACGTCGACGAATCGTCGCCCCGACACGTTACGGAACATGCGGTTGGGGACTACGGTTTCCAGGTTGGGGTCGCCCGTCCCCAGGTAGAAGTCGAGGTAGCCGTCATTGTCGAAGTCGGCGAAGTTGCTACCCATCGTCGCAAAGACACCGTTCACGCCGGTTTCCCGGCTGACGTCCTGGAACTTTTTTCCACCCAGGTTGCGGTACAGCCGGGTGGTGTCCACGCCCGGGCTGGGGGACTGACCAGAAACGCCTCGCACCAATTCGCCCAGGCCGCGCTCGTAAGAGGTGATAAAGAGGTCCGGCCAACCGTCGTTGTCGTAGTCGAAGGCCCAGCACGAGAAGCCAATTTTGGGGCCGGTAATGCCCATCTCCTTGGTGGCGTCGGTAAACGAGCCGTCGCGGTTGTTGTGAAAGAGTTGCGGGATGCTGTCGAGATAAGTCACGAGGAGGTCGGGATAGCCGTCGTTGTCGTAGTCGAACCAGACGGCGCCCTTACAGCGCCTGGCCTTGCCCTGGACACCGGCGGACAAGGCTACCTCCTCGAAGGTACCATTGCCGCGGTTGCGATAGAGTCGATTGTGGCTCCTTTCCGAGCAGACGAACAGGTCGAGGAAGCTGTCGTTGTCGTAGTCGGCCCAGGCCGCGCTCATGGAATTGACTGGGTGCAACAGACCCGCTTCACGCGTCACGTCGGTGAAGGTGCCGTTGCCGTTGTTGCGCAACAAACTGGGTCGCATCGGGTGGGGCAACCAACCGCCGCGCGACACGTAGACGTCCAGGAAGCCGTCGTTGTTGTAGTCCGTTTGCACCAGGTTGAAGCCGGCGATCTGTCGGGACAGGCCGGCGACCTCGCTGCGGTCCTCGAAGGTGCCGTCTCCCTTGTTCGCGTAAAAAGCCAGGGATTGATGAGCGTCCCAGGTGCTGACAAGCAGGTCGAGCAGCCCGTCGTTGTTGAAATCGTCCATGATGGCGCCGCCCGCCATGTTGAAGCGATCGACCCCAACCAGGTGGGCAACATCCCGAAAACGACCGACGCCGGCTTCTGAGCCGAACTTGTCGAAGTGTAGCAGGAAGGACGAGGGAACCTCGCCGGGATGTTGGCCGAGCGTCATGAATGCCAGGTTGAGCAGCCAGCGCGCTCCCAGGTCGTCGGGAAACTGTTCGAGGTACTCGGTAAAGCGCTGGATGGCCAGGCGTGAACCGGTGGGATTGGGATGCAGGGCGGAAGGAGCCAGGGGAAAGAGACAGGCGCCCTCGCCCCGGCAGTCGATGCAGTTATCGTTTTCACCGCGGCGCAGGCCAACCACACCCTGGAAGTACACAACCGTGTAGAGCCACTGCTCACTTAGCTCGTCGGAACGCTCCAACCAGTTCCGAGTGTCCTGGAGAACCTCGTAAGCTTTTTCGGCTTGCCCGTCGTAGAGCAGCAGCGACACCTTGACGAGCCGGAAGCGGATTTCCCGCTCGGGAGGCAGCCCATGGGACAGGTCCTTGTCCATTTGCTCGAGGTTACGCTGGGCAAGGCGATCGAAGGCTTTCTGGATCTCTTGCAGGTCGGTCGGGTCTTTCCACGGCTTCTGCCCCAAGAGGCTGTTGAGGAAGCCGCTAGTGTCCAGAGGCTGACACGGTCGATACGCCAGGGGCTTGCGCCTCGAAGGAGTATCGGTGTCGAAGGCAAGCCGGTGAAAGTACAGCGCCGCGGCAACACAGACGGTCGCCAGGAGGACGAGCAGGACGATTCGTTTGCGAGTCATGTTATGCTCCCCTGGAAGTCATAGGGGAGCCAGACCCTCGTGGCGAGATACTGCCCCGCAGGACCGGCGACGTGCTCCGGCAGCGGGAAGGCCCTCATCGGCACAGTGGAAGCCGTCGCTTAAGTGTGGCCGGTCTCCTTCTGGCCGATCTTTCCTCGACGGCTCTCTCCTGGGTCTTGGCTACGACACTAACGGTTGATCCTAACTCCCGAAGATGCGATGGCAAGGGTTTCCTCAAAGAAAGTGTTGCGGCCACCCTTCCATAGCTGTCTCAACCCACCGTACAAGACGCGTCTCCCCTCTTCCTCCTGGGGACGGTGCCCGGTTGGGCGGCTGATTATCGCCTGCCCCTGACGGTGGAAGGAAGGAAATTGGCCCCGCCGACGCGAAAACCGACGCCCCACCCGTATTGGCCATGAATGTGGGACGCAATTCGGCCGATGAGGTAAGGCGATCCCGGATTTCGTCCGGTGGCTTCCGGGCACCGGGGAGGGAGAACGGGCTATTTGGCAAAGGATTGGCCATGGCGTCTCATCCAGAAGCCTCGACCGAGAAGGCCAAGCAGGTCGGCTCAGGCCCTGCGATTCGCCGTACCGTCAAGGTGCGCGGGATCTTCGACGTCACCTTCGTCATCGACGCGGGCCTGGAAGACCCCATCGGTCGGATGATGGCGGAGAGCGGCCAATACGCGGTGGGGGGGCCCACCGAGCTGATGATGCACCTGCTCCGTCCGGGCGACGCCCTGCTGGACGTCGGGGCCCACCTCGGAACCTTTACCCTGCCGGGGGCCGCCCTTGGCTGCCGAGTCCTCGCCGTCGAGGCCTCGGCCCGCAACGCCGAACTCCTCCGGGCGGCAGCGGCGTGCAACGGCTTCGACCAAGTGCGGGTCGTCCACGCCGCCGCTAGCGACTGCGAGGGTCGGCTGACGTTCTGCTCCCACGGCCCGCACGGGCATGTGGCGTCGGCCGTCGAACCGTCCTACCTGCCCCGTGACGAGGTCCGTGCCGCTGCCGTGGACGACCTGGTTGCGGAGCAGGGCTGGCCGCGCGTCGATTTCGTCAAGATGGACGTCGAGGGGTGGGAGGCGTGGGTGCTCCGGGGGATGGCCCGCCTGCTGGCGCGCGACGACGCGCCCCTCGTCCTGTTCGAGTCGAACGCGGCCGGGCTGGAGAATTACGGGCAGACGACGACCGACCTGCGGGCGGCCCTGGAAAAGTTCGGCTACAGCATCTACCTCATCGACCATCATCACCCCGGTCAACTGGTGCCGGTGCGGTCTACCGACGTCCAGCCCGAGTGCGTTCTGGACTGCCTGGCGGCCAAGCGCTTGCCGGCCCGCCTGGACCCGTGGCGCGTCGTGCCCTTGACGCGCGCGGAATGGACCGCCTGGGTGTTGGGGTCGAGCATCGACCCCCACCCGCCTTACCGGCGGCACTTCGCCGTCGCGATCCGAACCGGCCCCCGCTGGCTGCGCGCCGAGCCGGCGGTGCGGGAGGCCTTGCAGCGCATGCGCAGCGACCCCGACCACGGCGTGCGACATGCGGCGTGGAACGTCCTGGTCGGCGCTCAAGCCCCGGCCAGCGTCGAGGCGGTCGATGGTCGGGCGGCTTGCCCGCCGGGTCCGGCAAGGGCCGGCTTGAACCCCTCCCGTCCCGGCGGCCGCGCGGAAGCTCCCGGTTCTCTCCATCCGCAACGACAGAAGGATGGCTCGATGAACGTCCTGCACGTCAGCACCTGGAACGAGCCCTGCGGCATTGCGGGGTACACCGCGGACCTGGTCGATGCCCTGGGCCGGCTGGGGGTCAACAACGCCGTCCACCGCCTCTGCCGGCAGGACCGGCCGTCCCCCTTGCCCGACGAGGTACGGGACGAACTGGACGCGGTCTGTGCGCGGGCCCGGGAGCACGACGTGGTCCACATCCAGCACGAGTTCTCCTTCTTCAACGACTCCACCTTCGAGACAGCGTCGAGCCTTGAGCACTTCGGCTACCTGCTCGCCGGGCTGCGGCGCGCCGGAACCCCAGTCGTCGTCACGTTCCACACGGAGCCCTATTTCCTGACGTCGATCCGCGGGGTCGTCGGCCGGCTCACCGGGCTGCGCAAGCGCCTGCACTCCTACCAGTGCGGTCGGGCCTGGCGCCGCCGGGTGGGGCGGTTCTTCCAGGCGGGGAGCCGCTTCGGGGCCGTCACACACACGTTTAAGGGGCGGGCCCATCTCATCAAGACGGGCCTCGATCGCACGTGCGTGCGGCGGCTGCCGATCGGCGTGCCTGGGGGCGCGAGCCGGGGGCTCGCGCTGAACCGGGAGTGGGCCAAGCAGGAGCTGGGCTACGCACCCGAAACGGTCCTGCTCTCGATGTTCGGCTTCATCTCGCCGCACAAGGGCCATGACCTCGCGGTCGCCGCCATGCGCCTGCTGCCCCGCCACTACCACCTGGCCATCGTCGGCGGCCCGCACCCCCGGGCGTGCGGCGACCGGACCATGGATCACCTCCTGAAGATATTGCGCAGCCATCGCTCCCTCAGGAATCGGGTGCGGATCACCAACTACGTCCCGGCGGAGACGATCGAGCTATATCAGGCCGCGACGGACGTCTGCCTGGCTCCGTACCGGGGCTTCAACCTGTCGGGGTCGGCGGGACTCACCTGGGCATTGGCGTCCGGACGGCCGGTCATCGCCAGCAAGGTTCCGCCCTTCGTCGAGTTGAACGACCAGGCCGGGTGCCTGCTCCTGTTCACCGAAAACGCGGAACACGAGTTGGCCTGGCAGGTCGAGCGCCTGGTGGCCGACGGTGCCCTTTCCGAGCAACTCGTGCAGCGGGCGCTCGCCTACGCCGAGCAGAACAGCTGGGCAAACGTCGGCGGCGAGGTGCTGGCCATCTATCAGTCCCTCCGGGGGAACAAGCCGACCGCCCCCGCAACTTTTTCACCCGCCGAACCTCCCTTGGCACGGCGTGCGGCCTGACCCCGGAGGCGACCGGCGGCGCGGAAGGATTCCGAGGAGATCAACCGGATGTTATTTGCCCTTGCGACCAGCGCCGCCCGGCTTGGCTTCGCCGGCTCCCCGCCCTCGCAGCCGACGCCGGCCACGGCTCCCGGAAAGTTTCGGCTAGGTCACCGAGCGGAACTGGAAGGCCTGCGCGGGCTGGCTGTCCTCTTCATTATGGCGGGACACTTACCCCTCCTGGGGGCCCAGTCCGACCTTGCCGGGTATGCCGGAGCACCACCGAATGCACCCTTCCCAAATGGCTTTTACGGGTTTTACATCTTCTTCGTGCTGAGCGGCTTCCTGATCACGGTACTCTTGGCCCAGGAACACCAGGCCAGAGGCTCGATCAGCTTCGGGGCGTTCTACATCCGCCGGGCACTGCGGCTGCTGCCGGGCTATGCCGTGTTTCTGACCGTCTGCTGCGCCTACGCGCTGTTCGGTCTGGGGCCGGCACAAGGGCGGACCCTGCTGCGAGGGCTGGGGTTGGCGGCCTGTTACGCGAGCAACTTCTACTGGTGCTTCCCGGAGGAGCGCCTGGGCATGTTGACGCATACCTGGTCCTTTTGCCTACAGGAGCAGTTCTACCTGACCTGGCCGGTGGTCCTGTGCCTCCTGCTCCGGCTGCGCGTCCGGTGGATCGTGGCACTGCTGGCACTGGGAGTCGTGGCGTCCGCCCTGTTCCGCTTCGCCTTCTGGTGGGCCGGCGGCGTCACGGGCTTCCACGTGGCCTCGACCACCCTGCCCGCCCGTGGAGAGCTGCTCCTCTCCGGGGCGCTCGCCGCGGTGCTGATTTGCCGGGGCCGGCTGCCCCGATCCCGAACCGGCCAGGCGGTCCTGCGGGCCGCCGCCTCGCTCGCCGCGCTCGGCCTGGCCGGCCTGGTCGCCTGGTGCGGCAACGGCCCCCACCTTTTCTGCGGCGTCAGCACCCTGGCGGGCGTCCTGATCGCTCTGGCCATTGCCGGGCTGATCGGAGCGCCCCCCGCCTGGCTCCGCGCCTGCCTGTCGGTCCGACCACTCCTCGCGGTCAGCCGGATCTCCTACGGCCTCTACCTGTGGCACGTTCCCGCCTACTGCGTAGCTCCCGGCCTGCTCGCCCGCTGGCTCCTCCTCCGGGAACCGCCCGGCACGCTCGTCGCCGCCGTGACCGTGGGGCTGGCGTTCGTGGCTGCCGCGGCATCCTACTACCTGGTCGAGCGGCCGTGCCTACGCGTGAAGACCTTCTTCACCCGAGCGTGACGGTTCCCTCCGGCTGTTACGAAAAAAGACAGCGTCTCAAGAGCCTTCGACGCTGCCGCGACGTTGCGTGGTAATCGCGGTGGCAAGAAGACACCCAGCACAACAAGAGCGCTGCCACCCCAGCCAAAACAAGGAATCTCCGCGTGGTTCCTCACGCCCCCGATTCTTCGTCGGTCCTCCGAGGAGCGCCGTCTAGAAAATCCGCGCCCCAAAAGCGCCCCTTTTGTGCCATCTCTTAGCAGACCCTGTTGCGACCATCTGGACACAACAGCGCCGCTGCCCCCAGCAAGCGGAGGAGAGGACGGTTACCACCGAAGGTAACCCATCAGGAGACAACATTTGGAGAACGTAGCCATAATCGGTCTCTGTGAGGAGTGACATGCTCGTAATCAGCAGGAAACCCGGCCAGAAAATCGTTCTCAGCAATGGCATCACCCTAACCGTGGTCGCTGTCAGAGGGAACCGGGTACGACTCGCTTTCGATGCCCCCGATCAGTTCCGCATCTTGCGCGCCGAACTTGTCGAGGGACAGGGTGAGCCTGCCGGCGGCGATGGACCTACCGAACCTACGTTCGCGTAGGGCTGGAAAATGTCCGCCCATCTTTTTTTCCCGGCCGTTTCGGCGCGACCGACCGACGCGGAAGCAGCTTGAGGACGCCATGAAAGAGATGACGCAACAGCAAATCGAACCCCCGCATGCCAGCAACGAACGTCCGGCCGAGAACGATAAGGATCTGGCAAAACTCGCGCAGGCCATGCGCCGGGCACTGAAACGCGCCGCGAATTATGCGATGCGTCACGACAACGCGGCCGAGGCAGCGAACGAGGCGCTCGCACTTTTACGTGCCGAGTTTGTCTGGCGCTTTGAGTTGTTGCGTTCTCGACAACGCCAGCCCGCCCTGATCGTTCCGAAGCCGCTGCCGCTCGTCACCGTCATAACTTGTTAACGCAAGGACTCCCGCCACGCTCTGCCTTGGCGAAAACCGATGTCCTGGGAAACTGCCACAGGCAGGAATGTGGAAACAATTCGACAGGGATTGTCGCGCCGCAACAAACGGATCGAGGAGCCATCGCGGACGCGAAGGCCGGCGTCGAGACGGAAGCCGGATCGAAAGTTCCTCGCCCCGATGGAGGGCGTAAGGCCGAGGAGACCCGGTGAGATCGGGAACTTGGGATGCTTTCCACGCCCGTGGCGTCTATACTGGGTTAGGGGCTTGGGTGCAGCGCTTTCGTCTGCCGGAGACCATCCCATGTCGTCGTCTCGCTACCCTGTTCATGACCTACGCCTGGAGAAGTTGGGCGACCGTGACGGTTTACGCCGCGTCCATCTCGGCGAAGCTGCCCAGGTCCGCTTACTGGACCGGTCCGCAAGCAGTGTTGAAAGGTTCTCCGCGGCCTACCAGGCTCTCATCGACGCCGTGTTCACCGCGCCGGGAGCGACCGAATGGCTGAACGGGCTGCGACAGAGGGTGACGGACATCCTCGCCGGCCAGAAGGGATCCCGGCACCACGCGGAGGCGTGCGACGCCATCCGTGCGGCGGACCCTGACAGAGGGCGTTATTGAAGTGCGGTCCCCCTATTTCTGCCGCCACTCGCAGAGAGTTTCCGCGTGTGCCTAGCGGGTGAGGGTTCCCCACGACGATGCTCAGCCGAGCAGGCTCTTCAAGAAGGCCGCGTTCGATACCGTCCTCCTCAACCGACTTGTTAGCCGTTCCATTGCCTCAACGGGATTACGGTCGCTCAACGCCTTCCGCAGCAACGAAAGGCGAGGAAGATCCTCCTCATTCAGCAGCAATTCCTCGCGTCGCGGACCGGACCGGCCGATGTCGATAGCCGGCCAAATGCGTCGATCCGCGAGTCGCCGATCCAGGTGCAGCTCCATGTTTCCGCTGCCCTTGAACTCCTCGAAGATCACCTCGTCCATGCGCGATCCCGTGTCGATGAGCGCCGTCGCCAGGATCGTCAGGCTGCCGCCTTCTTTCAGCTGCCGGGCGCTACCGAAGAAGCTCTTGGGCCAGTCGAGTACGCCGGCGACGATGCCTCCGGTCATCATCTTGCCTCCAGCAGGCGCCAGGCAGTTGCAGGCGCGAGCCAGACGTGTCAGCGAGTCGAGAAGAATGACAACGTCCTTGCCTTTCTCAACGAGGTTTTTGGCCTTGTTGAGGGTCATCTCGGCAACGCGACGATGCTGTTGGGGTTCCTGGTCGAACGTGGAGGCGATGACTTCGGCAGCGGGTCCGTAGATTTTCTTGTGCATGTCGGTGACCTCTTCGGGACGCTCATCAATGAGCAGGACGAAGAATTGACACTCCGGATGATTGCGGCGGAGGCCGTTGGCGATCTCCTGGAGGAGGATGGTCTTGCCGGTGCGCGGCGGAGCGACGATGAGACCACGTTGGCCCTTGCCGATGGGCGTCAGCAGGTCGATGACGCGCATCGCGATGTCTTGGGCACCGGTTGCCAGGACGAAGCGTCGGCAAGGATGAATCGGCGTCAACTCGTTGAAGGGGATGCGGCGGTTAGCTGGGCTGTCGTTGAACACGATTACGTCGGGAATCCCAGCGGTTTCATGCAGGAATCCGGCAGTCATGTCGGTTCTCCTTTGAGGAAGTAAGGACGTTAAAGCTCAAGCACGGACAAGGGGTTGATTCGTGCGAGGGGACAGGGAGGAAGGTTGGCCGACGCGCTTTCCTTGGAGCTACGGTCGGATGACGTGCATTCGGACGGACGCGGCACACAAGGCATCAGGCAAGCATCACGGCCGATGCCACCCAACAGTCATTTGCAGCATGGCCGGCATGAAGGAACATTGATTCAGCGGCATACAAACGACGGGACGCAGGGAGGGAACTCGCAGGAAAAGGGCGTTGCGGCCGATAGTGGCTCCGGGAGGTGCTTGAAAGGAAAGAGACGCCTGACGGGATCGAGGTTCGCGCAGGGAGCGAAAAAGGGCTGCGAGAACCGTCCGGCGAGATTCGTCGCGCGACATTGCGGCCATTGTCGTTTCGGTGTTCACCGGCAGCAGAGCAAAGCGGTTTGCCAACCAACCTGCGGCATCGGCAAGGGACTCCCTTGTAGGCGCCGCGGGTCGGTTGGCAGGAGATCGCCAGGTTACTCGTTCTCTTTGGTGAAGGTCAAATCGCGGCGATACAGCGGCAGATGGCGATAGTAGACCTCCAGGCACAGCAGCGACAGCGACGTGGCCATGACCCGACCGCCGGCCGAGCCGCCCCAGCTGCCGGCCTGGTGCGGATGTTTCGGCGTCGTACCGGTGTCCTGCTTGGAAATCAGCATGTCGCGGATGCCCTTGGACTTTTGCTTGCCGTCGGCATCCACGCCGGTGTTCCAGAAGCGCCAACTCTCGCCCTGCATGTGATGCATCACCTGCGTGGCGTAGTAGAGATAATAGACATCAGGATGCTTCTCCGGCGGATAGGCCTTGAGCTTCTGCACGCCGGCAAGCAAGCTGGGATTGCCCGGTCCGACGCCGCTGTACATGCGGCACAACAAACCGACCGACGTCATGACGATCGTTTCGCCGCCGCCGGGCAGATAGCCGTAACCGCCAGCCTGGCGCGAGCCGGTCGCGGCTTTGGCGTTGTTGTTTTCACAGGAGTCGAGGAAGCGTTCGGCCTGCTTGAGGGTGTTCTTGGGCACGCTCAGACCGGCCATCTGACCGCTCTTGAGGGCCATCAGTTGCCAGCCGGTCACGGACATGTCGCCGGCCTGTCCCGGTGAATAGCGCCAGCCGCCGCGGGCCTTGTCCTGCGCTGAGGCGATGAAATTGAGGGCGCGCTGGGCCGACGCCTTGACGCGCGGATCGGAGGACAGGCCATAGGCTTCGCACATGGCGATGGTGGCGATGCCGTGGGCGTACATGTCGCTGGTGTACGAACCGTTGGAGTTGCTCTGCTTGCTGATGAGCCAGGTGACGGCGCCCTCGACGGTCTTGCTGTAGTCCTTCTTGGGGAGGATCTTGGGAGGCTTATGGGTGATGCCGCTGGCCAAAAAGGGCAGCAGACCGAAGCCGGTGGCGGCGACGTCGCTGCGGTGGGTCGAGCCGGGCTCGCAGTTGCACTTGAAGACCTTGCCGGCCGGTCGCGGCTTGTCGCGGGCGAAACGATCGCATTCGTGCAGCGACCAGTGGCCGTCCTGCGCTTGGTGCAGCGCCAGCCATTCCAGGCCGCTTGCCACTGCCCGCTCGGACTGTTTGTTGCCGCCCTGATTGTTCAGCATCATCTCGCGAGTGGCCCCGCTGCGGCGGCCATCGAATTGGCCGATCAGGGACCGCCCGCCACAGCCGCCGAAGTCGGAGCCGATCTTGCCGCTGGCTGCCGCGTTGGCGAGGTCTGGCAAGGCAGCGCCGCCCGTGCTTTCCCCAGTGCCCGGCGGCAATGGGACGTTGCCGTGCATCTCGTTGGCTGGTGCATCAAGAATGCCCACTGCCTGCGTCGGATCGACCGTGCCCGGCACGCTGACGTCCTCGATGCGCTCCACCTTGTAGTTGAGCGGCGTCTCACTGTCCATCCCCGGATCGGTGTTGGTCAGGTCCGGCTCCGGCTTTTGCTCCTCGACCTGCGTCGTCGCCACGACATCTTCTTCGGGCAGTGTCGCCGCCTGGACGCTGCTGTAGATCAGGAACAGCACAGCGGCCAGGCCGAGGATGGCGCTGTGGACGATGGAGCTGGCGATCCACACCGGGATGATCTTCAGCCACGACACGCCGGAGCTGCTCAGCGCCACCGGCGCGACCACAACCCTGCCGCGCCGGCCGTTGTTGGGTACGCTGTTTGACATGATCGCTCATCCTCAACAGAACGGGGTTCGTTGTCTCGTATGAGGAAGGTCCACATCAGGTTTTTGCCCCAGTCGAACGCCCTTGCTGTCGGCTGCCGATACGTTCGCATGGCCGCTGTCCTGAATGCTTCTCCTTGGACGCGCGCGCCGCGGGAATGGTTCCCGCCTCGTGGACGACGCTCACCTCGGTCGGCTCGCCCGGCATCGTCTCCAGAAGCCAGCAACGAAAGCGTGCCACCTCGTCGGATTGCGCCGAACAAGTTTCAGATCAACCGCCGTGGTGAGAGCGTTTGGGTTCGACCAACCGGGCTCCCGGCGGATTCCGGATCGTGGACAGCCGCCCATTCCGGCGGGTGAGGAGACGGTTCGGATAGGATTCCGCCCTTCGAGGAAAGCGATCCCCAGGATTATCCAAGATGGCTTAGATAAGGATCTTTTGCAGGATCTTGCCATGCACATCGGTCAGGCGGAAATCTCGCCCCGCATAACGGTATGTCAGGAGCGTATGATCCAGTCCCATCAGGTGAAGGATGGTCGCGTGGTAGTCGTGGACGTGGCACGGATCGACGATGCTGCGTAGACCGTACTCGTCCGTCTGGCCATACGCCGTTCCGCCCTTGATTCCACCGCCCGCCAACAGACCGCAAAACGCCTCAGCGTAGTGATTGCGGCCGCGCGTGCCGGGGGCGTCCGTAAAGGGTGTTCGGCCAAACTCCGTGCAAATGGCCACCAGCGTCTCGCCGAGCAGGCCGCGCTGCTTCAGATCGCGGAGGAGAGCGGCCAGCGCTTGATCGATCCGCTTGGCCTTGGGCCGGTGGTCCTGCATGTTGCCATGCGCGTCCCAGTTGTTATTGGAACCCGTGTCGATCAGCTCCACCACGCGCACGCCGCGCTCGATCAGCCGCCGGGCCGTCAGGCACTGGGATGCGAACGAAGTCCGGTCCCCGCGCTGGAAACCGTACAGCCGAAGGGTCGCCTCCGTTTCCCGCGTTAGATCGAATACCTCCGGCGCTTCGCGCATGAGGCCGCGGGCCGTCGCGAAGCTGCTGGTGCGCGCCTGCAATTCCAGGTCTCCCGGTCGGGCCTGCGCGTGCAGCTCGTTGAGGTCGCGCAGCATCATCGCCTCCAGCTCTTGCAAGCGAAGCGAGCGAGCCGGCGAATGCAGATCGGGGATTGGGTCTTTGCCCGGCACGATGCGCACGCCTTGGTGATAGGGCGGCAGGAAGCTGTTGTCCCATACCTGCGCCCCAGCGTAGGGCAGATGTTCGCATAGCACGACGTAGGAGGGCAGGTTCCGATTGAGCGTGCCCAGGCCGAAGCTGATCCAGGCGCCGAGGCTGGGCATCGGCACCGTGGCGGAGCCGGTGTGCATGGCCAAGACGGCCTGGAAATGCTCGACAATGTCGGTTCGCAGTGTGCGGAGGATACAGAGATCGTCGGCGACCGTGCCAAGGTGTGCGAACAGTTCGCTAATCATCAGCCCCGATTGCCCGTAGGGCCGAAAGACGAACGGTGACGCGAGCAGCGGTAATTTGCTGGTTTCTCGCAGCGAGGGGGCGCTTACCAGTTTGCCTTCATCCTTGCGAAGCTGCGGCTTGTAATCGAACGTATCGACGTGCGAGAAGCCGCCGCTGAGAAACACGAAGATCAGATGTTCGGCGTGGGCGGGGAAATGACCCGGCTTCGGCGCGAGCGGCCCACCCTCCCGCACGGCTGCCGCCCGCAGCAGTTGAGGATAAATCCCCAAACCAGCCAGTCCGACCCCGGAGCACGTCAGGAACCGGCGCCGGGCAATACGGGGAGACGGGTCCATCGGCGATTCCTCATTGGATCATTTAATCCACATACACAAATTCGTTGGCGCCCAGCAGCACGCGTGCCAGGCTGGTCCACGTTTCCAACTCGCGTGTCGGGAGCGGTACACCGAGTCGGATCAGCTCTTGTTCGCAACGCTCCAGGTAGTGCCGTGCCGCCTCGATCTCGCCGTCGGCTGGAGGCCGACCCCAGGCCCGTTCGTAGCCCTGCCGCACCCGTTGCCGAAGTTCCGGCGATCCGCGCAGCAAGCGAGCCGCCAGCGCCTTGGCCTGCTCGGTCACGAAGGGATTGTTCATCAGATACAGCGCTTGCAACGGCACCGTTGAGCGAGTGCGCGTGTCCGTGGTGACGTTGGTGTCCGGGCCATCGAACAGGGCCAGGAACGGATGCCGCTGGAGCCGCTGCATCATCAGGTACACGGTTCGGTTCCGGCTGGGATAAACCGCTTTGAACGGAGCATGCTGCGTCCAGTTCCAGGCGTTCCTCGGCGGAAAGGGGTGCCGGCCGGGTCGGCGCGAATCCAGTGCGCCGCTGACGGCCAGCATGGCATCGCGGATCGCCTCGGCGTCGAGGCGGCGGCGGTCGAAATGCCAGTAACCGCTGTTGGCCGCATCGTGGGCGGCGTGGGTTGAATCCGTCACACTCGCCAGCCGGTACGTTTGGGAGAGGACGATGAGCCGGTGCATCGCCTTGATCGACCAGCCACTCTCGATGAATCGGCCGGCCAGCCAATCGAGCAGTTCTGGATGCGAGGGGGGCTGGCCGCTCAAGCCGAAGTTAGAGGGCGTCCGCACCAGCCCCTTGCCGAAGTGGTGCTGCCAGATGCGATTGACCATGACGCGCGCGGTCAGCGGGTTCTCCGACACGGTCAGCCAGTGGGCCAACTCCAGCCGGCCGCTGCTGCCCGGGGGAATCACGAACGGCCGGCCGCCGTCCAGGAACTTCGGGACACCCCGTTTCACCACCGGGCCGGGTCGCTCCGGATCGCCGGAGCGCTGGAGGGGAACATCGGTGGGCTTGCCCTCGGAAACCGCGTAAGCTCCCGGCAGATCCGCCGGCAGGTTCGTGCGCTCCAGGTAAAACAACTCGCGTCGCAAATCCGCGAGTTGTCCTTCCATCCGGTTGGCGGTCAAAATCTGCTCCTTGGTGAGCCGGATCTCCTCCCCCTTCTTGTCGCTGGCCGGCTTCTTGAACCTTTCGAAATTACGCAGCAGGGGATCTTTCGCTGTCCGGTCAATTTGGCTCCGCAGATCAGCGAGCTTCTTGCGATGCGCCTCCAGCTTCGGTTGGGCCTGAGCGGGAGGCAGCAGCGGGACGAAGTGATCGCGCGGAAACTTCTTGGACGCGAACTCCTCCGAGCCGGCATACGGAAACCGCGTGCTGGCGAAGATGCCATAGAGAGCGTAGTAATCCTCCTGCCGGATGGGGTCAAACTTGTGATCGTGGCAGCGCGCGCAGCGCAGCGTCAGACCGAGAAAGGCCCGCCCAGTCGCGTCAATCGTGTCTTCCAGGGTCAGATGCCATTGTTCATAAGGGGCCGTCAGGTAACGCCGCGAGAGCGCCAGGTAGGTCGTGGCAATGATTCGCTCCGCATACTTTGCCGGCGGCCCCTGACGCGCCAGAAGATCGCCGGCTAGTTGCTCGCGCAGGAACTCGTCATAGGGCTTGTCGGCATTGAACGAATCAATTACGTAATCGCGATAGAGGGCCGCTTCGGGGATGGGATAGTCCGCGTTATCTCCCGCGGTATCGGCATAGCGCACGAGATCCATCCAGTGCCGTCCCCAGCGTTCACCGTAACGCGGCGAGGACAGCAGACGATCCACGACGCGGGTGTGCGCTTCGGCGGACGGGTCGGCGAGAAAGGCGGCCATCTCCTCCGGCGTCGGCGGCAGCCCGATCAGGTCGAAGGTCACGCGGCGGAGCCAGGTCCGCCGGTCGGCGGGCGCCACCGGCCGGACACCGCGTTGACGCTGGCCGGCCGCAATGAAACAATCGAGCGGGCCGCCCGCCCAGCCGCTCGGATCACGCGGCGGCGGCTGGGGACGTATCGGCACAAACGCCCAGTGCTTGTCGGCCGCGAAGGAATCGACCGCCGGCGTCGCGGCAGGCCAGATCGCTCCCTCCTTCACCCAGCGCACGAAATCCGCGATCGTGCTGTCGGGTAATTTCTGATTGGGCGGCATCTTGATCTCGGCTTGCGCGGTATGCCGCAGGGCTTGAATCAGCAGGCTGCGCTCGGGTGCGCCGGGTGTCAACGCGGGGCCGCTTTGTCCGCCGCGAAGAAGCGCTTGCCGCGTATCAAGGCGCAGTCCCGCGCGGACTTTGTTGCCGCCGTGACATTTGAAACAGGTTCCGGCCAGGACCGGCCGGATGCGTGTCTCGAAAAAGGTTTCCGCCTCCGATTGGCCCTGGGCCGCGCTTGCGAGCAGAAGCAGAGCCAAGAGCGACGTCAAGCTTTTGATCATGGCTCGATCCTGATCCTGACGAGGCGTTGGCGAAACCTTGAGGAGAAGGATTAGCCCTGCAACGATGCAACCGGTGGAGAGCCTTACTTGGCTGTCAGTATACTCTCCCATTTGGGTGCGTCCACGATCACTTTGACAGGCGGGCGACTTCATCGAGGCGATGCCGAGGCTTTGAGCCGTGTCGGCCGCGCCCTTCCCTGGCGCATTCACACGGGCCTTTCGGCTGGGGAAAGATCCATCAGCGCCAGCGCTTGCTGCTCCGCCTCGAAGCGGACGATGACTTGCCGGCTGTCCATGCCCGCTTTGATGACCTTAAGGGCCGCCACCCGTTTGACCGGCTCACTCTGTCCCAGCTAAACGTTCGACAGCCACGTAGAATTCCTGAATGGATATGGTATGCTGGCCAACTGCCAATTCCTGCAGCGACGGGTCCACGACCTACAAGCCGAGAACAAGCGGATGGCCTGGAATCCGGGCGTTGTCTGATGAGAAGGAGCCGGGCAGCATGTCGCATCCCGATCTCGCTGCCGTGGTTGCGGAAGTTGATCTATAGGATACTGCTGGGGGCTCCTTGTGGATCCCGGTAGCGTGGATCGATTCGCTGGAAAACTTGTCTCTCCGCTGTGGATAAATGCTCATGTTCGACACGAATTTTCTCAAGAGCCTGGAGCAAACCAAAAACGAGGTACGGCCGTCCGATGCGTCCACAAAGTCAGCGACGGACACGGGCGTCCCCGCCTTGTTCGAGTGCCTGGGCGTCGGCGGCATGGGCGAAGTCTATCGCTGCGGCGACGACGCCCTCGGCCGCGATCTGGCCGTCAAAATCCTCAAGGCCGAGCTGCGCGGCGACACCGCCGCGGAAGAGCGTTTTCTGCGCGAGGCGCGGCTGACCGGCTCGTTGCAGCATCCCGCCATCGTGCCCATCCACCATCTCGGTCGCCTCGCCGACGGCCGGCCCTGCTACACCATGAAACTGGTGCGCGGCCGCACACTTGCCGCCTTGCTCCGCGACGAACCCGCCGGGCCGGAACGCCTGCCGCGTTTGTTGGCCGTCCTCGAGAAGGTGTGCCAGGCGGTGGCCTTCGCCCACAGCAAGGGCGTCCTTCACCGCGACCTCAAGCCGGCCAACATCATGGTCGGCGAGTTCGGCGAAGTGCAGGTAATGGATTGGGGTTTGGCCAAGGAGCTGCCTCGCGACAGGTCGGAAACGACGGCGCGGATGGAAGAGGAGGCGGGTCTGTCGTTGGCCGGAGTGACACTGGGCACGCCCCATTACATGCCGCCGGAACAGGCAGCCGGCGATTGGAACATCGTGGACGAGCGGGCCGACGTGTTCGCCCTGGGCGCCATCCTGTGCGAGACGTTGACGGGCCGGCCGCCCTATCAGGGAATCAGCTGCGCGGAAGTGCTGGAGGGGTCGCGGAGCGGCGACACGGCCAAGGCGTTACGCCGCCTGGAACAGTGCGAGGTGGACCCGGCGCTCAAGAAGTTGTGCCGTGCCTGCCTGGCGGCGGAGCCGCAGGAGCGGCCGCGTCATGCCGGTGTGGTGGCGGAGCGGCTGGCCTCGTATCAGGCCGAGGTGCGCGAGCGGCTGCGCCGTGCCGAGCTGGAGCAGGCGCGAGCGGAGGTCACGGCGCGGGAGGAGCGCAAGCGGCGGCGTCTGCGGGCGACGTTGGCTGTGGTGGGGCTGCTGTTGCTGGCGGTCGGCGGGGCGGCGGGATGGCTGTGGCAGCGGCGGCGCGCCGAGGCGGATGGCGCCGTCCAAAGCGCCTTGAGCGAGGCGCGGCTTCCGCGCCAGCAGGCGGGGGATGGTCCCCTGACAGCCCTTGCTTATGACCAGGCACTGGCGGCGGCGCGGAAGGCCGACAGCATCGCCCGTACGGCGGGGGCGTCGTCGGCGATGCAGGAGCAGGCGTCGGCGTGTCTCGTCAAATTGCAGGAGGAGGCGGAGGAGGCAGCGAAGGACCGGCAGTTGCTGGCGCGGCTGTTGGAAGTGCGCGGTCCGCGTGAGGGGCCGAAGTACAGGCCGGACGACAAGGGGGCCATGATGGCGCTGGCGGAGCCGACGGCGGAGGAGCAGTTCGCCTCAGCCTTCCGCGATTGGGGCCTGGACGTGGACGCAGCGTCGGCCGTCGAAGCAGCGGCCCGCTTGAAGGAACGTCCGGCCGCGATGGTGACGGAGGTGATTGCGGCCCTGGACGAATGGGCGATTCAGCGGCAGCTGGACGGCAAGCCGGAAGCGGCGCGGCGGGTTGTCGAGTTGGCGGCGGCGCTGGACGATGATCCCGGCTCGCGGCGGCGCGAATTGCGGGCGATCCTGGCACGCGACCAGCTGCCGAAGGAGCGCGCCTTGGCGCTGCTGTCGGCGGCGTTGCGTCCGGTGCCGGTACCGGTGGTCGTGCCCGTGGGAGCGGACCATCTTCGTCTGCGGCAGTTGGCGGAGCAGATGGACCCAGCTGAGGAGCCGGTGCTGGTTGTGCTGACGCTGACGCGGGCGCTGTGGGCGGCCGGCGAGGAGGCGTTGGCGGAGCGCGTGCTGCGGACGGCAGTGATTGCGCGTCCGCGCGAGGTGGTACTGTACCATACGCTGGGCCAGGTGCTGATCGAGCAGGAGCCGCCGCGCTGGGGGGAGGCGGCGAGGTTCCTTCAGGCGGCGCGGAGTTTGCGTCCCGATCTGGGTGTGGCCCTGGCGACGGCGCTGCTGCACAGCGGCCAGGACGACGAAGGACTGACCTTGCTCGCCCGGCTGGCGATCCAATCGCCCCAGAACCCCTATCTGCATTTTCAGCTGGCTTACGCTCTGCAACACAAAGCCCGGGTGGACGAGGCCATGGACGAGTTCCGCCGAGTCATCGCCCTCGACCCCAAGCTCGCCATCGCCCACTACAACCTCGGCATCGTCCTGAAGGAAAAGGGCCGTGTGGACGAGGCCATGGGCGAGTACCGCCAGGCCATCGCCCTCGACCCCAAGTACGCGCCGGCCCACAACAACCTCGGCGTTGTCCTGCGTAACAACAAAGGCCGTGCGGACGAAGCTCTGGACGAGTTCCGCCGGGCCATCGCCCTCGACGCCCGGCTCGCCCCGGCCCACTACAACCTCGGCGTCGTCCTCCAGGAAAAAGGCCGTGGGGACGAGGCCATGATCGAGTTCCACCAGACCATCGCCCTCGAACCGAAGTACGCCCCCGCCCACTACAACCTCGGCGTTGTCCTCCATGACAAAGGTCGTGCGGATGAGGCTTTGGTCGAGTACCGCGAGGTCATCGCCCTCGACCCCAAACTCGCGGTCGCCCACTTCAACCTCGCCAATGTCCTGCGCGACAAAGGTCGTGTGGACGAGGCGATGGTCGCGTACCGTCAGGCCATCGTTCTCGACCCCAAGCTCGCCATGGCCCACAACAACCTGGGCGTTATCCTACTTACCAAAAAAGGGCGAGTGGATGAGGCGATGGTCGAGTTTTGCCAGGCCATCGCCCTCGATCCCAAACTCGCCATCGCCCACTACAACCTCGGCAATGTCCTGCGTCAGAAAGGTCGTGTGGACGAAGCATTGGTCGCCTACCACCAGGCCATCGCACACAATCCGAAGTACGCCGAAGCGTATTGCAACCTCGGCCTTGTTCTGCAACAACAGGGCCGGTTCACGGAGTCGCTTGCGGCCTATCGGCGCGGTCACGAACTGGGATCGAAGCAGTCTGCCTGGGGTTATCCTTCTCTCCAGTGGGTCCATGCCGCCGAACGCCTCGTCGAGCTGGAGAACAAACTGCCCGCGTTCCTCCAAGGGGAGGCATCTCCCGTCCACCCCGGCGACGCAATTACCTTGGCCTGGATGTGCCGGCAACACAAGAAGCTCCACGCCTCCGCTGCCCGCCTCTACACCGATGCCTTCGCTGCCGAGCCGAAGCTCGCCGCCGATCTGAACCAACAACATCGCTACCACGCCGCGTGCAGCGCCGCCCTGGCCGCCGCCGGACAGGGTGAAGACGCCCGACTGCTATCCGACAAGGCCGCCGCCATGTTCCGCCGCTGGGCCTTGAATTGGCTGCGTGACGATCTGAGAACCTACGCCAGAGACGCCGAACAGAACAATGCCGCCCTGAAACAGACCATCCAGCACCGGCTGGTCCAATGGCGGCGCGATGTCGCCCTCGCCGCCGTGCGCGAGGCGCAGGCGCTCGATCGCCTCGGCGACAACGAACGTGCCGCCTGGCAAGCGCTGTGGCGCGACGTTGACGAACTGCGGACCCGAGTGGCGAAGTAGGGCCAAATCCGAGGAGCGGCCCTTGGAAGGCTATCGAGACTATCTACGGCTGCTGGCTCGAATTCACATCAGTCCCCGTCTCCAGACGAAGATGGATGCTTCGGACATCGCCCAACAAGCGCTCCTGCAAGCTCACGAAGCGCGGGCGCAATTCCGCGGCAGCACGGAGACGGAGAAACTCGCCTGGCTCCGTGCCATCCTTGCGAATGTTCTGGCGGCGGCGGCGCGCCGATTCGAGACAAGGGCGCGTAATGTCGGACGAGAGCGCTCCCTGGAGGCCGAGCTGGAATTGTCATCCTCCCGGCTCGACGGTTTGCTGGCGGCCGATCAGACCTCGCCGAGCCAGCACGCCGTCCGTGCCGAGGAGTTGCTGCAACTCGCGGCCGCGCTGGCTCGGTTGCCGGAAGACCAGCGCCGGGTGATGGAGCTTCACTATCTGAAAGGTCTGCCGGTGACGAAAGTGGCCGAGCAGATGGCGCGCAGCCGCTCCGCTGTGGTCGGGCTGCTCTTCCGCGGCTTGAGAAAACTCCGCACACTACTCCGAGATCACCGGGAGGATGACATATGATGCGCGACCGGACAGGGGAGTTGGACCGTGAGGCACGGCTGAACGATGCCCTCCTCGCCTACGTCGAGGCGCGACAGTCCGGCCAAGGACCGGACCAGGATCAATTCCTCGCCGACTATCCCGATGTACGCGAAGAGTTGGAGGAGTTCTTCGCCGCCGATGAAGAGATGGCGCGCTTGACGGCCGCTTTGCGTGAGAGTGCGGCACCAGGAGCCTGCTCCGCTAACGCCGTGGACGATAGCACTCCCGATGTCGGTCAACTCGGCGACTTCCGTCTCCTGCGTGAAATCGGCCGCGGCGGCATGGGAGTGGTGCACGAGGCTGAGCAGATCTCACTGCGGCGGCGCGTGGCGTTGAAGGTGCTACCCTTCGCCGCCGCCCTCGACCCGCGCCAGCTGCAACGCTTCAAGAACGAGGCGCTGGCCGCGGCGCACTTGCGCCATGAGAACATCGTGGCGGTGCATGCCGTCGGCGAGGAACGCGGCGTCCACTACTACGCCATGCAATTCGTCGAGGGGCGAAGCCTGGCTTCCCTGATTTCCGAGTTGAGGTTGCCGGCCGCCGCCGGCCCGCACTCAGCGAGCCACGACCATCCGCAACCGCTCGCAAGCACGACTTCTCCGGCCGCCGCGCTTTCCACCGAGCGTTCCTCGGGCAGCCGGAGGTATTACGACTGGGTGGCAAACCTGGGCCAGCAAGCGGCGCTGGCCCTGGAGCATGCCCATGCGGTGGGAATTGTCCACCGCGATGTCAAGCCGGCCAACCTGCTGCTCGATCCGTCGGGGAAGCTTTGGGTAACCGATTTCGGGCTGGCGCAGGTGGCCGGCGACGCCGGCCTTACCGCGACCGGGGAGTTGCTCGGGACGCTCCGCTACGCCAGTCCCGAGCAAGTTATGGCACGGCGGGGTGTGGTGGACCACCGCAGCGACATCTACTCCCTGGGCGCCACCCTCTACGAACTGTTGACGTTACGGCCCATCTTTGAAGGCCGCGACCGCAACGAATTGCTGCGTCAGATCGCCGAGGAAGAACCATCCCCCCCGCGGGCGGTTCATCCGTCCGTGCCGCGCGAGTTGGAAACGGTCGTGCTGAAGGCTCTGGGCAAGGAGCCATCGGAGCGCTATGTCACGGCGCGGGAGTTGGCCGACGATCTCCAGCGCTTCCTGGAGAATCGGCCGGTCCTGGCGCGACGGCCGACCCCGATGGAACGTCTCCGCAAATGGACGCGGCGGCACCCCTCGTTCGTTGCAGTCGGCGTTGGGGTGATGGTTCTGCTGGTGGCCGGATCGTTGGTGAGCACGCTCCTGATCCGCAACGAACAGGAACGAACGAGGGCGGAGCAGAGGAACGCGGAAGAGGCGTACCACCGCGAACGGCAACGAGCGGAGGAGGCCGAGGCCCGCTTCCGTCTTGCGCGCCGCTGCGTGGATGAAATGTTCCGCATCAGCCAGGAAGAACTGGCCGATCGACCGGGCCTTCAAGGACCGCGCAAGCGGCTCCTCTGGTCGGTCCTGGCTAATTACCAGGAGTTCCTCGAACAGCGCCGCGACGATGCCGAGGCGCGGACCGAACTGCTGGACGCCAAACAGCGCGTCGAGAAGATCCTCGCTGATCTGGCCGTCCTCCGCGCCGCCAGCCAGTTGTATCTCCTGTGTCAGCCGGCGATCCTCGACGAGCTGCATCTGGACGACCAGCAGCGACCGAAGATCAAGGAGTTCTGCGAACGCGTCGGCAAGGAGTGGATCGAGTCGTTCGCGGACGTCGGACGGCTGCCTCCCGCGGAAAGGGCGCGGAGGGCCGTCGAGCGAGCCAGGCGTTACCAGACAGAGGTCAACCGGCTCCTCACCGGCGCACAGCGTCACCGGCTCCGGCAGATCGGCCTCCAGGCCGAGGGACCAGGCGCCTTCGGCGAGGCGGAAGTGGTCTCCGAACTGAAACTCACGATCGAGCAGCGCGAACGGATTCGGACCATCGAGGAGGAGACTTTCTTCGGGTGGATGCGAGATCCTCACGGCAATTCCGGCAAGCCCACTGCTTCCAAAGAGAAGTCGGCGAATGAGCGCATCCTCGCCGTCCTGACGGAAGACCAACTCCGGCGTTGGAAGGAAATGACCGGCGAGCCGATGAAGGGCGCGATCGCCCCGTTCGCGCCCCCGCCCAGCACGAAGGCGGCGTCGCGATGACCTTGCTTCATACTTCCAAAGTATCCGTTCACGGGTCGTCGCATTCCGGACGTACTGTCAAGTCAAAGTGTTGGCTAGTTACCGTGTTTCTGCTCTTCCTCGGTAATCGCCTGCTTCAGTCGGGTTAGGAATTGTTTATCTTGGAGCAGTTCGGCCTTGAGTTCCTCGCGGATTTCTTCTTTTAAGTCTTCCCGGATCTGCTTGCGAACATCGTCAGGAATGGCGGCCAGAACCTGTGTCCGGTCCACACCATTTTTTTTGTCCCCGATTCGCTTGATGTTATGTAGTACTTCATCCTTGTCCGTAGCGGCTTGGTCCGCTGCTTTTTTCGCCGCTTCCTTAATTAATTGTTTCGTTTCGACCGCCGCATCCTTAAATTTTTTGTCTACCTCATTAACAGTGTAGACTTCAAAAGTGTTGTCATTAAAAAGTTTCCTATCGGGGAACCATGCTTCGCGCAATTGAGCCTCTCCTGTGGGGGCCAACTGTCTGGGAATTATTACTTGTGCGACCTTAAATTTCTTTATTGGACGCTTCTCCCCTTGAGGTGTTTTATCCGCATCCGCCGGCGAAAGTTTGAAAACACGCTCGGTCGCGCCCGCAAACTGTAAAGCTACCACCACTCCGAGAAAACACATCGTCAGAGCAATGTAACGAAAGAGTCGGTGTGACATGGGAGACCTCCTACCTATGGGTTTTATGGTTCCCGATTCCAACATACCCTTCCCTTCGACCAAAGCCCATGAATCTATCGCGAATGTACCAAATGGCGAGATGCCGTCAAGGAAAAACTTACGCGAATGCATTAAAGTTGGACGTTGTCAGCTGGTGAGCTATGTAACAGACCCCCCGAAATTCGGTCGGGGGGGGCCGCCCATTCGTAAACAAAGGCAGGCAGTATCCAAGTGTCTCCATCGGCCCGTGAACGCTTAACTTCCAAAAAATCGCGCCGGTCGCGCATCATGGCGGCGGTGAAGCGCATCCTGGAAGATAGGAGAGGATGTTGGCGTAAGTGCGCGCCGGGCGTAAAACTGCTCTCCTGTCCCTGCGAACCCGATATGCCGAGGTGGTGCGATGAGCCGACGATTCCTTGCTGGGGTAGCCGTGCTGATTTCCGGCACCTTTCTGTGTTTCGTCCTTGTCAGCCTCCGGGCGACTCCAGCCCCGGCCGCGGACGGCAAGGAACCGTCCGCGAAAGAGACGCCGAGCAAGGATTTCTTTGGCACAACCAAGGTGTGGCCCCTCCACCTCGAAATGCCGGCCAAGGAGTACGAGGCCATGCAGCCTGCGGCGGGCGGCTTCGGCTTTCCCGGCGCTCCCCCCGCGCCTCCCGCACCAAAGGCCCCGAAGGACAAACGCGACAGTGAGCGAAACCTGTTCGGGACCGAGTTCCCGTGGGCGCAAGGCGAACTCACGGCGGAAGGCAAGACCTATCCGAAGATCGGTGTCCGTTACGATGGCGACATTACCTACTTCGCGTCGTCGCGCGGACTGAAACGACCTCTGAAGATCGCGTTCAACAAGTTCGGCGATCGGCAATTCCACGGACTGACGTCGCTTCATCTCCACGCCATGCCGATGGACCCGGCCAAGGCGCGCGAAGTACTGGCCTACGCCGTGTTCCGAGCGGCGGGTGTGCCCGCGCCGCGCACCGCCTTCGCGGAGGTCACCCTCACCGTCCCCGGCAAATACAACAAGGAAAACCTCGGCCTGTATGCCGTGGTCGAGAACGTCGATAAACGCTTCCTCCAGGACCGCTTCGGGACCGACCAAGGCGTGCTGATGGACCCCTTCCAGGTTCGCGGCGTCGAACACCTCGGCGACAGTTGGGACCGCTATAAGAACCAGTATCGACCGCAGTCCGAGCCAACGAAGGAAGAGACGCAGCGCATCATCGCGTTTGCCAAGCTGGTGAACCAGGCCGACGACGACGAGTTCAAAAAGAAGATTGACTCTTACCTCGATGTGGACCAATTCCTGCGCTTCCTGGCGGCCAACGCGCTGACCTCGAACTTGCAGAGCGCCTTCGCCCTGGGAAGCAACTACCATCTCTATCTCCACCCCAGGACGCACAAGTTCGTCTTCATTCCCGGCGATCTCGAATTCTCGCTGGCCAATTTCCTGCTGATGGGGACGGCGGACCAGCTCATGGACCTGAGTCTTGCTCACCCGTATCCGGGGACCAACAAGCTCGTGGACCGACTGCTCGCCATCAAGGAAGTGAAGGGGAAGTATCAAACACTGCTCAAAAACCTATCCGAGACCGCGTTCGCCAAGGAACGGTTCCTGCGGGACATTGAGGCGATCGAGAGGGTAACGAAGGAACCGCTGGCGAAGGAGAAGAAGGCGGCCGAGGCCCGCAAGGAAGGGCCGGGCGGCTTCGGCCCGCCCGGCGGGGCTGCGCCGCAGCCGCCCGATTTGAAGACTTTTGTCCAGAAGCGCGCGGTGTCGATTACGGCCCAACTCGCCGGCAAGAGCAAGGGCTATGTGCCCCGTGGCTTTGGCTTCGGGCCACCGCCGGGCGGCGGACCCCGCTTCGGCAGACCAAGCCAACCCATCGACGAAAAGACGTTCCGCAACGTCGTCAAGGCTCCCGACGGCTTCGATCTGTCGCTTTTCGCCGCACCGCCGAAGGTGAGTTACCCGGTGGCCCTGGCGGCGGCGCCGACCGGCGAACTGTTCGTGGCCGTCGATGAACAGGGGTCGATCGGCCGCACCCCTGGCGGCGGCAAGGTGCTGCGCTGCGTCGATACAGACGGCGACGGCAAGGTTGATGAGATCACGGTGTTCGCCAAAATGGACCACCCGCGCGGCCTGATCTATCAGGACGGCTGGCTCTGGGTACTGCACCCGCCCTTCCTGAGCCTGTACCACGACGGCGGCAAGGGCGTCGCCGACAAATCGGAAGTTCTCGTCACCGGCTTGACCAGCGACATGATCGACAAGCGCGGCGGCGATCATACCACCAACGGCATCCGCATGGGACTCGACGGCTGGATCTACATCGCCGTCGGCGACTACGGCTGTCCGCAAGCCAGGGGCAAGGACGGAAGCCGAGTGACCATGCGCGGCGGCATCGCGCGCGTCCGGCCGGACGGGACCGACCTGGAGGTTTTCGTCACCGGCTTGCGGAACCCCTTTGACATCGGCATCGATCCCTTCCTGAACCTGTTCACCCGCGATAACAACGACAACCGGGCCGGGGGCTGGGACATTCGGGTCAGCCACCTGTTCCAGGGCGCCTATTACGGCTACTCGCAGCATTACGCCAACTTTCCGGAGGAAATCATGCCGCCTCTGGGACAATTCGGCGTCGGGTCCGGCACAGGCGTACTGTTCCTGGAAGACGAACGCTGGCCCGAAAAAGATCGCAACGTCCTGTTCACGGGAGACTGGGGACGCAATGCGGTCTACCGGCATGAACTGCGTAAGAGCGGACCCACCTTCGACCTGAAACAGGAGGTGTTCTTGCAGATTCCCCGGCCGACGGGGATGGACATAGACGGAAGCGGCCGGCTCTACGTCGCCAGTTGGCAAGGTGGCGAGGCCAGCACCTACGTTGGGCCGAACGTGGGGTTCATCGCCCGACTCACGCCGCACGGACTGAAGCCGGTGTCATTCCCCAATCTGAGAGAGGCCGACCTCCCGCAGTTGGTCCCCCTGTTGTCGGCGTCGAACGCGGTCGCCCGCTTGCACAGCCAGCGCGAGATCCTGCGGCGCGGCCGCAAGGACGAAACGACCAAAGCGCTCGTCAAGCTGGCCCGCGACGCGGGGACGTCTCCGGAGGGTCGCGGCGCGGCCATCTGGACGCTGAAGCAACTGGACGGCAAAGGCTCCCACCCGACGCTGCTCCGGCTCGCGGAGGATGCGGAGGTGCGCGAATGGGCGCTGCGGGCCTTGACCGACCGGAAAAAGGATCTGGATGGTCTCGATACGAAACCGTTCGTTGCGGCGCTGGCGGACGAATCGCCGCGCGTGCGTGCCCAAGCCCTCATTAGCCTGACACGGCTCCACGCGGTGTCGGCGGCGAAGAGCATCATTCCACTCACCGCACGGTCCAAAGAATCCGCCATGCCCACGAAGAAGCCGGTCCATGCGCAGCCCGATCCGGACCGAGTTCTCCCGCATCTTGCCGTGCGCGCCCTGGTGTCGCTGGGTGCGGTCGATGCCTGCCTGGAGGCGCTCGATGGACCTCATGCGCACGGAGCGTTGTGGGCCATGCGCTACATGCACGACAAGAAGACCGTGGAAGGGCTGATTCGGAGACTAGGCGTCACTCACTCCTCGGAGCTGCGCCGGGACGTTCTGGCGACCCTGATCCGCCTTCACCACCGCGAGGCGGACTACAAGGGGGTGTGGTGGGGAATCACTCCCGAAAACACCGGACCCTATTTCGACGCCGTGGAGTGGGACCAGAGCAAGCGGATCGAGACGGTCTTGACACGGGCTGTCCTCGACGCCGATCCCGCCACGGTCGCCTTCCTGCGAACGGAACTCGCTCGGAACCAAGTGTCTCTCAAGGGTTTGCCCAGCGGTCCCGCCAGGGGGCCGGACGCAGAGAAGGAAGCTCCCATCGTGGTTCGGAAAGCGGACCCCAGAAACCCCAACCAAATCGGCAACATGGACTACGAAGTTGCTACAAAGCGGACGCTCGGAGCCAAGGGAGACGCCGCGAAAGGGAAGGCGCTTTTCACGGCTCAATCCTGCAAGGCCTGCCATACCGACTCCGACGGGCAGACGTTAAAGGGGCCACACCTGGTGGACATCGGCAAACGCTACAGTGCCGCCGAATTGGCCGAATCCATTCTCAAGCCGAGCGCCAAGATCGCGCAGGGATTTGAGACGTATCTGTTCGAGATGACCAACGGGAAGGTGTACACCGGATTCGTCGTCAGCACGAGGGCCAGGTCCGTGCTGATCCGCGAAGGGACAGGCGTCCAACACGAACTGCAACTGGCAGACATCGAATCCAAGTCGATTCAAAAGCAGTCGATGATGCCGGAAGGGTTGGCCGGTAACTTGACGCCCGAAGACCTCGCCGACTTGATCGCGTATCTCCAGTCGCTGACTGTGGACGACAATTCGCCGCCGCAACGACGTCCCGCCGCGAAGCCGGCCCCGGAAAAGACGCCGGACCCCGCGCCTGTAAAGATGTCCGCGCAGGAAGACCACCAGAGGATGATGAAGCTTCTGAAGATCACGTCGCTCCGCAAGGGCGCCGACGGCCGAAATCCGAAGGCCGCCAACGCGGCGAATCACGACGAGGCCAAGGCGAATCCATCACACGACCAGCCCCAACTGGCCGACCTTCCTGAAGTTCGCGGACCGCTATCTGAAGACACCGAAAGACGGCGGGCGAAGGTGAAGTCAGCCTAAACGTCCGGGATACCGGCGGCGTAGGAGGGGACTCGGAGTTGGTCATCAGGCTCATGCCCCGCCCGCCGTTCCGGGTCTGGAAGGGGTTCCCGGCCAGTGGCCTTGCCTGTCGCGGCGGCTTCGTCAAGAACGGCTCGTAACCGTGCAATACTCAGGGCCGTTTGTTGTTTCACACTGGGCAAGGCGAATCGCCGTAAGTCCAAGAACGACAGTCGGCCAACCTTGCCCAACTTGAAACAACAAGCAGCCCTGCATCGATACCCGTTCCCGCCGGAAATCGCGTTTACAATTTTCTTCCCCTTCATTAACATGCGGACGCCTCCAAGCGATCTGCTCTTCGAGGCCCGCGGAGGTCAGAATGCCATCGGTTCGCTTTTCTCGCCGTTCCCTCAATACTGCATCATCGGGCCAGGATAACGGGTAGGCGTCGGCCGTCCGCCTCGCCTGCCCTCCGCTCAGTGGGAGGTTTACGGAACATGGACTGGAAACAAACGGTGGTGCTTGTCACCGGAGGCACAGGTTCCTTCGGCAAGATGCTCACCAGGGTATTGCTCGAACAGCACTCACCGAAGAAGCTGATCATCTTCAGCCGCGATGAGCTGAAGCAGTTCGAGATGCGCCAGGTCTTCGGCGAGGACCGTTACCCGGCCATCCGCTACTTCCTCGGCGACGTGCGCGACCGGGAGCGGCTCTACCGCGCCTTCGACGACGTCGATGTGGTGATCCACGCGGCGGCGCTCAAGCAAGTCCCCGCGGCCGAATACAACCCCCTTGAGGCCATCCGAACCAATGTCCTGGGCGCCGCCAACGTCATCGATGCCGCCATCGACCGTAACGTGAAATCCGTCATCGCCCTGAGCACCGACAAGGCGGCCAACCCCATCAACCTATACGGCGCCACCAAACTCTGCGCCGACAAGCTCTTCGTGTCCGGCAATTACTATGCCGGGGCCCACCCGACGCGTTTCAGCGTGGTCCGCTACGGCAACGTGGTTGGCAGCCGGGGCAGCGTAGTCCCGTTTTTCCTAAAGATGCGCGAGACCGGCCGTCTCCCCATCACCGACCTGCGCATGACGCGGTTCTGGATCACGCTGGAGCAAGCCGTCGCTTTCGTGCTCCAGTGTCTGGATCGCATGGAAGGAGGCGAGATCTTCGTGCCCAAGATCCCGAGCATGAGCATTGTGGATCTGGCCCGCACCGTCGCCGTCGAGTGCCGGCTCGATGTCATCGGTATCCGCCCCGGCGAAAAACTGCACGAGGTGATGATCACGCCGGACGACGCCCACCACACCCTGGAGTTCGAGGACTATTTCGCCATTTTGCCGTGCCACGCCGGCATGGATCGAACGTCGTACAGCGCCCGCAACGGTGGCGTTGCCTGTCCGGAAGGGTTCTGCTACAGCAGTAACACCAACCCGCGCTGGTTGTCTCTTCGGGAGTTGCGATCCATGCTCGGCAAGGAAGTCGGGCACGGAGTGAGGGAGGATCACATCGCCGCATGACAGGACAACCAACTGGGGCTCTGCCCCGCCACGTCCCGCTGCTGCCCTACGGCAGGCAGTGGATTGAGGAAGACGACATTGAGGCGGTTGTCGCGGTGCTCCGCTCGGACTGGTTAACGTGTGGCCCGAAGATCCCCGAGTTCGAGGGGGTCATGGCGGATCTCGTGGGAGCGCGGGAGGCGGTCGCCGTCAGTAGCGGCACCGCGGCGCTGCACGCCGCCATGTACGCCCTCGCCGTCGGACCGGGCGACGAGGTGATCTTACCACCGATGACCTTCGCCGCCACGGCGAACTGCGCCGTCTTCCAGGGGGCTATACCCGTCTTTGTCGACGTCGAGCCCGACACGCTCCTGATCGACCCCGACGCCGTTGAGGCGAAGATCACTCCGCGAACACGAGCGATCATCGCCGTGGATTATGCCGGGCAACCGTGCCGCTATGACGAGTTGAAGGCTATCGCCGACCGTTACGAACTGGCCGTTGTCGCCGATGCCTGCCACGCCCTGGGGGCGTCGTACAGGGAACGGCCGGTTGGGTCGCTCGCCGACCTCAGTATTTTCAGCTTCCACCCCGTCAAGCACATCGCCACCGGCGAGGGCGGCATGGTGACCACCGATAACCCGGAGTTCGCCCGCAGACTGCGGCTCTTCCGTAATCACGGCATCACCACCGACCACCGTCAGCGCGAGGCGGCCGGCTCGTGGTTCTATGAGATGGTGGATCTGGGTTACAACTATCGCATCACCGACCTGCAGTGCGCCTTGGGAATCAACCAACTGGGCAAGCTGTCGGGCTGGCGCCGGCGGCGACAGCAAATCGCTCGCCAGTATGACGAGGCGTTGGCAACGATGCCGGGGATTCGTCCACTGGCTGTCCGCCCCGACGCGGCTCACGCCTATCACTTGTATGTCATCCGCATCGATCCGTCCGTGGTTGTGGGTGGACGACGGCAGGTGTTTGCTGGCATGCGTGCCGCGGGGATTGGGGTAAATGTTCACTACATCCCCGTCCATCTGCATCCGTTCTATCGCCAGCGCTTCGGAACCGGGCTGGGCCTCTGCCCTAGGGCGGAGGAGGCCTATGAAGAGATCCTGTCTCTGCCCATCTTCCCGCGCATGACAGACGAAGACGTGCAGCGTGTCCTGACGGTACTGTCGTCAGTGATCCGGGCCTCGAACTATTCCGATCAGGGAGGAGAAAGAAGCAATGCAATCCCAGCTTGACATCTGGAAAGGCGACTTCGGCCAGGCGTATACCGACCGGAACCACCTTGATTGGCGGGTACGTGTGCTGGCGTTCCGTCAGATGCTTGGAGAAATCAAGCCCCGGCGAGTCCTGGAAGTCGGCTGCAACCGTGGACACAACCTGGTGGCCCTCCGAGAAGTCCTGGGTCGAGAAGCCGAACTCGTCGGCGTGGAGCCCAACCCCTATGCCCTCGAACTCGCCCAAGGTACAGGAGCGGCGACGGTCGTACCGGGAGACATCTACTGTCTACCGTTCGAGGATGGGGCCTTTGACCTAGTCTTTACCGCCGGGGTCCTGATCCACGTACCGTTGGCGACCCTCGCGGCCGCCCTTGGGGAACTCCATCGCTGTAGCCGCAAGTTTCTGCTAGCGATCGAATACGCCGCGGCCGAGGAGACCCCCCTGTCGTACCGTGGACACGACCATTTGCTGTGGAAACGGAATTTTCTGAAGCATTACCGGGATCAGTTCCCCTGTTTGAGAGTGGTCGGTCAAGGACACTGGGGTGAGGAACACGGCTTTGACCATACGAATTGGTGGCTGTTGGACAAAACCGGGGAGCGAGACGCTAGCGCATGAAGACCATCGCCATCATCCAGGCACGGATGGGCAGCACACGCCTGCCGGGAAAGGTCCTCATGGACATCGCCGGCGAGCCGATGCTCGCGCGCGTCCTCAAGCGCGTCCGGCGGGCGTCGATGCTTGATGAGATTGTCATCGCCACCACCCGCGAACCGGCGGACCAGGCCATCGCCGACTTCTGCGCGGCCCACGGCTGTCGCTGTTTCCGCGGCAGTTCCAACGATGTGCTCGATCGCTACTATCAGGCCGCTCGGCAGTGCGGCGCCGGCGTCGTGGTCCGCTTGACGGCGGATTGCCCTTTGCTAGACCCCGTCCTCATCGATCGCGTGGTGACGACATTCCATCAGCGCTGGCCGGCGATGGACTATGTCAGCAACGTCCTTCCGCCCCGGACGTTCCCGCGCGGGCTGGACACCGAGGTGTTTTCCTTCGACGCCCTGGCCCAGGCCTGGCGCGACGACCAAGACCCCGCCGGGCGCGAGCACGTCACGCCTTTTCTGTATCGTCACCCGGAACGTTTCCGCCTTTACCGGATCGCCGCGGATGCGGACTATTCCCATCTGCGATGTACGGTGGATACCTCGGAGGACCGCGAACTGGCAGTTCGGATTTACCACGGGCAGGGCCACGACGACTTTTCTTGGCGGGACATGATCGCGTTCCTGACGCGGCAGCCGCACTTACTCGAAATCAACCGAGCCATCCAGCAGAAGGCGGTCTGAGTGAGCACCCAAGCAAGAACCCTGTTGTTTCGCGCCGATGCCGGCCTCCGGATGGGTACGGGCCACCTCCTGCGCTGTCTGGCGCTGGCCCAGGCTTGGCAGGACGCCGGCGGCCAGGCTGTCTTGAGGACAGGCGAGGGTACCTCTGGGTTGGAGGCTCGGTTCCACCAGGAGGGCATTCAGGTCGAGCGGGCCGGCGGCGAGCCCGGCAGTCCGGAAGACGCCCAGCAAACTGTCATCAGCGCCCGCCGCTGGCGAAGCGACTGGATCGTCCTGGATGGGTATCACTTTTCCGGACGCTATCAGCAATGGATCAAGAAGGCGGGTGTGCGGCTGCTCACCCTTGATGACTATGGGCATGCCGAACATTACACGGCCGACCTGGTCCTCAATCAGAACCTGCACGCTGTGGCAAGCCTGTATTCGCATCGGGCGGCCTCTACGAAATTGCTGCTTGGCCCTCGTTTCGCTCTGCTGCGCCGTGAATACGCGCGGCGAGTTGGTTGGCGGCGCGTGGTCCGCGAAGTGGCCCGTAAGGTTCTGGTGACACTCGGCGGTTCGGACCCCCCCAACGTCACCCTGGGGGTGGTCCAGGCCTTGCAAGAGGTGCGGCTGGAAGGTCTGGAGGCGGTGATCCTGATTGGCGCGGCCAATCCGCATCGTGACCAGCTGGAGGCAGCGGTCCGCAACGCGCCTGCAATGCGCCTGCGGGTAAACGCTACCGACATGCCGGAGTTGCTGGCCTGGGCGGATGTCGCCGTCGCGGCCGGCGGGACGACAACCTGGGAGTTGGCCTTCATGGGCTTGCCCGCGCTGCTCGTCGTCCTGGCCGATAACCAGCGACAGGTCGTGCGGGAAATGGCTGCTGCGGGAGCGGCCGGGAGCCTCGGTTGGTTCGAGACGGCCACGCCGGATCGGATTGCTCGTGAATTGTCCGACCTTCTGGCCGATCCGCAGCGGCGCCGCCAATGGTGTCAAAGGGGTCAGGCTTTGGTGGATGGCCGGGGTGCCAACCGGGTGCTGCAACGCCTGCGCGGCCGCTCCCTGTTCCTGCGCCAGGTCCGTGCCGAGGATTGCCGGCCGTTGTGGGAATGGGCCAATGATGCCGCGGTACGGGCGGCTTCCTTCTCCACGCAACCCATCCCGTGGGAGGACCACGTTCAGTGGTTCCGGAAGAAGTTGGCGGACCCGCGATGTCTCTTTTTCATGGCCGGCGACGAGACGGGACAACCGATCGGGCAGGTGCGTTGCGACATGTCGCGAGAGGGAGGCGTCCTCTCGATTAGCCTGGCTGCTCCCTTTCGCGGCCAGGGGTATGGCCAGGCGCTCCTCCAATTGGCGGCCCAAGAAGTGTTTGCGGTTACGGACACCGCCTACCTCCATGCCTACGTCAAACCAGACAACGAGAGTTCGGCGCGGGCCTTCCGTGCCGCCGGTTTCGACGCGGCGAAGGCGGTGCGAATCCAGGGCCAGGAGGCCCTTCATTTCATTCTCCGAAAACAGGGACCATGAACCGATCGATCACCATCGCGGGACGGGCCGTCGGACCCGGTCATCCGACGTATGTAATCGCCGAATTGTCCGCCAATCACGGGCAGCAATTCGAGCAGGCAGTGCAGCTCATCCGCGCCGCCCGCGACGCCGGCGCGGACGCCGTCAAACTTCAGACCTATAGGGCGGACACGCTGACTCTCCGCTCGGATCGGCCGGAATTCCGCGTCGGCGGCGGAACCCTGTGGGACGGCCGTACCCTTTATGACCTCTACGGCGAAGCGTACACGCCCTGGGACTGGCAACCTCGCCTCAAGACGGTCGCCGAGGATCTGGGGCTGGACTTTTTCAGCACGGCGTTTGACCCGACGGCCGTTGCTTTCCTCGAAAGCCTCGACGTTCCGGTTCACAAAATTGCTTCTTTTGAGATCGTGGATATCCCTCTAATCGAGACCATGGCTCACACAGGGAAACCGCTCATCCTTTCGACGGGCATGGCCAGCCGCGAAGAAGTCGCCGAGGCAATCGAAGCGGCACGGCGGGCAGGGGCGAGCCAGATCGCTCTGCTCAAATGCACCAGCGCTTACCCAGCGCCTCCAGAGGCGATGAACCTGCGCTCGATACCGCACCTGGCGGAGACTTTCGGAGTGCCCGTCGGCCTTTCGGACCACACGCTGGGAATCGCCGTACCCGTGGTGGCCGTGACCTTGGGAGCGTGCATGATCGAAAAACACCTCACCCTATCGCGCGCCATTCCTGGCCCCGACAGCGCCTTCTCCCTGGAGCCGAGCGAGTTCAAGGCCATGGTCGAGGCGGTCCGCACGGCCGAGAAAGCGATCGGCACGGTGCATTATGGTCCCAGCGCGGACGAGGCCCGCAGCCGCGTCTTCCGCCGCTCCCTGTTCGTGGTTGCCGACGTCAAGGCCGGCGAGGTCTTCACTTCCCAGAACGTCCGCTCGATCCGGCCAGGACATGGACTGGCTCCGAAATCCCTCCACCGGGTTCTGGGCGGACGGGCGGCTGCCGACATCGAACGAGGGACGCCGCTGAGTTGGCACCTAATCGAGTCGTCGCTAACCACCTAGTCGCTCGACCCGACCAGAAAGCCAAGGGACGCAACGGAAAAGGACAACGCCATGGTGGGTATCATCGATTACGGAATGGGCAATTTGAGATCGGTTTGGAATGCCTTTCGCTTCATCGGAACAGAGCCCATCATCGTGAGCAACCCCGCGGAGCTGGAGAAGGCTCACGCAGTCGTCCTGCCGGGGGTCGGAGCGTTCGGCGACGGGATGAGCCATTTACGCGAACGAGGATGGGTGGATGCACTGGAGACGCACGTCCGGGAGAAAAGGAAACCGTTCCTGGGAATTTGCCTGGGGATGCAACTGCTGGCCACGACGGGCCTCGAACACGGTGTCAACACGGGGCTGAACTGGGTACAGGGCGTCGTCGAACGAATCCCCGCCGCACCCGACAACCGGGCCATTCGTGTCCCCCACGTCGGCTGGAACGAAGTGCGGTGTTCCAAACGTGACGGTCTGTACGCCGGTCTGGGCGACTCGAAAGCGTTTTATTTCGTCCACAGTTACCACCTGAAGCCGTCCGATCCCACGATCATCAGTGGGATGTGCGATCACGGCATCGCCTTGGCCGCGAGCATTGAGTTGGACAACGTCTGGGCTACGCAGTTCCATCCCGAGAAGAGCCACCAGGCGGGGTTGACGGTCCTGCGTAACTTCGCGAGGAGACGGTAATGCCATGTTGAAACATCGGTTGATCCCCATTCTGTTGCTCCAGAATGGACTGCTGGTTCGCAGCGAGGGTTTCTCCGTTCATCAGATCATTGGCAACCCTCTGCATGAAGTACGGCGATTCAATGAGTGGAACGTCGATGAACTGATTTACCTCGACATAACGCGGGACGATCAGTATGACCTGCGGCGGAACGACCATAAGGTGCGAGACTTGGACGGCCCGCTGAGCATCCTCGATGCGGTCAGTGAAATGTGCTTCATGCCGCTCACCTGGGGAGGACGGATTCGCAGTATCGAACAAATGCGGGCATGTTTCCGACACGGCGCGGACAAGATCACGCTCAATACGGCTGCCGTGCGAAACCCGCAGGTGATCACCGACGGGGCGAAACTTTTCGGCAGTCAGGCGATCGTCGTCAGCATCGACGTGCGCCGCCTGGCTCCGGAACGCTGCGAGGTGTTTATCGACGGCGGTCGCGCGAGCACCGGGAGAGACCCGGTCGCCTGGGCGCGGGAGGCGGAGGACCGCGGCGCCGGCGAGATCCTTCTACAGAGCATCGACCGCGATGGGACAGGACTCGGGTACGACACCGATTTGATTCATGCCCTGGCCTCGGCCCTGACGATACCTCTTATCGCGTGCAGCGGTGTTGGCACCTATGACCATTATGCCGCCGGCATTCATGCCGGTGCTTCCGCCTGCGCCGCCGCGAATATCTGGCACTTCAAAGAATTATCAGATCGGGGTGGGAAACGCGCGCTGGCGCGCGCCGGCGTGAACGTCCGGATGTAAAGCCTGGGGAACGACGGACATGAAGTACTGTTCTCGCTGCGTGTATCCCTGTATCGCCGCGACCCCTCTTACGTTCGACGGCAATGGTGTCTGTACCAGCTGCCGAGTTCACGACCAGAAAAAGCAGATCGATTGGTCTCAGCGCTGGGGCGCTCTCGTTGAGTTGGTTAATCTGTACCGAGGGGTCGGGGATTATGACGTCCTCATCGGAGTCAGCGGGGGCAAGGACAGCTATTTCCAGACCCATGTTGCGGTCAAAGAGCTGGGACTGAAGCCCCTTCTGGTGACCTATCACGGCAATAACTACCTCCCGGAAGGTGAGTATAATCTTCAGAGAATGCGAGACGTTTTCAACTGCGATCACATTATTGTCCGGCCCAGTACGGACGTGCTCATCAAGATGAATCGTATCGGATTCCGGCTGCAAGGTGACAACAACTGGCATGCCCATTGCGGAATCTTTACCGTCCCCATCCAGATCGCAGTCCGCTACAACGTCCCTCTCATCCTGTGGGGCGAGCATGGCTTCATGGATCTGGGCGGCATGTACTCCTACTCCGATTTCGTCGAGTTCACAGCCAAGCACCGCCTGGAACATTCCCTGCGTGGATATGATTGGCACGACTTCACCGATGCGGGGCTGCACAAACTTGGCCGATCCGAGTTGGCTGAAGGGCTGACCGACAAGGATCTGCGTTGGGCGCAATACCCCTCCGACGAGGACATCGATCGGGTCGGGGTACGCGGCATCTACCTGTCGAACTACGTGAATTGGGATGGGCACGCCAACTTTGAACTGGTCCATGACCTCTATGGTTGGCGGCCGGCACAGCAACCCTTCGAGCGCACCTATCGCCTCTATTCCAACATCGATGACATGCATGAAAATGGCATTCATGACTACCTGAAATTCGTCAAATTCGGCTACGGCCGGGCCTCCGATCATGCCTGCAAGGACATCCGTGGGGGACGGATGAGTCGCGCCGAGGGCATCGAAATGGTGCGCCGGTATGACCACGTCAAGCCCAACCGCGATTTGCAGCGGTGGCTCACTTACGTGGGGCTGACGGAAGAAGAATTCGATTGTGTTTGCGATTCCTTCCGCGACCCCCGCGTCTGGCGCGTCGAAAACGGGCAATGGGTAAAGGACGATCTCTGGGGGGGAGCCAGCGCTTATGGCCCTGTCCGAGGCGAACCTCTGCGGCGCGAATCGCTTCGTGTCGCCTCATAACTGCGGAGTCCCTATGAACCAGGCTACCCTGCGGGAAACCGAAATCCGCCCCGATAACCTGATGAAAGGCCAGACGGAGCGATTTGCGTCGGACATAAGACGCCTGTTACAGAACAAGCATCACTTCGTCTCCGTCCCTTGTCCTGCCTGTGATAGCGCCGACCATCGACCCGCCTTCACCAAATACGAATTGAATTACGTGGTGTGTACGCAGTGTGCCACCATGTACATTAGCCCTCGCCCATCCCCGGCCGTATTAGAAAACTACTACGCCCAGTCGGAAAACTATCGATACTGGAATCAGTACATTTTTCCGGCCTCGGAGGGAATGCGAAGGGAGAGGATTTTCCGTCCGCGCGCCCTTCGTCTGCGGGACATCTGCGCGCGTCATGGCATCGAGGGCGGCGTTCTTCTCGAGGTTGGTGCTGGCTTTGGCACTTTCTGTGAAGAGGTACAACGCCTCGGCCTGTTCCAGCGCGTTATCGCCGTTGAACCGACACCCGATCTCGCGGCGACCTGCCGCCATAAAGGTCTGGAAGTCATTCAGTCGCCCATTGAGCGCGTCTCGACCGAGGTAGGACAGGTCGATGTAGTGGCCGCGTTCGAGGTGCTTGAGCATTTGTTCTCGCCCCGTCAGTTTGTCACCGCTTGCCGAGAGAGGCTGGCACCGGGTGGTCTGCTGCTGATCACTTGCCCCAACCTCAAGGGTTTCGATGTCTCCGTACTCGGTTCCTTATCAAACACCGTTGATGTCGAGCACCTGAACTATTTCCATCCGGATTCCCTCTGCCATTTGCTGGAGCAGTGTGGTTTTGTTCCACTGGAAGTCCAGACGCCGGGCGAACTGGATGCCGAACTGGTACGCAAACAAGCGCTGAGCAGGACCATCGATCTCTCAAGCCAACCGTTCCTCCATCGAATTCTCCTGGAGGATTGGGAGCGTGTCGGCAACCGCTTTCAGCGCTTCCTGGCTGACAATCTTCTTTCTTCGCACATGTGGATCGTCGCCCGTAACTACTGAACAATACCACCGCCCGCCGAGGGCGGTGGCCGCTGGACCACGGAGGCTCTGATGCTGACTCGGTTGCAGAAAATCCGCTTCGATCGCAACGGATTCTTGCAAGTGCCGAATGTCTTCTCCCCGACACAGATCCAGCAACTCCGTACCTTCGTGACAGAACTCTTCGCTCACCCTTCGCCCCATGAAGGCGACTACGATAAGAAGGGAGGGGTAAGTCCCGGTGTCCGCTTTGACGTATTCGCCCGTTGTCCCGAGCTGAAATGGCTGGCGACGCACTCGAAGACGGTTGCCATCCTGCGCGACCTGATGGGCCATGATTTCGTGTTCCTTCCCGAGACTGCGGCACACGACTCGGGCTACGGCGGTTGGCACAAGGACACCAGTTCCCAGGAACGTGACGGCTTGACGTTTCACTGGGAGTCCGATTTCTTGATGGTACAAGTTGCTGTGTACCTGCAGGATAATACCTCGATGGCGGGCGGCGGCCTGGATGTAATCCCCGGTTCGCACCGGCGAAGGGGCAACTATGGCCAATCGATCGCGCGTCGGGGTGTGGTCCGCTGGATGGAAGAGCGGTTATGGGGCGCAGCGAAAGATAGCTGTTACTCTATCCCCAGTAGGGCCGGCGACCTCTTACTGTTCCACTATCGCCTTGATCACCGAGCGACCCAACCAGCCGTCCACCCCGTTCCCGTCGAGCATCGCAAGTTGGCCATCTTCTTCGCCTGCAGCGTAAACAACCGTCACGTCGGTAACTACATTGATTACATTTCATCACGATCGGATTATGTGTACCTCAAGGATCATCGCTATTCAGATGACCTCCTTCAGGCCGCCGGGTCGCAACAACTTACCTTACTCTGAGGGTTCGTTATTAAGGTGCCCCCCCCGGCCTCCAGTCAGGATGACTCTTATGGCCGACTTGTTTTTTGTAACGGACATTACCCAGTTAGGAGATAAGACTGCGATCTGTCCCGGAATGCGGCGGCCGGGGCGCATCATCACCGGCGACATCGCCGCCGCCGTCCGGCTCGAACAACTCGGCATCCCCTTCATCGACGAGTGGAGCCTGCTCGAACCGGAAGACCTCCATGCCAGCTGGAGCGATGCCTACGAACTCGGAGGTCATTGGTGGGAGCAGGGCACGGTGGGGACGGAGTATCGAGGTGTCCCTCTGGAGGAATGCGCGCGGCTGGAACTGGCTTGGCCCTTCGAGGCATGTCTCAACGCCTGCAAGATTTACGACCGTCTGCTGGACTCTAGGCCCGTCCGCCGCATCGCGGGCTACTTCCTCCCCCCCGTCGCCGTTTGTCAGGCAGCACCCCATCCCTTTCACCGGGCCATAACGTCCATTTATCACGCCGTCCTCCGCTGGTGCGCCGCGCGCAAGGGGGTGCCGATCCGCCGCCTGCCGCTGCCTGCTCCCCTTTCCGACGCCCGCGGCCCTCAGAACCATGAACGCCCAACGGCCGAATCGGCTCGCGCCTATGAGCCTCCCGTATGGGCGCATTTGACGGCGGAAAGGCCCGGCTGGATTGGCTGGGATCTGCCGCGTGGTCCCGCTGGCCTGCGCGCACCCGGTAAACGTACCGTGTTATTGATGCCTTGGCTCGCCGCCAAGGAAGCTGCTGACCTCGAGGGGGCCTTCCAGACGCGGCCGGGCTGGCGCGTGGTGCGCGTGGCCCTGTCCTCGGCGGCCGACGGCTTTACCTTCGCCCCCTGGCATATCGGCGAAATCGACAGGTCGCTGGCGGCTGCCCGCCAGGCGCACCGGCGCTGGTGCGCCCGCTACTCGGGTGCCCACCCCGAAATCTTTGCCAACCCCTTCTTCCGTTTCCAGTTCGAGCGGATCTGGACAGAGTTGGGCAATGCGGCTCGGCTGGGCGAATCGTTCCACGCGCTGCTTGATTCCCTGGAGCCGAGTCTGGTGGTGTTTGGGTACGACGGCTTTGTGATCGAGCAGGTACTGCAGCGGATCGCCCGTGCCAGGGGGGTGCCGACGGCTTCGCTGCACCACGGGGGTTTGGCGCCCGTCCAGGGATACCGGCCCTGCTTGGGGCACGCGGATCGGATGATGGTATGGGGGACGCAGGATGTCGAGACCTTCCAGCAGTACGGCGTCTCGCCACAGCGGCTCCAGATGGTCGGCAGCCTGCGATACGAGGAAGCTTATCGCTCTGATGTGAGAGCACGCACGGAGGGCCGAGCAGAGGCCGCGCGAGATGCCCGGCGGCGGCTAAATGTTCCCGAGGCGCGGCCGGTCTTCCTGCTGCTGACGGCAACAGTGATGGGTATGGCCAGTCCCACCGCCCGCCCAGGGGCGCACCGACAGACCTGGCGCGAGTTGCTCCTGCTTGCCCGACGCCGACCGGACTTCACCTTCCTCATCAAGCCCCATCCGGGATGGGACAGCTACGAATTGTACCGGCAGTTGTGCGCGGAAGGCTCGCCCAACCTGCGCTTCGCCTATGACGCGACACTTGAACAGTGCCTGGCCGCGGCGGATGTTGCCGTCCTGGTCAATTATTGCACCACCGCCGCGCTGGAGGCGATGCTGCATGGCCTCCCCGTGGTTTTCCTCCGCACCGCAATTTACCCCACGCCGGGCATGAAAGACCCCCTCAAGGACGGAGGGAGCCTTTCGGTCCACTCCGTGGGAGACCTGGAATCCGTGCTGGACCGTCTGTTACGCGACACCGACTTTCGCCGCCGCGCCCTGGCGGATGTGGAACCGTTCCTCGCATCCTTTCTCGGAGGAGAGGACGGTCCGCCGGCTCTCGACCGACTGCTGCAGGGGTTTGAGGAGTTGGCGCTGCCCCCTCCCGACGATCGAGGCCGTGGCGCGGCAATGCTATGGCTCGAGATACAGGAAAGTCTCGCCGTCGCCCGAGACCTCTTGCGGACCGGCGCGGCGTCGGCACTCGTCTCCGCATGGGGAGAACTCGTCCGCAAGCTCGTCTCCACCACGCCAGCGCGCCCGCTCATCCGGCAGGTGTTGTTTAGCATCGCCTTTGACATCGGCTCGGCGGCGCCGGCCCCGCACGAGCTTCGCCGCCTCATCCACGCTTGCTTCCGGACGGCTCGTGAGGCCCTGTCCCTCCGCGCGGCAGACCGCCGCGACATGCTGACCAGCGCCTATCTGGCGGCCCTCACAGGGCGGCTGCGCGGCGATCGGATCGCCGCGCTCGACTTCCTCCGGCACACCTTGCGAGATTCGCCGAGTGTCCTTGGCCGCCTGGGCCAATCGTCCGAACTGCTGGGCGCTTTGGGCTCGGCGCTGGACGAACTCTTGCAAAGCCATGTTCGAGGGCAGACCCTTCAGGGCGAGGCCGAGTTGTTGCGACACGAACGGCACCAACTCCAGGACCTCGCCCAATCGCTGCACCGCGACCTGGCGGACGTGCGTCAATCCTGGGCCCTGAAGGTGGGCAAACTCCTTGTTCGGCCAGGTTCCTTCCTCAAAAAGGTGATCCGACCACACCCCTCGACGCCGAGGCCGTGAAGGAGACTGCCTTTGTCCCGCGACTGCGAGCCACGATGGATCTATCCGGCAGCGCTCGCTTGTGCTCAGGCGGCGCGCCGGGTCGCATCGGGCGTCCGCCACATTTCGGCAAGACTTTCTCGCCACGAGTATCGCGGGCGCCACCCGATGGCCTGGAGAAGCCGGGACGCATCGCCGCAGCTGCGAACCGCGCCGCCGCGCGACGCGCCGACGCCGCCCGGCACGGGGACGAAGCCGCCAGCCAGCCGGCCCAGTTCGGCGGCCATCTCCAGCAAGGCCGTCTCGATGCCATTGGAGATATTGTAGATCGCACATCCTCCCGGCGCGGGCGCGGCACGGCCCACCAGATCGACCAGCGCCTCCGCCACGTCACGTACATCGATGAGGTCGCGCGTGGCGTGGGCGTTGAGGACGGGGAACTCACACGGCGACCCCTCTCCTGCCAACCGCCGCAGGCGAGCGGCGAGCGCAGCGGCAAAGTAGTGCTCCGGCAGCCCCGGACCGATGACGTTGAACGGCCGAGCGATCAGGATCCGCAATCCCCACTCCGCCGCGGCAGCTCGCGCCACCTGAGTCTGCGCCGCCTTGGAGGCGCCGAAATAGGACCGGGGGACGGCCGGATGATCCTCACGCAAGGGCAAGTCGGCTGGGCCCGCCGGTCCATACTCGGCGGCGCTGCCCAGCAGGACCACGCCGGCCTCGGGGGCATGGCAGCGCACGGCCTCCAGCACGTTGAGGGTGCCGCCGACGTGCAGATCGAACGCCTTGCGGAAGTCCTCGCCGCGAGTGGCCCCCCCACACTGGAAGATCCAGTTGGGCCGCTGCTGTCGTACCACCTCGGCGACCCGCGCCGCGTCGAGGAGGTCGCACGGAACCGCGGCCCCGTCCGACACCCTGCGGGCCGTCGCTGTCACGGCCCAGCCTTGCCGGCGCAGTTCGTGGCAGAGCCATCGCCCCAGGAAGGACTGCCCACCAAATACAAGGGCTGTGTGCATATCAGGCCGCTTCTCCGGGGATGAACTCGGTCGGGCGGCTGGCGATCACCCGCGACGCCTCCAGCAAGTCTTCGTGCCGCCCCAGGTCGAGCCAGAAGGCGTCGTTGGCGAAGGCGTATACGGGGCGGCCCTCCGCAACCAGCCGCAGCACCAGATCCGGGAAGTCGAGATACTCCCCAGGGCGGATGAGGCCCAGAGCTTTTGCGTCGTAAGCATAGACCCCCATGCTCACCGTGTGATGGACGGTCGGTTTCTCGATATACCCCGTCACCCGGTTGGATTCGTCCAATTGCAGAATACCCAGGTCGATTTGGTATGGCTTGCGGTGGGCGGCGATAGTGACCCACGCCCCCGACGCCTGGTGCTGTGCCAACAGCGCGGCGTAATCGAGGTTGGTCAGGACGTCGCCGTTCATCACCAGGAAGGCCCCTTCGAGACGGGGCACGCAGGCGAGTGAACCAGCCGTTCCGGTTGGTTCCGTCTCCTCGACGAAATCGATGTGGATCAATCGCCGCAGCGACTGCCGCTGGATCAGAAAGGTCTTGAAATAGTCGCTCATGTAGCCCAGGGACAGGGTGATGTGCGTGAACCCGGCCTGGGCCAGTTGACGGCAGACGATTTCCAGGATCGGCTTGTCGCCGACCGGCAACAGCGGCTTGGGGATCACCGTCGTGTACGGTGCCAGGCGGGCGCCGCGCCCACCGACCAGGATAACGGCTCTCATACCTCCTCCTTCTGTCCTCCGCAGATCTGCCCTCGCCGTCCTTCAACCCCCTTGGCGAGTTCGTCTTTCACACACGGTATTCCTCCGGCCGGATCCGGGCGCGCTCGCTGTGCTCGCGGAACCAGGCGATCGTTCGCCCCAGCCCCTCGGCCAGGGAGGTCCGCGGAGTCCAGCCAGCCCGCTCCTGGGCCCGCTCGGCCGATCCGAGTAATTTAAAGACCTCGCTCGCCTCCGGACGTTTGCGCTCCTCGGCTTCGACGATCGGCAGCTGTCTACCGACCAGCCCCATGATGCGGTCGATAAGCTCGCCAACCGTGACGCCGACCCCGGTGGCCAGGTTGGTGACGCAGCCAACGCAGGCAGAGCTGTCGGCCAGATCAAGGAACCCGGCCGCGGTGTCCTCGACGAAAACCATGTCGCGCACCGGGTCACGGCTGCCGATGTGGATGGCGTTGGCGAACAGGGCCTGCGTGATTATGGTCGGGATCACCGCCCGTGTGCTCTGGCGCGGCCCGTAGGTGTTGAATGGGCGGACTACCGTCACCGGCAACCCGAACGCCCGGTGGTAGCTCAGGGCCAGGTGGTCGGCGCCAATTTTCGTGGCGGAGTAGGGCGATTGCCCTTGCAGGGGATGCTCCTCGTCGATCGGCGTGTACCGAGCGGTGCCGTAGACCTCGCTGGTTGAGGTGACTATCACGCGTTCAAGGCGGTGAACCCGAGCGGCTTCGAGGACATTGAGGGTTCCGGTGACGTTGACCGCCACGTAGGACGCCGGCGCCACGTAGGAGTAGGGGATGCCGATCAGGGCTGCGAGGTGATACACCCGGGCGCAACCGGCCATTGCCTCATGTACGGCGCGGGCGTCGGTGACATCTCCGAAAAACGACTCCAATCGACCGGCGTCGCGCGTGCGGATGTCCTCCAGCCAGCCGCGCCGGCCGCCCGAGTTGTAGCGGACGAACGCACGGACCCTGTGCCCCCGTCGCAGCAGGGCCTCGACGAGGTGGCTGCCGATGAACCCGCCTGCCCCGGTCACCAACACCTTGCTTTCGCCCACCATGCTCTCCTCCCCTTCAAAGCGGGGCCGTGTCGCCCGTTTTTAAGTCACCTCTTTGAGCCAGACAACCGACGGCCCGGACCGGAGGGATCTTAAAGCTGCGGTACCCGCACCACCCGGTGGAACACATCGAGATACTGTTTGGCACAGTGCTCAACCGTGTGATGCCGCAGGACCACCTCCCGCGCCCGCGTCCCCATCTGAGCGCGGTCGGCCAGGGGCAGGGCCATCAATCGCCGGCAGGCCCGTTCCAGGGCATCGAGGTCGCCCGACGGGTAGGTCCATCCGGTGACGCCGTCGGTTAGCACCTGGCCGATCATCCCCACCCGAGCAGCGATCACCGGCAGACGGCGGGCCATTGCCTCCAGCAGGACGAGCGGCAGCCCCTCGATCCGCGACGGGATCAGCAAGGCGTCGATCTCTTCATAGAACGTCTCGGTCGTTGGCACGTAGCCGCACAGGCGTATGCGGTCGCCGACGCCGTGTCGCTGCACCGCAGCCGCGACCTCGTCGCGCAAGGAGCCATCGCCGGCCAGCAAGAATTGGCCGTCTGCAATGCGCTGGGCCGTCTCCACGATATCACCTGGGCGTTTCTCCTCGCTCAACCGTCCCAGGAATCCGAACGTGAAAGGTCGTCCGTCCGGACTCCCGGCTCCAACCGGTGTCGGCGGGACGACAATGCCGTGTGGGATGACACGAATCCGGTGCGGATCTTCGCCCCGCCCGACCAGCGTGTTCCGCACTCCGTCGTCGGCGACGATATGGAAGTCGATCAGATGAGCGAACTCGCGATTGCTGCCGACATGCCCTTCGCTGTTGTACAGATGATCGATGACACGAATGCCGGGCACTGCGCGGCGAAGGCGAGCCAGCGTCTCATAGGCCACCCGCGAGCCGACCAGCAGCACGATGTCAATTTGCCGGCTGCGGGCCAGGTGGACGAGAAAATCGCCCTTATCCAGCCCCCCCAGGCAGGTTTGCAGGCTGAAACAGTCGGGCGTGAAGGCGAGGAAGTTTGCCACCCCCTTGCGGAACCGCGGGTCGAGGGTTTCGGCGTTGGTCGCCGCGACAGTGGCGGCCACGCCCCCGCCGGCCAACTCGGCGAAGACCTGGCCCAGTAGGACCGAACTGCCGCCCTGGTCGAACCAGGGGACGCACAGCAGCACCTTGAGCGACCCCGCCGGCGCGAGTCCGGCCGGGCGGGCGGCGAGATTGACGAATGGCTGGCGGACCGGCCGCCAGTCTTGCTGTCGTTCCACGGCGACCCGCACTTTCGCGGTGTCCTGGAGGACGTCATCCCAGCGCTGGCGCGTCCTGGCGAGGTCAGGCTCTCGGCCGCCGGGATTATGGGACAGCGCCTGGGTGTCGGAACTGACGCGGGAGAGGTGATGCGCTTCATCGAGGTGCAGATAGCGTGCGCCCTGGGAGGCCAGTCGCATCCACAGATCCCAGATCTGACCGTGCATATCGGCAAGACAGAGACCCACGCGCCGCTTGCCCCAGAAGTCGAGGCGGAAGACCGACACGGACGAAGCGGTATTCCCCAAGAAGATGTCCGGCACCGGAATCCCTCTGGTCGTCTGCAACGGCCCTTCGCGCCGACGCAACGCCTCCTCGATTTCCTGCTCCGTTGCGACAAGGCGGACGTCGGGGCTGACCAGGTCCGCGCCAGTGGCCTCCAAGACGTAGACGGCGTTCTCCAGGTAGGTGGGGTCGATCAGATCGTCGGAGTCGAGCAGGAGAATGTATTTCCCCCGAGCGTGACGGACGCCCTCCAGACGGCTGTCCTTGGGGCTGCCTCGATGCCGTTGGTCCAGACAGCGGACCTTGTCGGTCTTTCCACCGAGGAGACGTACCTCGTCGGCCGTGGCGTCATCGATGGATTCGCTCTTGACGATGACTTCGAGGTCGCGCCACGTCGATGCCAGTACGCTTCGGATAGCGCCGAGCAGATGTCGTCCGCCGTTGCAGGGGGAGATGATGACGGAGACGAGAGGTCGGCCAGCCGGCCAGGGAGAGTTCTTGAAGGCTGCCGTCTCGCGGCGGTGAACATGGTAACGCCAGGGAGCCTTATAGAAGGAGTGAAGGAACGACTCGTCGGGACGGACCAAGAGGAGTCTGCGGACTAGCCTCTTGAGCATGGGCGGACACAGGGACCGCAGATGGCGCGCCCCCGCTGCCCTTGGCCATCCTTCCAGACCTTCATGATTGGCCATACTCCTGCCTCCGTGCCGGGCCGGGTTCGGGCAAAGGCGGGCTTCCGTCATCGGGGCCGTCTGCTGTAGAGATTCGGCTGCCGGGGAAACCCCCATGAAACTCCTCCGGCGCGGGTCAGCACTTCGAGAGCAGCTTTCGGAGCCAGGCCGACGGCCGCCATTGGGGGATGCCGCCCCCGAAGGGCGAGCCGGCTTCAGCCACGACCCTGACCCGTCGTCGTTTTCCAACTTGGCGTGAAAATCCCACCATCCCGCTCCGACCTCGCTTCTTTCCGGGAAGCCGAAGTAGAGGTCGCTCGCCACACCAGCCCCAAAGCGCGCAAGCAGCGAGCCGAACGAAGGGTTGCCGGGTGGCGACTCGCTGCGGTGTGGTGTGGCTGCTGCCCATGTTCTGCCGACGACGAGAGGGCCGCTGATACCCGACCGCCATCCGGCGGTCAAGACCATTGCCCGTCGCGCCCCGGCCGCCCTGTCACCCCAAATGGGCCGCGGACGTCCTGACAAGGACGACGCGGGCGAACATCGCCCAGGTACGCATCCATCGGCGCAGGAGACCCTCCACCCAGCGCCAGAAGGTGAACGTGCGGCCCGGCATCAACGTCCGCATCGAAACGCCGCCCGACAGGAGGTAGCGGAACGGCATGAACGGCATGACGTCGCGGACCCGCCATTCCGGGAATTCCTGCTCAAACTGAGCCCGGTCGCGCTGGAACAGGATCCAGGGCAGGGCGCCGTTGGCGCCTGAGAGCGGGCCGGTCTCGGGGATCGACCACTCGGGTGCCTCGGGCTCGAACGGCTCGTGGTGCAACCGGGAGTAAATGAGGCGGGACCAGGAACTCACCCAAGGCTCGACCATGACCATGGCGCCGCCGGGGCGGACACAGCGGGCCGCCTCGCGCAGGAATTGGCGGGGGTCGGGGAGGTGGTGCAGCACGTTAGTCATGACGACGCCCCGCAGCGAGGCGTCCGCGAACGGGAGGTCGTGCGCGTCCACCACGCGCTCCACCCCCGGGACCGGGAAAACGTCCGAGGTGATGAGGCCGGGGATGTAGTCCTTCAGGAACCCCGCCCCGGAGCCGAGTTCGAGGACGCCGCCGCCGTCGGGCGGAACACCGGCCGCGATGGCGGCGTACCATTCCTGATAAATGCGGCGGAGGAATGGTTTGGCGCCGATGATCCGCTTCCGCAGGTGGGTCGTCTCGGGGGAGTCGATGTCCATTCCCCGCGTCAAAGGATGGGCCAACAAGTTTGCAAGCATGAGTGGACTCCAACAAGGGGCGTGGGGACAGCGCTCGGGATCCGCCACGAGCAGCGCCAGGCCATCGCGGGAGATCACGGCGACCGCTTGAAAACAACGATCCCGAACTGGGTGAGGAAGGGGAGACGCGCATAGCGCTCATCCCTCTGAAGCTTGGCGAGCACCGGGGCCGCCACCTGATTAAGGCAATTGGGTGGCTTCGGTTGTGCGCCTTCTTCCAGCGAGATGAAGAAGGTCGGGTTGATCGCGTCAATGCGGCCGAGGGCCTTGCCGACGTCCGTCTCGGCATACCCCAGACTGGTGTAATTGGCGCGCCGCCGCGCCGCCAGCTTGTGTTTCGCCGCATAGTAGGCCAACGAGTTGGCGTTGCACCACGGCAGCTCGATGCCGACGATGTTGTACCGATCGGCCAACTCGGACGTCAGCCGGACGACCCGCGCCGTCTCCTCGGCGTGGGTGGCATCCCTCTCGACGGGGACGAGCCAGCAATGGCCTTTCCAGTCGCTCACGCCGAGGGTGATCGCGTGGACGAACCCCCACTGGGCCAGGGCGGCGGTGGCGAACACGACCCCGGCAGCCCGCACCGGGACGTTGGCGACCGCCCACATCAGGAGGACGGCGACCGCCGGCGCGACGGCGGTCAGGAAGCGCGTATCCTCGTTGATGGTGAAGGCGAAGGCGACCAGGAGGATGGCCACTTGCAAGGCGGCGAGGAGGGCGAGGCAGTTGGCCGCCGAGGGCCGGCGCAACCACGCGGCCTGGCCGAGCCGCGAGCCCCAGACCGCGACCGCTGTGAGCGTCAGGAAGGCCGCCATCCAGAACAGGGGCGGGGTAAACAGGCCCTCGCGCAGGGCCGCGAACCAGAAGGCGAACTTCCGTGAGAAGACGTCCTTGTGCCCGTATTGCAGAGCGATATCGCTGACCGAGGCGATGTAGGCGTGGTGGCGGACGGCCTGCCAGTTGGCCCGATACCAGACCGCCGCCCCGGCGAGCAGGCCGATGCCGAGGGCCAGCCCGCCGATGCGAACCGCGAGGGCCAGCGGCCCCGCTCGGTCATTCAGTATCGGCCGGCGGCGCAACAGCTGGACAACGGCCATGAGGCCGGGCAACAGGCAGTAGAGCGGGCTGGTGGTCTTGGCCAGCATGGCCACGGCCGTGGCTGCGGCCAGGTGAGCGAGGATGCGGATGCGGCCCCAGCGGGGCGAGGAGAGGGCGCAGTAGAAGAACCACGTCACCGCCAGGGTTTGCAGCGCCTCGGTCATGTACTGGTGCGACATGCCAACGAAGAGCGGGGCCGCGCCGACCAGGGCGCAGCCTCCCACGCCGGCCGTCCCTCCCTGTGCCGGGCTCAACTCCCGGCCGATGCGGTAAATCAGGACCAGGGTGAGAAATTGCCAGAGCAGGACCGACAGGTGCAGGCCTCGATCGACCGAGCCGAGGAACTGGCCCAGAGGCACGAACCACTGCCCCAGCCAGGCCTGGCCGGGTGCCTTGCTGGCGAAGGCGGCCTTCATGGCGGCGGGCCAGCCGCGCGGGTTGTGGGCCAGTGTGTAATACAACTCCACCGACACTTCGCCGTACCAGGCCTGGTCCCAGGGCCACACCGACCTGTCTTGCGCCACCCAGCAGACACTCGGGGCCAGAAGGAGCAAGGCGACGAGGGGCGCCGCCGCGAAGCGCAGCAACCGGCGGCCTGAGTTCGGAAGGCGGGCCGTGGGGGGGGTCGCTCCGGTCGGTGTGCCTGTCGGACGCTCGACCAGCTGTGTCTGAAACATTGTCCGCATCCCTCCTCCGATTCCGCCCGCCGCACCGGCGCGGGCCCGAGGCGTCCGCCAGCCGTCAATGCCTGCGCGTCGCGTAGACAACAACCGAGAGGAGCAAGCAGCCCAGCATCAGGGCCTCTCCCGCCAGCAGGCGGCGCGACGGGTCCACCAGCCGCTGCCAGAGCGTCCGCGGAGCGCCGGCGGATGATACCCCGCTCGGACGGACGTCGCTCCGGCCGGGCGTGGGCCAGAGGCCGACCAACCAGCCGCGCACCGGCCGCTCGAAGCCGACGTAGACGAAATGGCACACGGTCAGGAGGATGAGCCAGAACACGCCGTAGGCCAACCACCCAGGCAAGCGCGTGAAGGCGCTGAAGTGCTCGCTGTAATAGTGGATCAAGATGAAGTGCAGAATGTAAATGGTGTAGGAGATCTCGCCGAGCAGCACGCCAGGCCGGGAGCCGAGCAATCGCGACACCCAGCCCCGCTCGTTGGCGAGGACCACGATCAGCAGCGCGAGCGGCCCGGCGACGAACAGCAGCATCACACCGATTTTGCCGACGTAAGGGAGGAGCTGGGGGGCCACCGTCCGCTGGAAACGGATGTACATGACTGCGGCGACCAGGGCGACGGCGCTGAGTTCCAGGAGTGTGCCTTTGACGGCACCAATCCGCAGGCGCGGGGACAGCTGCCGCCAGAGTAGCGCCGCCGACATCCCCGCGGTGAACTCCCACACCTTCATGAGAGGATGAAAACCCAGGGAGGCCGTGCTGAGGATCTCCCCGGAGGCATCTTCTCCCGGCAATCCCGTGAGGAGCAGCAGGGAGGGAAGGGCGCAGGCCAGCACGCATGTCAGGAGCAGCTTCACGTGCCAGGTTCTCTCCCAACGCTGAATCAGGAAGAGGAACAAGATATAAAAACCAAACTCGGTCGCTATACTCCAGGACGGCCCATTGTAGGAGAAAACCAGGTTCTGCACGGGGATCCAGGAGTGGATCATGAACAAGTTGAGGACAGCCACCCCACTGGGGCCGATCCCGCTCACCGGCAGGGTCGGATGCTTGTAGAGCAACACCATCAGCAACAGGCCGAGGGCGTGGGCTGGCCAGAGGCGCGCGAAGCGGGCCAGCAGGAACCGGCCCCGGCCGCCGGCACTGTCCAGTCGGGGGTAGTTGTAGGCGAGGATGAACCCCGAAAGGATGAAGAAGAGGTCCACGAACAGGCCGAGGTTGATCACCTTGTAGGCCGTCATCCCGAACCAGCCGGAGTGCAGGAGGACGATCCCCGCCGCGGCCACGAAACGTAAGCCGGTCAGGGAGTTGAGTTTGTGCGCCTTATCCATCATCGGCACCCTCCCCATCGGCATCCTCCCCATCGGCTGTCGATCCCGGGTTGACGGGCCGCTAGGCCGCGCGGCTTCGCTCCGCGCCGCAGGTCCGCTCATACCACTCGATCGTTTCGGCCAGCCCGTCGCGGAAGCTGGTGGAGGCGCGGAAGCCGAACTCCCGGGCCGCCCGGCTGGTGTCCAGGCAGCGGCGCGGTTGGCCATCCGGCCGCGTGGTGTCCCATCGGATCTCGCCCCGGAAGCCGCACAACTCGCAGATGAGTTCGACCAGGGCGCGGATGGTAATCTCCTGCCCGGCGCCGATATTCACCGGGTCGGGCTTGTCATAGTGCTCGGCGGCCAGGGCAATGCCCCGGGCGGCGTCGCGGACGAACAGGAACTCGCGGGTGGCCGCGCCCGTCCCCCACACCTCGATGTACGGCCGCCGGGCGTTGCGGGCCTCGACGGCCTTGCGAATCAGGGCGGGGATGACGTGGCTGGTCTCCAGGTCGAAGTTGTCGCGCGGGCCGTACAGGTTGACCGGCAGCAGGGTGATGGCATTGAAGCCGTACTGCTGCCGGTAAGCCTGGGACTGAACCAGCATCATCTTCTTGGCCAACCCATAGGGCGCGTTGGTCTCCTCGGGGTATCCGTTCCACAGGTTCTCTTCCTGGAAGGGTATCGGCGTGTGCTTGGGATACGAGCAGATCGTCCCCACGGCCACGAATTTATGAACCCCGCGCCGCCGGGCCTCCTCCATGAGTTGGATGCCCATAATGGCGTTGTCGTAGAAGTATCGGCCTGGATTGTGCCGGTTGGCGCCGATACCCCCTACCACCGCCGCCAGGTGGAGGATGATATCCGGAGTGTAGTGATCCAGTGCCTGCCGGATGCCCTCTTTCTCGCGAAGGTCGTAGGTGGCGCTGCGCGGCACACCAATCGTGGAGGGCTTGAACGGCTGGAGGGCCTGGCACACTGCTTGCCCGAGAAAGCCCGACCCGCCCGTCACCAGAACCCGTTTCCCCTCGATCAATCCCATATCTCCATTCCTCCTAAACTGCACCCCCACGCAATCGGTCCGTGTGGTCGCCGACAACCCAGCCGGCTGGCTTGACCCTTTCCGTGACAGCCCTTCGTCGGTGTCCGTCGGGGCTTTAGATAAACTTGATCTTGCTGGCGGCGAACAACACCATGTTCAACAACATCCAGCCGTGCCGCCAACGCTGGATGTTGGTCGTGCCATACACACGCTCGCGGTAACGGACGGGCATATCCACGATCTTTAGGTTTAGCTTGGCTGCACCGAACAGGAGATCGAAATCGCCGAAGGGGTCGAAGTCGCCGAAGTAGGAACGATTAGCGGCTATCAGTTCATAATCCTTGCGCCACAGAACCTTGGTGCCGCAAAGCGTATCCTTGATCGAGGTTCCCAGAAGCCAGGAGAAGGCCAGACTGAAAAACTTGTTCCCGAGCAAATTGGCGAAGCGCATGGCCTTTTCTTCCATCGGATAAATCAGGCGCACGCCATTAATGAATTCGCCCCGCCCGGTACGGATGGCCTCGTAAAACCGCGGCAAGTCCTCGGGTGCAACGCTCAGGTCGGCGTCGAGAATCATCAGGATGTCGCCGGTCGCTTCCTCAAACCCCTTGCGCACCGCATCACCCTTACCTTTCCCGTCCTGGCGCAAGAGCATGGCCTGGCGCTCGGGGTGGTTCTCCAGCGCCCGCTCGATGGCCTCGTAGGTGTCGTCGGTCGAGTTCCCCTCGACGAAGATCAACTCCGTCTCACCCTCCATTTCCGGGATACGGGCGAGGATCTGCTCAATGTTGCCCGCCTCGTTTCGGGCGGGGATGACGACCGAAACGCTCGGCCGATCCGGTTGCCGTTCGGGGACCGGCTTGGCGATCAGAAAGTTGGCCAGTGCCAGGTGCTTGAACGGAGACATCTTGACGAGGTACTTGTTGCAGAATGGGCCGAGCAGCGGGATGCGGAGGGGGCAAAGTACTTCCTGCCAGGACCGGAGTACCTCGAAGCCGCTCAGCCGAAGCAAATTGGCGAGGTCCTCCAGCGTTAGCCAATTCTGGCGCAGGCGCGGCCGGGCCAAACCCACCCGTTCGGCCAACCACAGGGGCAAGGTCCAGGCATGGCTGTGCGTGTTCAGGATGACTCGGGCTCCCGGTGCCGCCAGGAGAGCGACCTGCGTCAGCACGGCCTGCACATCCCACAGATCGTTTACCAGATCCGACAGGATGATGAAGTCGAAGCGCTCGTCGAGATCCAGGTCGTGGGCATCTGCGTGGAGGAACTGCAGCCCAGGGTGCCGGAGTCGGGCACGTTCGATCATACTCTGCGAGAAGTCGATCCCAACCCCAACAGCCGGCTCAAGGCCGCTCAGGAGGTCGCCCCGGCCACAGCCGATCTCGAGCACACGCTGCCCCGGAGGGATGAGAGATCGATAGACCTCAACGAGCCGCTGGTGGTAGAAGCCACCCCAACCGCACCGCTCATCCATCTGGTCGGCGAGGCGGTCCCAGTGCGCCATGCGCTTCTGCTGGTAACAGCCAGGGGCGGCGTCAACTGGACATGTCGACAGAGCGTCCATGGTAACCTCTTTTCTGAATCCGAGAACCACTCGATCAACAAATTGCGGAATAGTAAGCCGACTCTGCACTTGTTTTCAGACGGCGAGCCAGGAACGGAGCCTTCGAGCTGTCTTCCCGGCTTTCAGCAAGAGGAACTTGCTCACGCGAGTCAGCAAAGGCACTCGTTGGGTGATGCGGTACACGCGGTCGATCAGGCGATAGCGTTGGCTCCCCACGCGGGCCTCCAAATGGGCCACTTGCGCTTCAAACCGAGCCAGTCGGGTTTGTAACGCTCTGTTGTGGGCCACCAGTCCCCGGTTGTCGAGTTCGATCCGTTTGTTCAGTCGACGGAGTTCGTCGATTTGGCAGAGGACAGACGTCAGGCGAGTCCCCGCATCGCCATTCACCAGGATCGAATCGTTTCCCTTCTTGAGAACGTCGGGCTGGCCAGGATCAGGGACCGCAGACAGGCCCTGAAGGGAGCAGGTATCAGGCATGATGGAACCTCCGTGAAGGTGACGCGACGACGGATCTCACGCCGCTGCGGTAACTCCGAAAACCGAAGTCAGGTAGTCTTGCCGGGCGCAGGCTCCGGTCGGGAACAGCCAGTCGATCATTTCCTGGGCGTAACGGTGATGCGACAGTGCAGGATCAGGCGAGAACGGAGGGGCGTCCAGGGCCTGCCGCAAACGCTGGCAATATTCGTCCATGCTCAGCCGGTTGTTGACCTCGAAGCATTGCCCGGAAGCGACAATCTCCTTCATCGCGGTATTGGCGAAACACGTCACCACGGGGATGCCCGTGCTGAGGGCTTCCAGGACGACGATGGGGATGCCCTCCCAAAGACTGGTCATGAAGAGACAGTCCGACTCTCTGAAGACTTCGTTTACCCCAGAAATGCGGGGTATCCATTCCACAGGTACCCCGCGGGCGAGACAGGCCTGGAGTTGCCCGGAGAAGTGGTCCGCCAGAGGGCCGTCACCCACGAAGACGAAGCGGATGTCCGGTGCTTGGCGGTGGAAGTGCTCCGCGACGCGCAGGGCGAGCAGAGGGTCTTTTTCGGGGCTCAACCGGCCACACCACACCACACGTTTCGGTCGGCCCTGGTCGGTATGGATGGGAGGCCTAAAGTGTCCCTGATCGACACCCAGCCGTACTGTCTTGATCTTCTGGTGAGGGAAATACAGATGATCGGTCATGAAGGAGGTGAGATGATCCGAGATACTGGCGACCCTATCCACCAGGGGCGCATACTGCGACGCCAGAAGGCGCGGATAGCCTTCAGAAGCGATTCCAGTCAAGGGGTGGCCCTCCAGGCTGTGCAGCTGAGCGCTGATACGGATGGCGAGTCCTGCCTTCCGGATATGAGGGATCAATTCGTAGCCGTGCCGGGAATTGACGATGAGAAAATCGGTGATGCCACCCGACTCTAATACTTTGAGGGCGATTGCCATCCGCCGCTCGTCATCACCAGGCAACTGTCCCAGGTGAAGGACCGCGTCGGCCAGTTGCTCAAAGAGATGGTGTGCGGCGTGATCAGCCTTCTCAAACGTGAGGAGAATGATCTTGTCAAACCGGCGGCGGACGGTGCCTTCCTGGAGCAAAATACGCACCGCAAATTCGGCCCCGCCGTACGTCAGCCAGGGCATGGCGATCGCTAAGATACGATCACCACCGGACCGGACCACGGGAGACGGGACAGCGGGTTCTCGCTGGTAATAGTAATACAAATCGTTATCGACGCGGGGGTTTTCGCTGAATCCTTCCGGCAGGGCATTCACTCCCACTCGGTTACACAATAGTGCCAGCGCCTCCGTGGACCGCAGCCATGCGTCGTCCGGTATCCCGATCGTCACTACATAGGGTTGCCTGTCCCCGCTCGTCGTAATTCGGAGGGCGCGAAGGGAGGCGGTCGAGAAAGACGAGTCACCGTCCGAGGCTGCGAGCACCGCGAGACGATCCAGAACGGTCAGATACACCCTCGACGTATGGCAGTCCATGAACAGGTAAACAGGCGAGGGAGCGTGCCGTGCGACCTCATTGACAATGAGCTGAAGGTGTGCCGTCGCCTCCCGTGGGAAAGAACCTAACCAGAGGAAGCGCGATATCGGGTCCGTCTTCAGGAAGTGCTCCAGTGAGCCCTCCGGGAGAAGGGCAATATCATGACCAGGCAACGAGATCACGGACGGATCGGCACACACAGCGCGGTGAGTGGGAGCGTCCATCGTGCGCAACCGTTGTTCGATCTCGGGCGACCAGATACCTTTGTCCCTATGCTTTCTCCGGAAGGAGGAGACGACGGTTTCAGAGTTGACGGCCGCAACCATGGAATACCCCCAGCGCCGGTAAACGAAGACCGCTTTCCGCAGTGGGGTGGCGCGGAAAGGCCCCAAGGCGCAGGTGCGCATCCAAAACTCCCAGTCCTCATAGCCGCCCCGCATCTCTTCGTCATACCAGTAGCCGGCATCGAAGACCCGGCGACGGATAGCGCTGGAATACACCATGATGTTCTCTTGAGTCAGACGCCAACGGTTGAACAGAGGTGTATAAAAGAGTCTGTCATCGTTGCCAAAATTAAGTTGATCGGGATAACAAATATCCACCTTGAGATCGCTCGCAAACAGTGTGGTGTATTCCTCGATGGCATCGGGGGTCAGCTTGTCATCGGCGTCAAGGGGGAGGATGACATCGCCGCAGCTGTGCCGAATCCCGTAGTTGCGGGCAGATGACAGTCCCCCGTTGGGCTTGTGCAAGCACCGCAGCTGGAACGGATAATAATAGTGGGGCAGCCGGGCGCACAACTCCATGGTTTCCGCATTGGTGGAACCGTCATCGACGACCACCACTTCCCAGGGCGGCATCGTCTGGTAGGCCAGACTTTCGAGGCAGTCCGTCAAGAACCGCCCTTGGTTGTAACAGGGGACGACAACCGAAAACCTCATCGCATCCGATCCTTTCGTCCGCGGAGGGCTTGCGTGAGAAGCCGGTCCTCAGGAGCAGGTGCTCAACCTGCTCGCCGACGACGTGGAAACGGCACCATGGCACGGATCGCACACATCCAACGCCAACTCCTGGATGCCAGGAGCGTCTGTAACTGGTGGTCGCATTCCTGCAACCGCAGGGTCAAGGTCTGCAACTCCAGGTCGCGCGACTGAAGCCGGGCCTGATCCTGCTTCCACTGCTCGATCAGCCAGGCCTTGGCCTTTTCCAGCTCCTCGATCCAGCCTTTCAGGGCCGGGAGGTCCTGTTGCAACTGCCCTGCCCAGCGGCGCGAGGCAGCCAGAGAACCAAGCGCTTCTTCGAGAATGGTCTTCTCATGCCAGCGCCCGGTGCGCTCCAGATAGCGGGGTACGACACGCTCGCAGGCCGTGATAACCTCCTCGGTCCCTTTCATTTCTTGGAAGGTATGCGAGGCATTTTGGCGGTGCCAGCGATAGCTGACGAGTGGTTGCTTGAGGAAGGCGATTCGGCCTTCGACGCTCAGTCGCATCCAGGCTTCATAATCACAGGCATATTTCAGCGTTTCATCGAAGCCGCCGGCGTCCAGCAGTCGCTGTCGGCGGACCATGACTGAGGGACAGCAGATTGTGTTGCCGTGAAAGAGGAGTCGCCTGAAGTAGTCCGCCCCTTCCACGATGTAATCCTCCGCCCCGGACCAGGCGGCGAGAAGGGGGGGGGCCGACTCCTCGACTAGCACCTCGGCCGAGGAATGGACGAAGCTCACCTGCGGATCGGAATCGAGCACCCAAACCTTCTTCTCCAGGTTCTCGGGCAACATCAGGTCGTCCTGATGGAAAAGACAGACGTATTCCCCGCCTGCCAGGGAGAGGCAGCGGTTCCAGTTGCCCGGGATGCCGCGCCGCTCGCTGTTAAGACAGACACGTACGCGCGAGTCGGAGAATGAACGCAGAATGTCTGGGGTGTTATCTGTCGAGTTGTCGTCTACCAGCAACAACTCGAAGTCCTTGTAAGTCTGGCTGAGCACACTCTCCACCGCTTCGCGAACGAAGTCCTGACCGTTATAGGTTGGGATACACACGCTGACCTTGACTGGTCGTAAACCAGCAGTCGCCGTCGGTTCGGAAACACTCATCATTCCACCCCTCATTACAATCCGTGCTGATAGAACCTCATCCGGCGCGGCGAGAGCGTGTCGCCAGGCGCGACCACAGCCTGACACCCAGAGACATTATCCCTCGGCCGCGCCCCGCGCGGTGTTGCTCGGCCTGCTGGAGTCTCGCTCGTAGGTCGCGGATGGCGTCTTCGCGCTCGGCCGCTATTCGTTCCCAGCTGCGCCATTGCTCTTCCACCCATGCTTTCCCGTTTTGCAACTCCGACACCCAGGACCGCAATTCCTGGATCAATTGCTCCTGCTCGCGTTCAAACCGAGTCGATTGCTCCTGTTGATCGCTTAGATTGCGGAGGGTGAGGTGATACGCGGCATCGGCCGCCTCAGCATTTCGGTTGAACGCCCAAACACCGAACTGCCCCGCTTGAATGCAGAAATAGGCGGGATGCCAGGGCTGCATGATCTCCTTGATCTGTCCCTGGGTAAAATCATGGACATGGAACGGGTTGAAATGGCGTGTGGGGATGATCGGCGTGCTCAGGATAATCTGACGCCGGGCACGGGTCTTGGCACTCTCCAGGAAGAACTCGAACGCCGGCAGGTGTTCGATGGTCTCGAAACTGACGACCACGTCGCATTCGGGTAGGGGCTCACTACTCAGGTCCAGAGTGAGGAACTCCAGGTTGTCCGCCGGATAGCGCCTGCGTGCATAGGCCACGGTCTCCTCGGAGATGTCGTAGCCGATGACGTGCTTGCACTTGCCGGCCAGCATCGCCGTACCGTAGCCGGAGCCGCACGCCGCATCGACGACGAGATCATCCGGCTGAAGGAGCGAGCCAGCCAATTCATACCTCTCCAGATGCTCGACCAGCACCTTTGTGGATGGCTCCAGTTCGTCGGGAACCACACGCTCGATGGCCATGCCTGTCCTCTCTTCCAACGGTCGGCAGAAGGCTGGGGTCGCCTGCGTCCCTCACCTCTCCACCTGATCAACCCCTGAACTTCTAAGTAGAAGGACAAAAGTTCTTTCAAAGGCGTATGCGAAAACACCCGGAAATTCCGGCGTTTTTGCGAAAGAACATTCGACGATCTACTTACTCAGGACTCTCCAATCACTAACCACGCGGACGATTTTCTTGAGGGCTCGATAACGTGTGCTACCTTCGGGAGCCAATAGAGCGCGTGCTCGGGCCATTCGCCGCGCTAACTTGTAGGAGAGTCCCGCAGTCGCCTGGGTCAGTTCTTGTCGCACTATCCTTAGCGTGCGATCCTTGTCCGCTAGCGCCCGGTCCTTTTCGGCAATCAAGCGCCGAGCCTCTGCCAGAGGCCCGATCGGGTGCTGGATCGCTTGTTCCCTCTGCCCTGCCTGGATCGCTGCCTCACAGGTGTTCTTGATCAGGTTCAGGAAGGTGAAATTGCCAGTGAACAACTGCCGAAGACGGACGAGGATGCCGTCCAGGGACGGGTGATTGCGGTGATAGACCAAACCAAGCTGACACTCATGAAACGCCGGCGCCTGCTCGCGCAGGAGGGTCAGGCGATAGGGCGAGTGACTGCCGAAGGTCGAAACCAGAGACGCCAGGTGCTCACACTGCCCCGTTTCACCGAGTGACAGGAGGACGACGACCAGGTCCGACCGGAGGCCCAGCCAGTGCGCGATCTTCCGCCCCAGGTCTTCCGGCGTCTGGGCGGTCGCCGACCGCAGAACAAGGGGAGAGGCCGCGCCGCACCTCTCCTTCACCGCCCGCGCCAGGTCCGCGTCCCCGGCGAGTTCTGTCCATGGTGCGAGGGCGGGCGGGTTACATGTCGCCAGGTAGTTCTCCAGGATAGATCGCCAGGCCGGGGTGACGCCCTGAGATGGTGAGGATACCGTAATCACCTCCCTCACCTGGGATTGACTGCGGCAAAGGAGGGTGGATACGCCGTTGCTGGCATCTCCCGCCAGGTCCAACACAATCGGGCGCGGGAGCGACATATCCAACAGCCGGTGCAAGGCGAGGGCGTCGATGGGCCGGACCACGCCCCGCGGCGAGTGGCAACCGGCCACTTCGAGGAGGTCCAAATACTCCTCCACCGGTCTGTAGGAATGGTAAATGGTTCGCCAGCCCACATTTTCTCCTCGCAGCCGCGCGGACATCTGCGCCTCCCTGAATGGCGGAACGGGTCAGCTCACACCATCGAGTAGTTGTTCCCAAGCCACCGCGATACTTTTCCGGCATGCTCCTACCTCCCGCGGGAGACGACTCACAAGTACCCCACGGCTGGGTGGTAACAGAGGTGGCGCGTGTTAACTCCCAGGTACTTCCGGGCTTTAACCTGGTCGAAAATGCGGCGGATCCTCTGCTGCGTTTGCTGCTCCAGGGGGCGATCCGTGAGCATTGAGTTCGGCAGCATATCATAATATCCGTGGGCAATTGGTACGAAGACTATCCGCCGGCCGTTGCAGGCAAGATGCAGCCATTCCTCGTAATCTTCCAGCGTTGGGAAAGCGCGAAAGTAACCTCCGATGTCGAGAAGTTGCTCCCGGTCGACAAGGCCGAAGCTGCTGATGTAATTCGCCTCAAAGATCCGGTCCTGAAAACTCTCGTTGCTGTAAATATCATGGACCTCCGTCGACGACAGAAGCCTCCGAAGAACATTGCCGTATGCCGCTGCCGCGCCCGTCTCACGGATTGCCCGCCACAGGCACGTAAGGTTCTCCGGAATAAGCTCGTCATCCGCATCGACAAACGCGACATATCGATAGCGGGAATGAACGAGGGCCTGGTTGCGGACTCCGGCGAGTCCGATATTCTCGGTGAGGGCCAGGACGCACAACCCCTCCTGGCAATAATGGGCCTCCAATTGCCGCAACAGGGTCAGTGAGCCATCGCGCGAGTTGTCGTCAATCACCAAAACCTCGCCCGGACAGCCTTCCTCGTTCAATGCCTTCAGCGCCTTGAGTGCGGACAGGATCGAACGCGCGAGCAGCAACTCGTGGTTCCAGTTCGGTATTGCAATGGTCACCCCGTCTCTCGACATTTAGCCACCTCATCTTCGACCTGCCGCCATGCGGCCCCCTGTAGTCCCCCTCGGTGATTCGGGCGGCGCCTCAAGCCGCCGATGGGAGCCGAGACAGTCCGAGACACTCCACTCCCCTGTCGCGCGCCTCCTCGGGCCCCATGAGCCCCGTGGCGACCAGGTGCTCTGCCAGACCGACCTCGAGACCCTTGAGCTGCCGGAAGTCCGCCCGAAAGCGCTGCCGCACTTGTTTAAAATCCAGCGACGCCAGCATTTGGCCGACAGCGTCTACTGCCATCACCAGATAGTCAAAGGGCTTTGGCACACTGACCGGGCCTGACGAGGCGAGCAACTTGACCGGGACCGCGCCTGCCAGCAGCGCCATGCGCAATCGTTCATTCTCGCTGTAACAATCGCCCTCGTGCGGCCACCAAATGAGGTATCGCGTGCGACGCAGTAACGCGTCCAATTGCCGGTAGTTGAGAGGGTAGGAGGGTTTCTCGGGACAAGTCGAGACAAGATGCGGAATATAGATAAACCCGCGAGGATCGACGGTTCGTACCAGATGCCCAATCACGCCGACCTGGTCCGGCGAGTAATGCCCGACAAAGGCCCAGGGGATCGTGCGTTTCGTGTCGGAACACTCGGGTTCGTCCAGTGCCCGCATTTCCGAGGGGGTCAGGCCGGCCATGATAAGCTGGTATTTGCACCGGATCTTTAACGGAAGGTGCTTGCACTGATCGTGGAAGCCGAGGTCGAGCATGGCATCCACTCCGATTGCCTCACAATCGTACAGGAACTTCTCCAAGGAGAGGAGTTTCCCCATGTCCGGAAAAGTTGTGGCGACAACCTTGCAGCGGCACCGGAGCGCCCGCATTTTAACCAGGCCGCCCCTGGCATCCCCCACGCCGAGTACCGCTTCCGGGGGAGCCGCCAACATGCACCAGTCATACTCGCCGACAGGACATGACGCGAGTGTGCAGACATCGACCTTGAAGCCCAACTCGTTCACCGCCTCGGCGATCCGCTGGCCGCTGATCGTGTCAAAGGCATTCACCACGCCCGGGATGAGGACTACTGCCCTGCGCTTTTCCCTCTCTTTCATTTGTTTCAGAACCTCCCGGCGAACTCGACTGATACGCGACGATCTCCCGGTCGCACGCTCTTCGAGTCCAATACCCGACTACTGGTTCCGTGTGTGCACAACTCGGAGACTCCTCAAACTGCCAGTGCGGCACATGGAAACGAAGACCTTTCACCAGTTGGAGGCGAACAAAACCGTGTCCAGCGGCGCGGAGGATATGAATGGGAGGGCGAACCAGTTAGGCCAGGGACTGGTTGCGCGATCCCTGGACGCAGCCTGCCTGAGAAGCACCTGATTAATCTTTGGCCGTCAGGCGCCTGGCCAGTCGAACCCCGCCCGCACCCGTCACTGCCTGATTCTCCATCGCCCCCCCCTTCCCTCAGAGGGAGTTTCCGTTTTGGTTCAAGCCAATTTGCCGCCTTCAATATCGGTAGAATCGTGCAGGTCGGTTCAACAAAAATGGCAGCGGAGGCGGTGGGGCCGACCGCTCACCTGCTCACCGGCCTTCGAGTTCGGCTCGGCACGCGAGGTCGAGATGGATGAGCAAGAGTATCCGAACTCGGCATGGGCAAGGTCACGGCGCTGTCGGGGATGGGCATCACCTGCGGGTAGTCGATGACGACGAAGGCACGCTTGGCACCGGACTGCGCCTTCAGCGCGTTCATCTGCGGCGCAAAAAGAAAGGGACAGAAGTTCAGCGAACCAGGCGGAGATAAAGAAACTGCCCGAGTCCGGTGAAAGCAAACCATCGGGTCGCGGTCAAGGGTTCCGCCTTTACGATCTGCGGCCCACCTGCGCCACCCTCTTGCTGCTGTCGGACGTGCCCGCTAAGATAATTTCAGAGCGGCTGGACCACGGCAGCATCAC
>DATBGU010000335.1:0-32854 GCA_036557825.1 Gemmataceae bacterium
GAGCCACCCGCGGCTCCAGATCGGGGTGCGGCGAACCGTCGCCGGGCCTTCCGAAACCGGCAGTTCCCTCAGTGTCTCCGCCAGTGCATTGGCATCCGCGATCTCGCGGCCGCCCGTCCCACGCGCCAGCGCGGCCAGAAACTCTCGGTTGGGCAGCGGGTTCTGTTGTTCGTGCGGGTCGCTCAGGATCTGCACGTCAAGCGAGCCGCTGTCGATCTGCGTCTGACCCTCGTAGGCGGTCAGCTCCAGCCGGATCGCCTGCCCCGCCGACCCGTTGGCGAGCGCGAGGGCGAGCGGCAGCGCCAGGGAATAATCCCGAGTCCGTGGGTCGAGGTGCAGTTCGATCTCCTCGCCCCAGCCGGGAAGATCCCCGGATTCGCCCGGAGAGCGCGGCCGCCCCACCGCCCATTTTACCGGACAGGGCGGTAACTCGGCGCCGTCCAGTTGTCGCGGCTCGAGCATGGCGACCACCCGGTAGCGCCCGGTCCGGTTGGCCGACTCGTCGAAGGTCTTGGCCGCGAGGGCGACGGTTTCGCCGGGACGGTAGAAGCGCTTATCGGTGCTGGCCACCAGCCGGCGCCGGCCAATCGCGGAGTTTTCGGTTAGCCAATAGGTCAGGTTCCGTGCGAAGCGGGCGAAATACTGATTGTCCTGCTCGCCCCACTGCCGGGTGAAGCGGGGCGACCAAGAGGCCGAGATCGGCGTGGCCAGCGCCGCCGTCCGGCCGCGACCGTAGGCGCCGAGCGCCAACAGCGGCGGCGTGCCGGTCCCAGTCCCAGCTTTCTGAGCGCCGAGGACCGAGCCTGACTGGGGCTTCACCCGCACCCAGTTGTTCCGGCCGAGCGACTCCGGCAGCGTCCGCAGCGCCGCCCGCGTGGCCCGTTCGTCCTCGAACAAGCGCCAGACCGGATGCAGATCGGCGCCGGTCGGTTCCAGGAGGGCTGGGGTGAGTTCCCAGTCGGCCGAGCCGAGGAACTCGACCGGCAACATGCGTTCGACCACCGTGCCCGTCCAGCCGCCCGCGCCGAAGCTCCGCGGCCCGCCCGCCATGAGCAGGCCGCCGCCGCGCTTGCCGACCCACTCGTCCACCCAGCCGAGGATCTCGTCGCTCAATGCCGAGCGCGGCACGTTCGACAGCACAATCGTGTCGTAGGCCATCAACTCGGCGGCGGTCTGATAGAAGGCTCTGGGGAGGTGGGCCGTCTCCCTCGTTGGAACCCGCTGCGGCGTGCCGCCGCCCGGCGGCACGGCGAACACGTCACACTGGATGTCCGGATCGGCGAGCAAGGCGTCGCGGAACGGGGCGTAGGGCGCGTCCGAATCGTCGCCCGGCTCCCCAGGGGCTCTGGTAAACCGGAAGAACCCGGTTTGGAGAGCACCTTCAAGCACGAGGACGCGGACCTTTGTGCGGTCGATCTCGATCTCCAACGGGAAATCGTTGTTCGCTGGAGCCAGGTCGCGGGGTAACGGAGGGAGGTGCAAGCGCAGACGCTTCCGATCCGGCTCGGTGCGGAAGGCCACCGTCACGGCCTGCATTCCGTCCTGCAAGGTGATGGGGAGCGTGGTCAAGGTCCGGCGAACCTTGCCGGTTTCATCCAGGGATTGGAGCTGGAGCTCGGTGCGTTGGCCGGCAAAGCCGAAGGAGCGCAAGAAAACGTCCACCTCCACCTGGGCCTGCTTTCGCGCCTTGGCGGGAGCGACGGCGGCGACGATGGCGGCATCGCCGCCCTCAGCGGCGCGGCCCAGCGGTACGACATGCACCGGAACGCGCAGACGCCGCCACGGGCTTGCCATCTCGTCCACCTTTTCCGGGTCGCGCACTCGGCCGTCCGAAATCACGACCAGCGCCGCCGGTCCCTCGCGGCCGAGGCGGGCGGCCAATTGCCCGAACGCGGCGGCCAACTGAGTGTCGGCATCGTCGGGGTGGGACAGTTCGCCGCCCGCTTGGAACGACGCCAAGTTCACGGCAACGAGCCGCTGGCCGAAACGGTGGATGTGTACGTCCGCGTGCTCCTGTTGGCGTTCGAGGGCAGCGCGGAGCAGCGCGGAGCCTGTCTGCCAGCGGGACTCGGGGCTGCCCAACTGCATGCTCTGCGAGGCATCGAGCAGGACATGGACCTCGGGCCGATGGACGGAGCCGGGCGTCACGGCGACGCGCACGGGGTTCAGGCCGATCGCCACGAGGGCGGCCAGCACGCAGCCCCGCAAAAGCCACAGGACCACGTGTCGGGAACGAGGCATCGCCGGCCCGCTCCGCCGCCACGCCCACCAGAGCGCCAGGAGGGCTGCCCCCAACCACGGGAACACCGCCCAATCCGAGCTAAGATCGAACGTCATGCCAGCCTCTGGGTCACTTCATACTTGTCTCGTAAGCCCCTCTCCCCCGCTTCGGAGGGTAGGGGCTTACGGGGTAGTCACTTCGTGCGGCCCGCTGACAACGCGCGCAGGTATCGGTCCACCAGGTCTTTGTACTCCGGCGGCACGGCCTCATTGCCCGTGGTGAACCGATCGCCAGCCACGAACTCCTGTAGCTTCGCGGCCAGCCTCGAATGAACGGCCGCGATCCCTCGGCCGAACAACTCCTTGCCGGCCACAACGGCGCCAGTGCGCAGCCCGGCCCGAAGATCTTCCTCCGCGAAGTTGCCCAGGCCGGCGGCTTCCAGATGCTCGACGAATACCGCCCCCTGCTGCCGCAGCCGCCGCCAGTCCGCGACATCGTCCGCCGCGGCGGCACGCTGCTCCAGCTCATTCGCTTCCCGCTCCAGGCGGGCGATTTCCTCCAGCCGCGGCGCGATCGTCTCGCGGTAGGCTTGGTCGAGCTTCTGGCCCAGAGCGGCGAAGCGCTCGGCCAGGTCGTGCCGCTCGCCGCGATCGTTCCCGATGCCGGGCTTTTCGAGCCGCTCGATCGCGGCCTTGAGGTCTTCCTGTTTCAGAATCCCAGCGACCTTCCGGGCGGCTTCGGCGGAGCCTTCGGACCCCGAACCCGCGATCTGCTCCATCACGTCCTTGAGTGTTTTGGCCTGCTCGGCGGTGTTGCCCAAGCCGGGCATCTTCTTGTCTCCCTCGCCGTTGCCGGCGCCGGGGTTCTTCCTGTCGTCGGCCGGCGCCGTCTGAAGCGCCACGTCGTTGGCGAGGTCGCGGGCCGCCGCGATCTGCTGCGCCACTTCCTCGGCGGCAAGGGCCGCCACCTGCTTGGCCGCCAGCCGGAAGTTTTCCCGCGCGCGCTCGACTTCCTTGCGGGCGCTGGGCCGATCGCGCTGTCCCAGCGCATCGGCGCCGGCGTTGGCGGCCTTGGCGGCCTCCCCGATCCGCTTTTTGGCCAACCCCGTCAACCCCTTGGCGGTGGCCGCGACCTTGTCGATCGACGTGGCCCGCGCCGCGATGTCGTCCTGACTTTCCTGAGTGGGATCGGGTTTGTCCGCCGCGGTTGGCTTCGTCTTCGACTCTGCGGGGTTTTCGGATCCGCCGCCCTCACCGCCTGTCGGGTTGTTCCCCGGCACGGCGAGTTTGCGCGCGATCTCGTCCTCCTCGTCGGCAAGTTTGGCCAACTCCTCGGCGATTTGCGGGAGGGTCTCGGCCTTCTCGTTGGGCCGGCGGAGTTTCTGCCGCTGGAGCCGGTCGAAGGCCCGTGCCTGCGCCCGAACCGCCCGCGGTTTTTTGAGCAGCGCCTGCTGCACCGTGTTGCGGGCCTCCATCAGGAAGCGCAGCGCGTCGCGCTCCTGGTTGATGGCGGTGGCGAACTTCGCCCCTTGCAGCGAATCCACCGCGGACAGCATGGCTTCTTCCGCCTGTGAGAGAATGGCCGCACCGTCCACCCCGAGGCCAATCAGGAATTCCGCCAGGTCGTGCGTCTGAGTGGCCAGCTTGTTCTCGAAGGCCGCGACCCGCTCCACTTGGGCCAGGTCGATGCGCGCCCGCGAACGCGTCTCCAGTCGTATCGACTGGTTCAAGTTGAACCGCTGCCGAGCGATCACTTCATCGAGGAAGATCAAGTCCCGCTGCGGGCCGGGCGTCCCTTCCGGTGGATCGATCAGTCGATACGTGCGCAGAAACGGGCGGATGTCGATGAAGCGCAGTTCCGTTGTCGTCCGCTGCGGCGCGTCGGGGCGGTTGTCCTCGGCGAAGGCGTAGTAGGCGACGCAATCCTTCTGGGTCAGCAGGAATTGCTCGAGCATCAGAACCTCCTCGGCGACGGCGTCGCGTTGGTACGGCTGGCGGGCGGGACGCCCGCGCTCCGGAGCGCGGGCGTCCCGCCCGCACTCCTGCAACACCAGCGTGCGCTCTTCCTCGTTGTTGATCTGGAAGGCGATGCCGACCTTGACGACGCCGAAGTCATCGCGGGCGCGGGCCCGCATCAGCAGTTCCGCCAGCGTGTGAACCTCCATGCTCTCGGCGGGCGAGTCGAAATAGACCGTCGGAGGCTGGTCGGCGGTGACCCGCACGCGATGGCGATTGGCGACCGCTGTCACGCCGTCGGCATCCTTGGCCTCGACCGTGTACTCGACGTCGGCCACAAGCGGCAGCTCGGCCCGGACGTGCTGGTCCTGCACCGCCATCTCGATGCGGCGGGGGTCAGCGCTCGGTTTGGCCGGGTCTTTCACGATCAGCGTCGCGGCGGCCGGAAGGCGGTCGAAATCGAACTGGATTCGTGCCGTGCTGCCCTGGACCGCGGAGAAACTCCCGCTCTCGTGCGTCGCCACGGCCAGACCGGTGTAGGCGGGGGCTGTCACCTCGACGCGCGCGGCGACGAACTTCAGCGGGTGACGGACGACGATCTGCTGTACGGGGGTGCTATCCGGGCCTGCGGCGACGAAGAACTCCGTGGTCGTCCGGAGGTTCGACAGCTGGGCGGTGAATTCGCCGTCGGACTCGTCCATGGTCTCCCGCCTCCAGTCTGGATCGCCGGCTTCGCGGACGTGTAGGACCAGCGCCGGGCGAGCGCGGCCGGACAGCGTGGCGCGGATCTCGACGTCGGCGCCTTCGTCCACCAGCGCCGCGCTGGACGACACCGTGAGGTTCGTGTAGGGAACGGGCGCGAGCGTCATCCGGCGCAGCGCGATTTGCCATTCGGGGTTCTGCATGGCGAACACAGCGAGCGCGGCGATAAAACAGAGGCCCGCCACGCTCCAGAAGAGCGCGGGCCGCACCGGGAGCGCGGCCTGGAACGGCAGCGGCTTGACCTTCTCCGCGGTTTCCTGTTCGAGTGCGGCAACCAGGCCGGGGGCCACGCCGTCGCGGACCAGTTCGGCATCGGCGCGTCCCCCATGCTGCGTGGCGGTCCGCAAGCGCTGGCCGAGGCGAGGGAAAAGCCCCTCAAGTTCTCTCGCTACCCGCGCCCGGTTCCAGGCCCGCGCCGGGCGAAGAATCCAGCGCACGGCAAGCATCGCTACAACGGCCGCGCAGGCCGCCGCCAGGCCCGCGCGGGCCGGCCAGGACAACTCGAAGAAGTAATCGAATGCCGTGGTCGCCGCCAGTAAGGCGGCGGCCGCCACGGCCGTGCGGGCAACGCCGCGGCCGACGTGGAGCGACCAGATCTGCCGCGTCACCGCGCGGAACCGCTGACGGAACGCCGGGCGAAGCTCTGTTGTGGACATGGACCGTCTCCGTTACGCGACCGTGCGGTTGGCAAGTACGCCTTCCGCCAGCCAGAACAACACCAAACCCAGCCACAGCCAGGGCCACAATTCCCCGGCCCGCAGCTCATTGCCATCCCCCTCCGCCGCAAGCGACACCGCCGCGCCGGCATTCTCGGCCAGCTTCACGCCCAGACGCTGGGCAAACTCCTCGGGCGTGCAGCGTTCGAGTTCCGACTCCGGTGGTTCGAGGTTGCGGACCTCCCAGACCTCGCCCTGTTGGCGCACGCCGGGCGTCTCTCCCGCCGCGGGCAGATCGCGCACCGGACCCGCCCCCGCCTGGCCCGCGGCGCCGCGCACGAGTTGATGGACCAGGGGCAAGAAGAGACGGTTGCGGCTCCATTCGCCGTGCTCGCGGCCGACGGACGCGGCACACCACACGACGCGAGACCGGCCGGCCTGTCGCACGAGCAACAGCGGCGTCCCGTCGCGGAAGCGGGCAAGCACCCGGACGCCGTCGCCGGGTGTGATCCGCGTGCATCCCGCGAACGTCAGCCGGTGGAGGTCGCCGTGCTGCGGGTCGGCGAACGGCCTCAACATGGCGTCGTCCCGCGCGAACTCGGCGATCCGAAACGGCACATCGCGGGCGGCGTGTGTGCCGGTGATTTCGCCCACCGACAGCCCCGCGGCCGCGTAACTCGCCGCGCTCGCCGGCCCGAGGTTGCTCCCCCCGAAGACGACGGCCGATCCGCCGCGATTGAGGAAGGCTTGGACCCTGGCCGCGTCGGCCGCGGGGAAGCCTGCGACGTTGGCCGCGACCAGCACGTCTACTTGGCCCAGGTCGGGCACCCGAGCATCGGAGCCATACGGAAAAACGATCGCCCGAAAGGGTGCGTCGGGAACGGTTTCGCCCGGCGGAGCCAGCCGCATCGCCGCCTCCAGGAAATACGCCTCCCCCAAGGCCGCCACGTCCCGCGAGGCTCCGTCCAGCAGGAGGACGCGCGGCCGGGCGGCGGCATAGAGGGCAACGTGCCGGGAGTTGTCGAGCGGCAGTTCGTCGTCCGCCGCGATGGACACTGTTCCCTGCCACAAGCCCGGACCCAGCGGCGGCGTTTCAAAGGCGACAGTCGTCGAGGCGCCGGCGGCCGCGGAGGCAACCGCGGGGATCTCGATCACTTTACCCTTGTTGGCCAGGCCCAGGCGTACCGGCCGCTGGTTGAGCGGCTCCGTGCCGGCGTTGAGGATGGTCGCCTGCACGGTGGTCGGGTGGCCGGCACGTACCATGAGGCTGAGCGGGCGGACCTCGGTGACGGCGACGTTGCCGGACCCAGCCGGGCCGACGTCCCAGACGTGTACCGGTACATCCTTGGGAAAAGCGAAATCTTCGAGGCTGCCGAAGCCCGTGCGCTGCAAGTCCGTGAGGATGTGGACCTCGCGCGGACCGCCGCCGGGCGCGGCGGCGCACCGGCCCGCCGCCCAGGTCAGAGCGGCGGCGAAGTCGGTGCCGCCCGCGAGCGTCGCCGGCGCTTCCAGAGAGGCCAGCGATAACCGGCCGTCTTCCGAGGTTCCGATCGGCTGCACCTTTCGGTCGAACCATGCGGCTTCCACGCGCGATCGAGCGGGAACCTGCGCGACGACCTCGGATAGTTCGCGGACGGCATGGTCGATCAGCCGTTCGCCGTCGCGCTTCCGCGACATGCTGGCGGAGCGGTCGATCAGCAGAACGGTAAGCCCGTTGTCTCCGCCGCCCGCAAACTCCGCCCGGAACGGCCGGGCGAACAGCAACACCAGCAGGACGATGCACCCCAGCCGCAGCGCCAGCAGCAGCAAGCGTTTCAATCTCCGGCGCCGGGTGTCCTGGCGGACGGCGATTTTCAGAAACCGCAACGTGCCCAGATCCACCGGCCGCGACCGCCGGCGGAACAGCAAGTGAGCGAGGACCGGCAGGATTACTGCTGCCAGCGCCGTCAACAGGGATGCCTGAACGAAGCCCATGCGACAAAACCTTGCCAGCCCGCAGCGCAAGCAAGGGAAGGAATTACCCTTGCTTGCGCTGCGGGCTGGCAAGCAAGGGTTCGGTCCGTGGGTACTTACTGTTGCCGGGACCGCCGAACGAAGTAATCCAGCAGAGCTTGGTCCAGCGGGTCGTCGGTGGTCAACTCGATACGGTCGATGCCGCGTGAGAGGCATTCGCGGTCGAGTTCCGTCAACCACTGCCGAACTGCCCGGCGATACCCGTCGCGGACCCCTTCGCTCAACGTCGTCAGCGTCTCGCTCGTTTCCAGGTCGCGGAAACGCACATTGCCTTCCAGGGGAAGATCGCGCTCCCACGGGTCGAGCACCTGGAACAGCACCACCTCATGGTTGAGGAACAGCAGGTGATCGAAGCCGTCCATGAGTCGGGAAACGTCCTCGAAGCAGTCCGAGATCACCGCCACGACGCCGCGCTTGCGGCACATTTCGGCCGCCTGGTGAATCGCCCGCGCTGCATCGGTTCGCTCCTGCGGGACGGCGTTCGCAATGAGACCGAGAATCTCTTGCAACTGATGTGTCTTCGCCCGCGGCGGCAGGCAGGCCACCACCTGACCGGCGAACAGGGTGATTCCCGCGGCGTCGTGCTGGCGGATCGCCAGATGCGCCAGCGCGGCGGCCAGCGTCGCGGAGTAATGCAGCTTGCTTCGGCCCAAACTCGCGCACGCCATCGAGCCGCTGACATCGAGCAGGATATACAGGTTCAAGTTCGTGTCGCCGTCGAACTCCTTGACGTAGAGCCGGTGTTGCCGGGCATAGATCTTCCAGTTGATGTGCCGCGGATCGTCCCCCGGCACATACTCGTGGTGCGAGGCGAACTCGACGCTGAAGCCGATGTACGGGCTGCGGTGCATCCCGTGCAGAAAGCCTTCGACCACCGAGCGGGCGCGCAACTCCACGCTCTCCAGGCGAGAGAAGAACTCGGGGTCGGCCAGTTCGCGTGTGTCGATCATTTCTCACGCCTCTTGCGGGACATGAGCGAGAAGTCGCTCGACCAGCATGTCGCTGTCCACCTTGTCGGCGCGGGCGTGGAAGTTGAGCACCAGCCGGTGCCGCAGCACCGGCGCCGCCAGCGCCTTGAGGTCGGCGAAATCGACGTGGAACTGGCCGGCGAGCATCGCCCGCGCCTTGGCCCCCAGGACCAGGCACTGCGAGGCGCGCGGACTGGCCCCGTAGGCGATGTACTTGTGCAAGTCCGCAGGCCCGTTCCCCCCTGGCCGGGTGGCGGCCACCAACCGGGCGGCGTAATTCACCACGCTGTCGGCGATCGGCACGCCCCGCACGTATTCCTGCAAGCGCTGGACCTCCTCGGTCCCCAGCGCCGCCGTCGCCTTGGCGATCGCCGTTCCAGTCGTGCCCTTGATGATGCGCACCTCCTCTTCAAGGGAGGGGTAGGCGACGCGGAGGCTGAACATGAAGCGATCCACCTGCGCTTCCGGCAGCGGGTAGGTGCCTTCCATCTCGATGGGGTTCTGCGTCGCCACCACGAAGAACGGCTGCGGTAGCGGATACGTTTGCCGGCCGACCGTCACCTCGCCCTCCTGCATAGCTTGCAGCAGGGCCGCCTGCGTCTTGGGCGGAGTGCGGTTGATCTCGTCGGCGAGCAGGAAGTTCGTGAACACCGGACCCGGCAGGAACTCCAGCGAGTGCTTGCCGGAGGCGGGGTCTTCCTTGATGATGTCCGTCCCAGTGATGTCGGTTGGCATCAGGTCGGGGGTGAACTGGACGCGGCGGAACTCCATCGCCAACGTACTCGCCAAGGTCCGGGCCATCAAGGTCTTCCCCAGGCCGGGAACGCCGTGAAGCAGAACGTGTCCGCGGCAAAGCAGACCCACTAACAGGAGATCGACGATCTCGGATTGCCCAACGATCACGCGGGCGACTTCCTGCCTGATCCGCTGCCGAGCATCGACGAGCCGGCAAACGGCCGCGGCGTCCTCGTGCATCGGCTGGCCGTTGGAATCGACAGGAGGAACGAGGAGAGACGTGGTTTCGGCAGTCGGCATGACAGGATCCTTATCTCAGCGGGCCTTTTCGGCTTCTTTGGGGTCGATCAAACCGTCGTGGTCGGCGTCGAGTTCCTCGAAAACGTGGCGCGGGCCGAGGAACTCCTTCCAGGTCAGGTCGCCGTCGAGGTTGCGGTCCATCCGCTGGAACCAGATCGGCCCGACGGGAGAGCGCGGCTGGGCGACGATCTGCGGGACGGTGGAACTCCCCATCCCGCCGGTGCCGAACAGATGGAAGCTGCCCCGGATAACTTCGAGGTGCAGCCGCCGGGGCGGGTCGGTCGCTCGCAGCAGCGCCTGGTCGGGCTTGCGCATCCCCCGCAGCGTGGCCGACGCGACGCGGATCTCGCGCAGACCCAGTCGGCCGTCGTGGTTCAGGTCGAGCGCCTCGAAGAACCCGTGGCCGAGATCGTGCAGGACGATGTCGCAGCGCGTGGCGGCGACCTCGGCCCGGCTGCGGACGTAGCGCTCCATCTCCGGCCAGAAAATCTTGTCGTCGCCGTCGGCGTCGAGCAGCTCGAACAGCCCGCGCTGGAAGCGCACGTTGTCCTTGAGTTCGTCGCGGTCGAGGTAGCCGTTCTGGTCGGCGTCGAGGCGGTTGAACTGCTGGCGGGCCTCCTCGACGGCCGCGCCGAGCGGGTCGAAGGGGCGCACGGCCAACTCCAGCACGCTGTCGGCGAAGGTGAAGGAGGCGAAGTCCGGCCGGACCGCCTTGACGTTCGGGCTGTCCGATACCTGCACCTGGGGCGACGAACCGGCGGGCGGCTCCAACTCGAGCGCCGCCTCCACGTCGGGCGGCTGCCGCCGAAAGGCCTCCAACTCTTCCGCGCTGAGCTTCCCGTCCCTGTCGGCATCGAGGGCGCGAAACCGTTCGGGGGTGAGGCCGGATTCGACGAGGGACAGTTTCCCGTCCCGGTTTCGGTCGTACCGGCGGACCAGACGGGGCGCGAATAGCCGACCCGCGCCGTCCACCAGGAGAGTACTCACCGCCGCCAGGGGGCGCTCCCGAACCGGCGCCACGACGGCCGGCATCATCGAATTAACGTCCGGCGGTTTGAACTCGTCCAGCGTAACGCAGTCGTCGTCGTCCTGGTCCTTGGCCAGCAGCAGATCCGGCGCTTGCAGGATCTCGACTTCGGTCAGAGAACCGTTGCGGTCGGCGTCGAGGGAGTCGAAGACCAGGTCGTCGGTCTTGCGATTGGTGTTGTCCTGACGAAAGGCCAGTGTTTCCCCGGCGACCCGCTCCAAGGCCTCGGCGAGCTTGCGGGCGGGCACCGTTTCCGCAGCCTCTCGGGGCGACAGGGAACGGCCCTTTGTGCCGCGCCGCGATGTGTTCAGGGGCGACCGCTCGAACTCCGCGCGGCTCAGCTTACCGTCTTTATCGCTATCGAGCGCCTGAAAGAGCCGGGCCAGGTATTCGCGCCGAACCGCCTCGGGCGACTTGCCGGCGATGGTGATCCGCAAGCGCATGTGCAGCGGCCCACGGTCGAGCAACAGGAACACGTCGCGCACCGAGTCGGGATCGTCCGGCGGCGCGGCCTTGTCGTTCGCCGCGAGGCCGAACGCCGCCAGGCACGCCACGGCGGCCGCTGTTACCGCAGCGGCAACCTTCCCCAGCGATGAGAAGCGTTCAATCACCCGACCAACTCCTCAATGGCTTTGCTCCCCTTGGGAACGAGGGCAATGGGCCGGCCTTCCCACGTCAGGTTTTCCTTGGCCGGGTCCACGCTGACGGCCGTGAAGACCGTGGCGAGGAAGTCCCCGACCCGGACCGGCCGCTCGGCGACCGCGGCACCGTCCTTGCCGGTTTTCCCGACCGCTTGGCCGCCCTTGACGCCGGCCCCAGCCAGTACCGTGGACCAGGCCAGCGGGAAATGGTCGCGCCCGGCCATGCCATTGATGAGCGGCGTGCGGCCGAACTCGCCCATCCACACGACCAAGGTGTTGGCCAGCCTGCCGCGGTCCTTCAGGTCTGAGAGAAGGGTGGCGAACGCCGGGTCGAGTGTCTGGCTCAGGGTCTTGACCATTTCAAAGTTGTTTTGGTGCGTGTCCCAACCGTCGAGCGTCACTTCGACGAAGGACACGCCCCGCTCCAGGAGACGACGAGCAAGCAGGCAGCCCTGGCCGAAGCGGTTGCGGCCGTAGGCATCGCGGAGCTTGGCGGGTTCTTCGTCCAGGCGGAAGGCACCGCGGGCCTCGGTGTCCACCATGCGCTGCGCCTTTCGGTAACTGGCGGCGTGGGCCGCCGTCGCGTCGCCGCCGTGACGCTTTTTGAAGTCCCCCTGTAATTCGGCGAGCAATTTGCGCCGGACCTCCTGATCGCTGGCGGCCACCGGCTTGTCGGGCTTCAAGTAGTCGATGGTCAGGTTGGCGCGGGCGTTGGGGTTGTCGCTGATCCCGGAGACGGCCATCGGCGCGTACTGCGGGCCGAGGAACCCGGCTCCGAGGTTGCCAAGCCCGCCTGGGGGCGAAACGGTGACATAGCTCGGCAGGTCGTGTTCGGCGTCGCCGATCTCCTTGGCGAGCAGCGACCCAAGGGCCGGGTACGCCACGGCGTCGTTGGGCAACTGCCCGGTATGCAGCAGTTGCGTGGCGCGGCCGTGCTCGCCCTCTTTGGTGGACATGCCGCGGATGATGCCGAGATCCTTAGCGGCCGCGGCGAGCTTCGGGAGGTGCTCGCTGATCCGCAACCCGGCGACCGGCGTGGCGGTCTCCTTGAAAGGTCCGCCATTCTTGTGGCCGGGCTTGAGATCCCAGGTGTCCGTCTGGCTGGGACCGCCGGACATCCACAGGACGATGCACGCCTTGGCGGGCTTCTTTCCGGCGGCTGCCGCCAACCTCGGCAGCCACGGGCAGGCCGCGGCGCCGAACGCGCTGGCGAGACTCATGCGCACAAAATCGCGCCGACTGTATTCACGCACGTTCATACGGCCCTCCCAGGAAGTAGGTCCGGCGAGCCGGACCATGCCAGTGCCGCTCGGCTCGCGGCACCTACGGTTCAGGGACAGAGGATGAATTCCGGGCTATTAAGCAACGCCCAAAAAATGTTCGCGTACGCCTGCCGCGTGGCCTCGCGGTCGTCGGGCTTGGCCCGCACCACCTTGAGGAGCCGGTCGCGCTCGTCCGGCCGGGGCAACCGGCTATAAGCGGCGAGGAAGAGTGTGTCCAGTTTCTCGGCTTCCTTGAGGAACGGCGCTTCCACGACCGCGCGGAGCGTGAGGCTGTCCTCAAGCGTCGTCGCCCGGCTGACGATCGGCCCGTTCATAAGCAGCAACGCCTGGGGAATGCCGCCTTTGAAGTCCGTGGGGGTCGCGCCGCGGGCCTCGTCGAGCCGGGCCATCAGGTTCCGCCCCTCCGGGGTGTAGCGCGGACTCAGGCCGCGCCCTTTCTTGAGGCTGAGCGCCTGGTCCAGCGCGGCGAACACCTGGTCCGGAGAGAGGGTCCGCACGGGCCGCTGGGCCGAACCCGCCTCGGGGCTGGGCGCGCTGGCCCGCTGGTACGCCTTGCTGAAGCAAATGCCCTCGATCAGCCAGCGCAGGTCGAAGTCGTGAGCGGCGAATTTGGCGGCAAGCTCGTCGAGGATCTGCTTGCGCTCGGCGTCTTCGAGTGTGTCGAGGTCGTCGATCGTCGAAACCAGCCCGCTGCCGCACAGATCCTGCCAGACGCGGTTGACGACGTTGGCGGCGAAGAAGCGGTTCTTCGGGGTCGTCAGCCACTCGGCCAGCACGGCCCGCGGCGAGCGCCCCTCCGAGAACTTCGGCGCCGGCCCTTCCAGGAACTTCGCTTCAAATTCCCGGCTGCTGTTCGTCGCCGTGATTTTGGTCGTGAAGCCATCGTTCACTTGACCCGGAGCGGAGCCGGTGCCGGCGAAGAAGGCCGCCATGCCCCAAAAATGCTCTCGTTTCCAACTCGTGAAGGGGTGATTGTGACACTGCGCACAGCCGAGCCGCACGCCCAGCAGCCCCCGCGCCACCGCCTCGGCGACCCGTTCCGGGCTGTTGCCCACGGCAAAATAAAAGGCCGCGGGGCTGGCCGTGGTGGCGTTCCCCTTGGCGGTGAGAACGGCCTTCGCCATCTGGTCGAAGGGCGTGTTCTTGCGAAATTCGTCCCGCAGCCAGGCTTCGAGCGGCCCACGAGTGTTTCCGGCCGGCGCCAGCGTGCGAGCCCATAGTCGGGCATTGTGTTCGGCGAACCGTTTGTCTTCGAGAAGGCTGTGGATCAGCCGTTCGCGTTTGCCGGCACTCGTCGAATCGAGGAAGTCGCGGGCCTCGGCGACGCTGGGGATGGTGCCGGTCAATTCGAGGTAGACGCGGCGAAGGAAAACGTCGTCGCCGGCCGCTGGACGGGGCGTCACGCCCTTGGCGCGCCAGGCGGTCTCCAGCCGGGCATCGATCCAGGCGGCCAGTTCCACCGGACTTTCGTCCGTATGCGCCGGAACCAACCCCACACTGCTGAGAATTATCAGAGACAGCATCACACGCCCTCCGCCCAACTAGGGGAGAACCATCGCCTGGAGATGCGAGACGCTTTGCGGCTTTCCATAATAAAGACAAAATGACTTGAATTGCAAGAACGAATCTACATTTTTTTCCAAATTTCTTCTTTTTTCGGCAAATTCGCACCTGCCCTTGCTCGCTCGGTTTGGCGCGAACGACTTCGGCGGCGCGCTCACTCGGGCAAGGCCTCGCCCGGTTCCGGGGTGTAGTCTCCGGCATAAGACGAGCGGCGATGGACGCCGGCGTCCCGCCGTTCGATGGACCAGACGCGGTCGTCCTTGGAACGGGCTTCCAACTGGAAGATCGACATGGCCGCCGATACGATCGGAAGGGCCGCGATCCCCAGATGGGTTTTGACCGGGAGTTGAAGCGTTTGACGTGTCATGGTCTCACCTCGGCTGAGGAAACACCCCTTTCCCGGAGCTTACTTTTCGAGGGCTCGCTGCATCGTGAAGTGGGGGAGGGTGGGGTTCCGATTGGCCGGGCTCTTCTTGGCCGTCCAGACCACTTCGCGTCCCAGTTTCACTTCCAATCCGCCCGATGTCGCGCGAACGAAGGCGTATTGCCAAGCCGACTTCTCCGCCCTCCCGATGGCTTCGAGAACCAGTACGACTTCGGGGTCCGTTCCCTGAACGTAAGCGAACAGAGCCCCGTCGAGCAGGTTGGGATCGGGTTCCTTCGCCTTCTTCAAATCGTATCTGTACAACGGTCGCGGCAGGAGGCGCAGTTCTTCCTGGTCTGTGTCGTCCGGTTGCCAGCCGGTCATCGTCGCCTTGAACCGTTCGGCGATCGCCTTCATCTGACGCAACCGTTCGGCGTGCGTCTTCCCGGGCTTGGGGGCGGCAGGCACGTCCTTGAATTCCACGCCGGCTGTCTCGGGCGACCAGATCACTCGGTCCTTATCGCGGGCGATCACTTTCCTTTCTCGTGAGAGCGAATCGAACTCATGACACATCTTCCCTTGCCAGGGAAAAATGCTGGCCATGGCCACCGGCCGGCCGTTATGAGGCCAGATAACCAATATATCCTCTGCTTCTTGGCCGCGGACCACGCTGCGCCAGCGCAGGACGGGTTGGGGGGCGAGGAGGACCGTCGAATCCGCCGCAGGGAGTACGTCGTACCAGTTGATCGCCTTTTCGATCTGGTCGTTGAGTTTTTTCGGCTCTTCGGAGGGAGCCTGCTTTGCGGGCGGCTCCGCGCCGCAACTTCCCGAAAGCATCAACGAAGAGGACAAACACCACAGCAGGAGTCCGACCCGGAATTGTCGAGTTCGCATGGCACCTCCACGGTGAATCACCTAACGATGCCTGAAGATGCGGAGTGTTCGCGGTCTTGCATAATAAAGACAAAATGACTTGAATGGCAAGACCGAATCGCCAAGATTGTACAAATTCCTTGATTACGATGGGGAAGCAGGTTGGAGTCTCCGCGCGACGTTCGGGATCGGTCGAGACCCAGAGGGTTACGACAGACCCCGGATGATCTTTCCCGTCCACGGCCGCCGCCGGACCAATCCCGTCAGGATTTCGGCGTGGGCGCTTCCTCTTGCGGAGCGAGAGGTCTCCGGCGTGGCTTGCGCCATATCATGGCAACGAAGCGACTTCAAACCGGAGGACAAGTCATGAAACCCATCGTGCGAGCCGTGCCAGTTCTCGTGTCGGTTTTCGCGATTGCGTTGTTCGCCACACCGGGGATGGCCCAGAAGGAGACCAAGCCACCCGTCACGTATCCGGAGTTGCCGAGCGACATCCCCGCCAAGTTCAAGCCCGTCACCGACAGCTTTGACTATACCCGGCGCAAGGTAATGATACCCATGCGCGACGGCGTCAAGCTGCACACGGTCCTCTTGATTCCCAAGGGGGCGAAAAAAGCGCCGATCCTCCTGACCCGCACGCCCTATAGCGCCGACAAGCTCACCAGCCACGCCGAGAGCGCTCACCTGGGGCCGGTCCTGAATGGTTATGACAACGCCGTCGATGTGATCCTGAAAGGGGGTTATATCCGCGTCGTGCAGGATGTTCGCGGCAAGCACGGCTCCGAGGGGGACTACGTCGTCAATCGTCCCTTGCGCGGCCCGCTGAACAAGACTCCGGTCGATCATGCAACCGACACTTATGACACCATCGATTGGCTCGTGAAGAACGTCCCCGAGAGCAACGGCAAGGTCGGCATCCTGGGGATCTCGTACAACGGCTTTCTTCCCTTGATGGCGCTGGTCCATCCGCACCCGGCGCTCAAAGTGTCCGTGCCGATGAATCCGATGGTCGATGGTTGGATCGGCGACGACTGGTTTCACTATGGGGCGTTCCGTCAGATCAACGTGAGTTGGATTTACAATCAGGTCGCCTCGCGCAAGGGGGACGCAAAATGGTGGCGGAGCCACGGCGACGAATACGATATGTGGATGCAAGCGGTCTCGGCGGGCGAACTGGGTCGCCGCCGCGGCCTCGATCAGCTAGGCTTCTGGAACAAACTCGTTGAACATCCCGCTTACGACGCCTTTTGGCGGGACCAAGCGGTTGACAAGGTGCTGGCCGAGCAACCGCTGAAAACGCCCGTGATGTTGGTTCACAGCCTGTGGGACCAGGAAGACATCTACGGCGCCCCGGCCGTCTACAAGGCGATCAAACCGAAGGACACAGCGAACGACAAGGTCTTCCTCGTAATCGGCCCGTGGCATCATGGCCAGATGATCGGCAACGGCAGTTCGCTGGGTGCCGTGAAATTCGGCAGCGACACGGCGCTGCACTTCCGCCGGAAGATCCTCGCTCCGTTTCTGGCTCAGTATCTGAAGGACGACGCGGCGAAGGCCAACCTCGCCCCCGTCACCGCGTTCGAAACGGGCACAAACGAGTGGCGCCGCTATTCGACCTGGCCGCCGAAAACGGACGAGGGCAAAACAGGCAAGGTGACGCCGCTTTATCTGCGCGCCGGCCTGAAACTGAGCAAAACGGCCCCGCAGCCCGATGAGGCGGCCTTCGAGGAGTACATCTCCGATCCAGCCAAACCGGTTCCCTTCTGCCCGCGCCCGATCCAACCCATGGGCTATGAGGAGAACAACCTCTGGCCGCGCTGGCTCGTCAGTGACCAGCGCGAAGCCTCCGGGCGCCCCGACGTCGTGACGTTCGTCTCCGAAGTGCTGACGGAGCCGATGACAATCTCGGGCGGACCGATCGCCAACCTGGTCGCTTCGACGAGCGGCACCGATTCCGACTGGGTAGTCAAGTTGATCGACGTCTATCCCGACGAAGTCGGCACCGACGCGGTCATGGGGGGCTACCAGCTCATGATCGCCGCCGACATTTTCCGCGGCCGTTACCGTGAAAGCTTCGCCAAGGCCAAACCGATCGCTCCCAACACACCGCTCCTGTACCGCTTCGCCCTGCCGACGGCCAATCACGTTTTTCTTCCGGGGCACCGGATAATGGTGCAGATCCAGTCAAGCTGGTTTCCACTCTACGACCGTAATCCGCAGACTTTCGTCCCCAATATTTTCTGGGCCAAACCGGGCGATTACCGGAAGGCGACGCAACGGATCTATCATTCCGGCAAGGAGCGCAGCTTCATCGAGTTGCCTCTCACCGCGCCGAGGACCTCGTCACGCGTCCCCGCCGCCTTGAAAAATCGTCTCGTGAATCTGCCCAACGCCGTGCTCGCTGCCATCGAGCCTCCGATAAATCCTCACGATTGCTCTCTTCTGTCCCGCGACGCTTGCCGTCGCGGGGAGTAAGATGGCCCGAGCTTCGCTTCCAGCCGTCATTGGGAGAGGAACATGGCCAGCACGCATCCGAGCATCCCGGTCCTCGATCTGGCCGGCACCCCCACACAGGTCGGGGCGGCCCATGGGGAATCGCAGCGCGAACGGATTCGCGACCACGCGGAACGCTTCCTCGGCTGGCTGCTGTCCACGTCGGCCGTGCGCCTGACCGAGCAGCAGTTGTGGGACCGTTGGGCGCCGCAGGTCGGCGTCAACCGGCGCCTCGCGCCGGACCTCGTCGAGGAGATGCAGGGCATCTCCCGCGGCGCGGCCGTGCCGTTCGAGCGCGTCTTCCTGCTGAATAGCCTGCTCGACCTGAACAGCTTCTGCTACCTCGACCTGACCACCGCCTACGCCGGTTGCTCCACCTTCGCGGTCACCGCCGAGGCCGGGACCGGCAAAACGCTCGTCGGCCAGACCTACGACATGCCCGCGTTCCACCAGGATTACCTCACGCTGCTGCGGCTCAAGCCGGCCTCGGGGCCGCGCCAACTGGTCTTCACCTTCGCCGGCATCGTCGGCGCCGCGGGCCTGAACGAGGCGGGGATCGCCCTGAACATCAACTACCTCAGCCCGCTCGACGTGGGGCTGGGCCGGCTGCACAGCGTCGCTGTGCGGCAGGTTCTCGCCTCCAACCAGTTGGCGGACGCGCTGACGCACCCGGCGCTGCCGCCCCGCGCCGGTGGAGCGCACTTCCTCGTCGCGGACCGCGACGGCAACGTCGTCAGTATCGAGACGACGGCGCGCCGCTTCGCCGTCGCCTACCCCCAGGGTCCGGCGATCGGGCACACGAACCATTACCTGGCTGCGGAACTGCGCGACACCGAGTACCTCCGCGCCGGTTCCATCGGCGGCTCGCTGGCCCGCTACACCGCGCTACGCCGCTTCTTGCAGGAGCGCGGGGACCGGTTGACGGTCGATGCTCTCATGGAGCTGACGCGCAATCACACGTCGTACCCGCGCTCGATCTGCGCTCACGGAATCAGCAGCGAGCCGGCGGAGAACCGGACCCGGACCGTCGCCGCCCTGGTGCAGATCCCCGCGGACGGGGTGATGCACGTCACCAGCGGCTGTGCCTGCGAGGGCAGCTACCATGCTGTCTCGCTTGTCTGAGACAGGCTGACCTCGAACACGGGAGCCTTCGATGTCCACACGCGAGTCGCCGCGGAGCCACCTGCTGCTGCCCTGGGCGGTCCAGGAGCGGGAAGACCCCGTCCTGCAATTCGATCGCGCCGAGGGCATGTACTTCTTCGACCGGCAGGGCCGGCGCTACCTCGATTTCGTCGCGCAGGTGTTCCACTGCACCCTTGGCCACGGCAACCGCCGGGTCATCGAGGCCATCGCGCGCCAGGCGGAACGGGCCTGCTGCGTCTCGCCGCAGATGCTGACCGAGGACCGGGCGGCCCTGGCGGCGGAGTTGGCCCGGCGCACCCCAGGCGACCTAAACCGCTGCTTCTTCGTCAACAGCGGCAGCGAGGCCAACGACCAGGCGTTCATCCTCGCCCGCATGTTGACCGGCCGGCCCAAGGTCTTTGCCAAGTACCGCAGTTACCACGGCACTACCTACGGCACCCTCGGGGTCGCCGGCGACCCGCGCCGCTCGGCGATCGAGCCGGGGCCGGCGGGGACCGTCCGCTTCTTCGACCCGTACTGCTACCGCTGCGACTTCGGCCTGAAGTTCCCGGACTGTGGCATCCACTGCCTCGACGCCCTGGAGCGCCAGCTTCAGTTGGAGAACCCGGCGACGGTGGCGGCCGTCGTGGTCGAGCCGTTCACCGGCGCGGCCGGCGGCTTTGCGCTGCCCGACGGCTACCTGCCGCGACTGCGCCAGCTTTGCGACCGCTACGGCATCCTGCTGATCGCCGACGAGGTCATCACGGGCTTCGGCCGCACCGGAGCCTGGTTCGGCGTCGATCACGAAGGCGTGGTGCCGGACCTGATGACGATGGCCAAGGGACTGACTTCGGGCTATGTGCCGGCGGGCGCCGTGGTTCTGCGCGAGCCACTCGCCCAGGCCTTGGAGAAGCGTTATCTGCCTCTGGGGGGCACCTTCTCGGGGCATCCGCTGGCCTGCGCCGCCGCCCTGGCCTGCCTGGCGGAGTACGAGGAACGCGGCCTGATCGACAACGCGCGGCGCCTGGGCATGGTGCTGCTCGAACGGCTCCGCGAGTTGGCCCGGCATCACCCCCGCGTCGGCGATGTGCGCGGCAAGGGTCTGCTGGTCTGCCTTGAACTGGTCCGCGACCGGACGTCGCACGCGCCGCTGGTGCCGGCGAACACCGATTCGCCGCTCCCGCTGCAGATCCGCCGGCGGGCCTGGGACGAGGGCCTCCACGTGATGGCGCGCGGCAACCTGATCCTGATGGCGCCTCCCCTGATCGTGCAGCCCGAGCACATCGACGAGGCCATCGCGAAACTGGACCGGATCCTGGGGTGGGTGGATGCCGTCGAGCTGCCGCCGGCCGGGTAGATCCTTCTCCCAGCTGCCTTACTTCATCTGCTCGTGGATGAAAGCCGGCGCCTTATCGTTAGTCACCGTACAATCGCTCCAGCCCCACAGTTCGCCTTTCTATCTTCGGAGATATCAACCGTGCGTCGAACATTTCTCGCGCTTGCCGCCGTCGTCGCCGGCGGGATGGTCCAGGCCCAACACGATGAACACGGCAAGGGGAAGCCCACCGTGAAGATCCTCTCCCAGAAGGACGTCGCCGAAAAGCTGGACGGGAAAAAGGCCAAGGCCACGACGGTCGAGGTGACGCTGGGGCCGGGCCAGGAGAGCGCTCCGCACCGCCACCCCGGCCCGGTCTTCGGCTACGTCATCGAAGGCGAGTACGAGTGGGCCGTCGACGACAACCCGGCCAAGACGCTCAAGGCCGGCGATACCTTCTACGAGCCGACCGGCTGCCTGCATCGCGTGTCGAAGAACCCCAGCAAGAAGGGGAATACTCGCGTGCTGGCCGTCGTGCTGCACCCGCACGACGCCAAAGAGATTGCCATTCCCCCGAAGAAAGACAAGAAGTAAGGCAGGGAGGACACCAATAGGAAGGTCTTCGAGGTCTCCCTAAAACAATCCCGGCGATCTCCGCGTCGCCTTCCGTGAGGGACAATGAAAATGTCGAAGCGAGCGCTGGTCCTGATCGACATTCAGAATGACTACTTCCCCGGCGGGAAATGGACACTGCGGGGGATCGAAGCCGCGGCGGAAAACGCCGCGAAGCTGCTGGCGGCGGCTCGCGCGGCCGGCGACCTGGTCGTCCACGTCCGGCACGAGTTCCCGACGGCCGACGCGCCTTTCTTCGCGCCGAGTTCGGAAGGGGCGAGGATTCACCCGAAGGTGAGGAGCATCGAGGGCGAGCCCATCGTTCTGAAGCACCACGTCAACTCGTTCCGCGAGACAGACCTGAAGGCGATCCTCGACCGTCACGGCGTCGAAGAGGTCGTGATCTGCGGAGCGATGAGCCACATGTGCGTGGACGCCGGGACGAGAGCGGCTAGCGACCTCGGCTACAAGTGCGTCGTCGTGCATGACGCCTGCGCCACGCGCGACCAGGAGTTCGAGGGGACTACCATCCCCGCCACGCAGGTGCACGCCGCGTTCATGGCGGCCCTACGTTTCGGCTATGCCAAGCTGGTCACCACGGAAGAGTACGTCCGGGGAACACGCGCCTAGAATGACGCGGTGTGGCTCTTAGCGGGGGAACCTCCATGACTCAACGCGAGCTGGGCAGGAGCGGCCTGAAGGTATCAGCGATCGGCCTGGGCTGCATGGGGATGTCCGAATTCTACGACCCCAAGCAGATGAACGATGAGGAGTCGATCCGCGTCATCCACTGCTACCTCGACCACGACAACTTCCTCGACACAGCCGACGTGTACGGGATGGGACGCAACGAGGTTCTGGTGGGCAAGGCGATCCGGGACCGGCGTGACAAGGTCGTCCTGGCCACGAAGTTCGCCAACGTCCGCGGCCCGCAGGGCGAGTTCCTCGGCGTTCGGGGCGACCCGCGGTACGTCCGGGAATGCTGCGAAACCAGCCTGAAGCGGCTGGGTGTGGACGTGATCGACCTGTACTATCAGCACCGGGTGGACCCAAAGACGCCGATCGAGGATACAGTCGGCGCGATGGCCGAACTGGTCACGGCCGGGAAGGTGCGGTATCTCGGGCTGTCCGAGGCTTCGCCGGCGACGGTCCGCCGGGCCACGAAGGTCCACCCCATCGCCGCGCTGCAGACCGAATATTCCCTGTGGAGCCGCGACCCGGAGGTGGAAATCCTCCCCACCCTGCGGGAGCTGGGGATTGGGTTCGTGGCCTATAGCCCATTGGGCCGGGGTTTCCTGACCGGGCAGTTCAAGACGCCCGATGACCTGCCGGCCGACGACGTGCGTCGAAACCACCCGCGCTTCCAAGGCGAGAACTTCCAGAAGAACCTCGATCTGGTCCGGAAGATCGAGCGGATCGCCGCGGCGAAGGGCTGCACTCCAAGCCAGCTCGCCCTGGCTTGGGTTCTGGCGCAGGGCGGGGACATCGTCCCGATCCCGGGCACGAAACGGGTCCACTACCTCAAGGACAACCTCGGTGCGGTCAACGTCCCGCTGAGTGAGGAAGAACTGGCGCAGATCGACGCGGTCCTGCCGTCCGGAGCTGCTTCGGGCGACCGGTATCACGCGCAGGCCATGAAGGCGATCGACAGGTGATACGGCCAGGCGCGTGCTATCTGGTGATCGGTCCTATCCCTTGTGTTTTACCCGCGAAAATCTCGAAGATCGCCTCTCGCAACCTGTTGCCTCGAAGCTGGGAAGATGATCGGGGTGCATCTCCACGATTCCGATCATCCAAATCGATTCGCCGTCGATGCGCACCAAGACACGGGCCCATCCGGGAACCAAGCAGAAAAGCGGTTCAACACCACCTCGATACCGCGCACGGCCTTCTAGACCAGAATCTTCGTCAGCACGTTTCCCGCCACGTCGGTCAGGCGATAGCGCCGGCCGTTGTGCAGATAGGTCAGCCGCTTGTGGTCGATACCGAGCAGGTGCAGCATGGTGGCGTGCAAATCGTGCACGGTGACGGGAGCGACAGCGGCGCGGTAGCCGATTTCGTCGGTCTCGCCGTGACTTGCGCCCCCTTTTATGCCGGCACCCGCCATCCAGACCAGAAAGCCGCGCGGGTTGTGATCGCGGCCGTTGCCTCCTTGCGAGACCGGCATACGGCCGAATTCGCCTCCCCAGATTACCAGCGTCGAGTCGAACAACCCGCGGCGCTTGAGGTCGGTAAGCAGCCCGTGGATCGGCATGTCGGTCGCGGCGCAGTGGCTCGCATGATTGCCGGCCAGGTCGCTGTGGGCATCCCACTCGCCGTCGCTGTAGACCTGCACGAAACGCACGCCGCGCTCGATCAACCGACGGGCCAGCAGACATTTGCCACCGAACGAGCGGGAGGCGCCCTGGTCGAGACCGTACAGTTTCTGGGTTTCTCGGCTTTCCTGCGCGAAATTGACGAGGTCGCCGGCCTCGGTCTGCATGCGGTAGGCGAGTTCAAAGCTCCGAATCCGCGCGTCCAAGTCCGGCTCGCCCTCGTGCCCGCCCAAGTGCTGGCCGTTCAGCTTGGCGAGCAAATCGAGTTGTGCCCGCTGGTCTGCGGCGGTGACGTCTCTCGGCCGCCGTAGATTGAGGATGGGACTCCCCTGCGCGCGGAAGAGCGTTCCCTGATAGGTGGTGGGGAGGAAACCGGCGCTCCAGTTGAGCGGGCCGCCCTTGATGCCTTGCGTATTCCCCAAAACGACAAAGCCGGGCAGGTTCCGGTTTTCACTGCCGAGGCCGTATGTGATCCAGGCGCCGGCGGTTGGCAGTCCCGCCCGTGCCACTCCCGTGTTCATCTGGTAGAGAGCGGGCACATGATCGTTGGACTCGGTGAAGCACGACTTGACAAAGGCGATGTCATCAACGTGGCGCGCGACGTTGGGATATTTCTCGCAGACCCACGCCCCCGAGCGTCCGTACCGCTTGAACGCAAAGGGAGACTTCATCAGCGGTCCGGGATTGCCGTTGAAGACGTCGATCGTTATCCGCTTGCCGTGGCTCCGGTCCAGTTCCGGCTTGGGGTCAAACAGATCGACGGCGCTGGGCGCCCCCTCCATGAAGAGCCAGATCAGCGCTTTCGCCCGGGGAGCGAAATGCGGCTGGCGCGGACCGTAGGCCGCGTTGGAACGAGGCTCGTCCTCGGCAGCGCCGGCCGGGGCTTGCAGCATGTCGGCCAGTGCCAATACTCCCAGTCCTCCACCGGCCTGCGCCAGAAATTGCCGCCGGGTCGCCGGCCGCGCGAAACGTCCGCAATGTGGATACCGGTCAGTCGACATAGATGAACTCGTTGAGGCTGAACAAGGCTTGGCAAAAATTGGTCAAGGCGTGGATGCGGATTTCTTCGGGTGCCTGGGACGATTCCTGAGCCCCACGGCGTTGGAGTTGACGTTCGATAAACTGCACGCAGGCCGCGCGTTCGGCATCCTTGGGGGGACGCGACAGGGTCAGCCGAAAGCCGCGCTCGACCCAATCCTCCACTTTCGTGCCGCTTTTGAGGAGCAGCCGGCCGAGATCGGCCGCTCGATCGCGAAAAAACCTGTCGTTGAGGAGCGCCAGCGCCTGCGGCGTCACGGTTGTATTGTTGCGGCGACCGCAACTGACCGCCGCGTCCGGGCCGTCGAACGCCTGCAGGAGAGGATGCTGCACGACCCGTTTATGGAACATGTAGACCGACCGACGGCGGGTCGCGTGGCTGTCCACGGCGTCCTTGGGGTAGGGGTCTTTCGTGTTCCGGGCCAGCATGGCTTCAGGTGGGATCGGCGGTTTGAATGCCGGGCCGAACGGCTCGGGGTTCAACGTGCCACTCACCGCAAGCACCGCGTCGCGCAGGATTTCGGCCTGTATCCGCTGCGGCCGGCGACGCCACAACAGTCGATTGTCGGGATCGATCTGGTGGCGCGCCGTGTCGAAGGTTGTCGCCTGAATGTAGACGGAGCTCTTCAGAATCAAACGGTGCAGCGGCTTGAGTCGCCAGCCCCCCGCGACCAACTCGTGCGCCAGCCATTCCAGCAATTCCGGATGCGTGGGGCGCTCTCCTCGGACGCCGAAGTCGCTGACCGTGCGCGCCAGCCCTTCCCCAAAATGGTGCTGCCAGATCCGATTGACAATCACCCGCGCCAGGAGGGGGCCCGCGCCATGCTCGACGTCGGTGATCCAATCGGCCAGGGCGCGGCGCTGACCGGTGCTCTGGTTCGACGGGACTTGGCGGCGCGCGGCAGCCCAGTAGTCCTCCGGGGTACGCTTGCCGGTCAACACCGTGAGAAAACCAACCTGCAACAACTCTTTCTTTGCGTAAAAGTCTCCCCGATTGAGCAGCCAGGTCGGCTCAGGCTGGGACTTCTTATCGATAATCGCCAGCGCCGTCGGCGGGGACCGCGGCCGGGAGCGCTGCACGGCGTCCACTTGGTTCTTGAGTACATCCCATTGGCGGCGTTGGTCGTCCGTGAGGACACGCCGATAATCAGCGTCCGAAAGCGCCAGCGCCTTTTCATGCCGCTTGAAGAGTTTCTTAGCCGCCTCCGAATCGGGGTGTTCCTTCAGCAACTTCTTCTCGATGTCGCTGATCGCCAGGGCGTCGATTTTCGCGCTGCGCAGGGACGTCATGTGCTGTTTCTTCTGTGCATCGAGCCAGCCGTTCAACCGGTGCTGGGCCGCTTGATGTCGCTCCTTCCATTTCGCTTCCTGTTGGTGATACGCGGCCGCCTCCGCCCGCGTCGCCAGAAGGACGTTCGCCCGCGCGGTTGTCGTAAAGGCGCATTGCAGTCGATAGTAATCGCGTGTCGGAATGGCGTCGAACTTGTGATCGTGACAGCGGGCGCAGCCGAGCGTCAGCCCCAGAAAAGCCGAAGCCGTCGTGACCGCCATATCGTCCAGCTCGTTGAAACGGAGCCGCAGCTTTTCCTCCTCCATCGAGACCGAGAGCACTTCGGTTGGTGCGGCGGTCAGAAAGCCAGTGGCCGCGCGCGCCCGTGGGTTGTCGGGTTCGTACTCATCTCCCGCCAACTGCCAACGGACGAACGTCTGATACGGGAGGTCGTCATTCAGGGCTTGGATGACGAAATCGCGGTAGTGATAGGCATTCGGCCTGTCGGCGTCGCTCTCGAGGCCATCACTGTCCGCATAGCGGGCCACGTCGAGCCAATGCCGCCCCCAGCGCTCCCCATAACGCGGGCTGGCCAGCAGCCGCTCGACTAACTCCCCATAGGCTGCGGGTCGCGGGTCGGCGATAAACGCCTCGACCTCCTCGGAGGTAGGCGGCAGGCCGAGCATATCGAAATAAAGCCTGCGGATCAGCGTCCGGCGGTCGGCCGGCGGATTGGGACGAATGCCGCAGGCCTCGAGCGCGGCGACAATGAACCGATCAACAGGGGTCCGGCACCATACGGTATCGCGGACCGCTGGCGGAGCAACGGCCTTCAGCGGCCGATACGACCAGTGCCCGCGATCCTCGTCGGTGACCACCATTTCGCGACGGCCGTTCGTCGGAGCCATGCCGGTTTCCGGCCAGTTGGCCCCTTGCGCGATCCAGGCTCGCAAGATCTTGATCTGCTCGCGGCTGAGCGGTTTGGATTTCGGTGGCATTCGCTCATCGACCGTCGCCGCCTCGACGCGGCGGATCAACTCGCTCTCCTCGTTTCGCCCTGGCTGGATCGCTTTTTTCCCCGAATCTCCGGTGGCGATAGCCCCTTGACGGCGATCGAATCGCAATCCCCCCTTTTGCTTTTCTGGCCCGTGGCACTTCCAGCAGGATCGCTGCAAAATCGGCCGCACCTCCCGAGCGAAGTCCACGCGTTCGGGCTGCGCACTCGCTGCCTGTAAGGCGGGTCCACACAGAATCAAGTAGGGGACAAGTGTGCTCAAGTACTTCATGGCTACATTCTACAAGGATGGAGTTAACGAAGCGATCCTCAAGGAGCAACGGGCGTTCGTCCGACATCGTGGGCGGGATTCCCTCCGTCGGAAAAGAAACCTGGAGGGAATTCCGCTACTCGTTTCAGCACTTCCGGCGGTCAACATTGGTCCCAAGGGGAGTCCATCTGGGAAAGATTGGGTAGGATATCACCAATGATCCACCTTCGCCTCATGACCCCGCGCGACGTGCCGCTGGGGATGCGACTCAAGGAGCAGGCCGGCTGGAACCAGACGGAAGCGGACTGGCGGCGCTGCCTCCAGCTGCAACCGGATGGTTGTTTCGTCGCCGAACGCGAGGGCGTCGCCGTGGGCACGGTGACGACTTGCATCTTCGGCCCGATCGCCTGGATCGCCATGGTGCTGGTCGATGCCGCTGTCCGGGGTCAGGGCATCGGTCGCACGCTGCTCGATCGCGCCCTCGCCTTCCTGGACGGCCGCGGCGTATCGACTGTGCGTCTGGATGCGACACCGCTGGGCCGGCCCCTCTACGAGAAACGCGGATTCGTCGAGGAATACACCTTGACCCGCTTCGAGGGCGTCGCACCCCTTGTCGGCGCTCCGGCATGTGTCCGGGACAAGATAGCGATCGTTGCGATGCGCCCCGAACATCAGGATCGTGTCCTTCGCTTCGATCATCAGATCACGGCAACGGATCGTGGGGGGCTGCTGCGGCATCTGTACACGGAGACCCCAGCCGAGTGGCAGCTGGCGATGCGGGGCGAGGAACTGCTGGGATTCGCGGTGGCCCGCGCCGGCAGCCGGGCCTGGCAGATCGGGCCGTGTCTTGCGACGACCGAGGCGGGACTTCCCCTGCTCGCCGACGCCCTGGCGCGACGGTCAGGCCAGCACGTTTTTCTGGATGTTCCCGCGGATAATCGTGCCGCCGTCGCCGCGGTGTCGGCGGCGACGCTAGTGCCCCAGCGGCCATTGTACCGCATGTGTCGCGGGCCGAAATCGGAGGAGCGCGTCGAATACCTGTGGGCCAGTTTCGGACCGGAGAAGGGCTGAGTTGTCTAGTGAGGCGAGTGTGAACCTTTCGAATCCCATCGCGACGGTTGACGAACTGGAGGATCGTCTCAGCGAGCCGACGCCGGGCGTTATCGAGATCCTCGCCCGGCTCGACGGCGACCTGATGGTGCTGGGTGCCGGTGGCAAGATGGGGCCGAGCCTGGCGCGCATGGCCCGTCGTGCTTTCGACGCGGCTGGTGTCCGCCGCCGCATCCTCGCCGTCTCGCGCTTCGGGGATGGCCGGGCCGAAGCCTTCCTCCGCGCGCACGGCGTCGAGCCCATCCGCTGCGATCTGCTCGCCCCCGACCAACTCCAGCGGCTGCCGGACGTGCCCAACGTCGTCTTCATGACCGGCCGGAAATTCGGCTCGACCGGCCAGGAAGCGCTGACCTGGGTCCTGAACGCCTACCTGCCCGGCATGGTCTGCCAGAAGTTCCGCCACAGCCGCATCGTCGCCTTCTCGACGGGCAACGTCTACGGGCTGACGCCGGTGGCGCTGGGCGGCTCGATCGAGGGCGACGTGCTGAGTCCGATCGGCGAGTACGCCATGAGCGCCCTGGGCCGGGAACGCATTTTCGAGCATTTCAGCCGCCAATGCGGCATCCCTCTGGTGCTGTTGCGCCTCAACTACGCGACCGAGCTACGCTATGGCGTGCTGGTGGATGTGGCCCGTCGTGTCTTCGCCGAGGAGCCGATTGATCTGGCGATGGGTCACCTCAATGCCATCTGGCAGGGCGACGCCAACGCGGCCGCGTTGCAGGCGTTCACGCTGACAGCCAGCCCGCCACACGTGCTCAACATCGCGGGACCGGAACTGCTCAGCGTGCGCCGACTGGCCGAACAGTTCGGCCGACTGCTGGGCAAGAACCTCGTCTACCACGGCAGCGAGTCGGCGGAGGCGTTCCTGAGCAACGCTCAGGCGGCTCATCGGGTCTTCGGCTACCCCCGCGTGAGCGCGGCCCAACTGGTCGAGTGGATCGCCGCCTGGGTGCGGGCCGGCGGGGAAAATCTCGGCAAACCGACGCATTTCGAGGTCCGCGACGGGGGCTACTGACGATGGACGCGCAAGTCCGGCGTGTGCTTGATCGCGGCGTGGTGGTGCCGGCCTGTCCACTGGCGTTGACGGCACGCCGGACGCTCGACGAGCGCCGCCAGCGGGCGCTGTGCCGCTACTACGCCGCCGCCGGAGCGGGCGGCCTGGCCGTCGCGGTCCACACCACACAATTCGCCATCCGCGATCCGAAGGTCGGTCTGCTCGAACCGGTGCTGGCGCTGGCTGCCGAGGAACTGACACGGGCCGACCGGCGACGCGACGAACCACTCGTGCGTATCGCCGGCGTGTGCGGCGATACGCTGCAAGCCGAACGCGAAGCCGAGCTGGCCCGCCGGCTCGGCTATCACGCGATTCTCGTCAGCCTGGCCGCGCTCAAGAATGCCGGTGAGGATCGATTGCTTGAGCATTGCCATATCCTCGGCCGCATTATGCCGCTCATCGGCTTCTATCTCCAGCCGGCCGTTGGCGGCCGGGTGTTGCCGTACTCCTTCTGGCGACGCTTTCTGGAACTGGATGCCGTCGCGGCGATCAAGATCGCTCCCTTCAACCGCTATCAGACCCTCGACGTGGTTCGAGCTACCATCGACGCCGGGCGCGACGACGTGGCCCTGTATACCGGCAATGACGATCAGCTCGTGCTCGACCTGCTGACGCCGTTCCGTTTCGTTCGCGGCGGCCGAGTAATCGAAAGGCGCATCGTCGGCGGTCTGCTTGGGCACTGGGCGGTTTGGACGCGGCGAGCAGTCGAACTGCTCGCCGCCTGCCATGCCGCCGCCCGCGAGGACGCGGTGTCGGCTGAACTGTTGCGCTGTGCCATCGAGGTTACGGACACCAACGCTGCTTTCTTCGACGCCGCCAATAACTTCGCCGGCTGCATCGCCGGCTTGCACGAAGTCTTGCGGCGGCAAGGACTCTTTGGAGGGATCTGGTGTCTCGACCCCACCGAAACGCTCAGTCCGGGGCAAGCGGAGGAAATCGAGCGCGTTTATCGCTTTTATCCCCACCTGCACGATGACGATTTCGTCGCTGCCGGCCGCGAGGAATGGCTGCGGCCTTGAACGGCGACCGATTCGTTGCCGCCTCTCCTCTACTGCGGTTACAATCCGGCCTCGATCGTCTCTCCATGAGGAGTGGATTCATCATGCCGGACTGGTCGTATCGAACGGTATTTCGGCCTCTGTTGTTCCGTCTACCAGCGAAGACAGCGCGCGATCTCTGCCTGGGGCTGATGGGCGCCCTGGCGCGGCTGCCGTTGGGATCGGCGTTCATCGATTTTCTCGGCCACATGCGGCCGCCGGCGCGACTGGCCCGTTCGTTTCTCGGCATTACCTTTCCGACGCCCCTCGGTCTGGGCGATATCGACCCGAATGCTGTCGCCCTGCCCGCGTTCGCTCGTTTCGGTTTCGGCTACCTCGAAGTCGGCCCGATCGCATTCGAACCTTCGAGCGGCAACGGCCGGATTGAGCTGCGCCTGGAAGAGCAAGCAATTTACTCTCCCGATCCTCCCATCCATCCGGGCCTGGAGGCGCTGGTGCGGCGGCTGGTCCGCACCGGCCCGTTATCGCTGCCGCTGCTGGCGCGGCTGACCGGCTCGTCCGGCAAGGGCGCCGAGAAGGTGAGCGACGAATGCCGCCGCACGATTGAGGCTCTTGCGCCTTATGTCCGCCTCTTCGCGTTGATGACGGTACAGCCGGCCATCGAGTGTGGTTGGAGTACGGAGCAATGGCGGGAGCATCTACAAGCGGTGCTATTGGCCGCCCGCGCCCTCTCGCCACCGCGCCCTGTCCTTCTGTGTGTGCCGCCGGACTTCGATCCTGCGGAGAATGAACATCTCCTGGCGTCGGCACTGGAACTGGGCGCCTCCGGTGTCATGGTCGCCGGCGGCATCCGTGCCGAAGCTGGACGAATGATCGGACTGCCAGCCTACGATCGGACGCTGCGGCTGTTGCGTTATATGCGTCTGGTGTGGGGGGAGGAATTGTTCGTCATCGCCTCGGGTGGCGTTCATGAGCCAGCTCAAGCGTTGGAACTATTCGCGGCGGGGGCGAACCTCGTGCAGATCGATAGCGGCCTGGTCTACAGTGGACCGGGGTTGCCCAAGCGCATCAATGATGCCTTGTTGTCCGCCGCCCCGGCGGAGGAGCCAATCGCCGCGCCCGCTGCGGAAATGAGTTGGTTCTGGTCACTGCTGTTGGGGATAAGCATGCTCGCCGGCGGTCTGCTGGCATTGGCGATCGCCTCGACGCGTGTCGTCTTACCCTACGATGAAACATTCGCGGGCCTGTCGCGCGCACAGCTTGCTGCCGTCAATGAGAGGCTGTTGTTCTTCATGGCCCACGATCGCGTCTCCCTGGCTGGGACGATGATCGCCATCGGCGTACTCTACGTGCAACTCTCGCTATTCGGGGTCCGCCACGGCCTGCACTGGGCCCGCGTGACCATTCTCGCCTCCGCGTTCGCCGGTTTCGGGAGTTTCTTCCTCTTTCTCGGCTTTGGTTACTTCGATCCCTTCCACGCCTTCGTGACGGCGATTCTCTTTTCCTTCTTGCTCCTGGCCCTGCACGCGCGCATGCCGCCGCTGATGCGCCAGAAATCTCCGAGTCCGCGTGAGAATTGGCGCTGGCGCTTGAGCCTGTGGGGCCAGCTGCTCCTGATCGTACAAGGTGCCGCGCTCATCACGGCCGGTCTGGTGATCTCGTTCATCGGCATCACCTCGGTTTTCGTCCCAGAGGATCTGGATTTCATGCGAACGACGGCCGATGCCTTAGCGGCGGCGAGTCCTCGACTGGTGCCGCTGATCGCCCACGATCGCGCCTCGTTCGGCGGCATGCTCCTTGCCGTGGGACTGGCGGTGCTGCTTCTGGCCTTGTGGGGTTGGCGTGAGGGTGCCGCTTGGCTGTGGTGGTCACTGTTGCTCGCGGGCACGACCGGCTACACGGCGGCCATCGTCGTCCATCTCGCCGTCGGCTACACCAATCCTTGGCACCTCGCTCCGGCGTTCGGCGGTGCCGCGTTCTTGCTGCTGGGCCTGGCTCTGGCTTACCCCTCTCTCTGCCGTCCTCAAGAAGAAAAAAGAGGATGAAGGATGTGGCAATCTGTCGAAGACCCGTTTCATTACTGCGAGCAAATCGGGTCTGGGAGGCGTGCGTGGGTCTTTGTGGTGTCCGGGCCATCCATGGTCGGCAGAGGCAGGGTCGGGGGCGCCGCCAATCGGAAGGGGAGCAATGGGCTGGCAAGCAGCGTCCATTCGACCAACTACTGGCTCAACGTACAATCCGTTCGGCTTCAGACGGCCGACTGACGACTGCGTGGGGCGTCTCGCCTCCGACACAGCCCATCTGGACCTACGGCGAACGGGCCTCGAAAACGACCCCTCGCAGGCGGCGCAGCTCGGCGTCGATGTCGTCTCCCTCGAAGAACGACAGCCACCCCCGCACTCGCTTCGTCTCTCCCGGTGGGCAGTCGGGGATCCGCGGGTCCGAGTGCAAGCAGGGGCAAGGTGGGTTCCCCCACGCCCGCACACAGGGCTCCCATCCCGCGATCACCCAGCGTTTGTCGGCCCGGGCGCGGCACGCCGCGAACGGTTTGGCGAAAACCTTGTTGTCGTTGGTCCGCCCCTCGAACCCGGTCAGGCCCTTCAGCATCACGCACATCTGTACTTGCAGGCCGGTCAACTTCTCCGCCGAGCCGTTGCGCACCCACAGTTCCATGCGCACGCCAGCGCGCTCCGGGACGACCCTGGCCCCGAATGCGACCCGGTTCGGCAAGCGCCGCTCGATCTGCAGCGAGCCGTCCCGGTCCCGCGTCCACTCCAGGCGGTCCAGCGACAGCCCCTGCCTGTCCCAGACCGTCGGAATATGCGTGTGGGCGAGATAGAGCAGTTCCCGCTTCTCCCCACGCTCGAACCAGATCGCCTCGGGGACGTCGGCGACCGCGTA
>DATBGU010000336.1:0-6780 GCA_036557825.1 Gemmataceae bacterium
AATAGCTGCTGGAGCCGCTCGCACTCGGGGAGCGGCAAGGAGATACGGATCATCTGCCGGTAAGGAGGCGAATGCCAGGATGGATAATGGGGCGTTCATCTCATTATACCGGACAACGTCAACCGGATTATGAATGAGAGAATGTTGGACTCGCCTCCTTTCGGAGAGGAAAACGCCATGAAAAAGATGCTGGCTTTTTGGCTCTTGGCGGCGGCCCTCCTGCTGTCCGCGAACGCCCCGGCGCGGGCGGTCAAGGATGCCGATGTCAAGGGCGCCATCGATCGAGGCGTTGCGGCGCTGCGGCGCATGCAGGGTCCTAACGGCCTCTGGATCCATCCGGAGGTCGGCGCGACCGCCCTGGGGGGGCTGACTCTCCTGGAATGTGGCGCCAAACCCGACGACGAGGCGGTGCAACGTGCCGCCGACCAGGTGCGGCGGACCAGCGTCGCACTGACGCACACCTATTCCATCGCCCTGTCCATCGTCTTTTTGGACCGGCTCGGCGACCCTCTCGATGTGCCGCTGATCGAATCGCTTATGGTCCGCTTGCTGGCCGGACAGGGGAGCCACGGCGGCTGGACCTACCAATGTCCGTCGATCAGCGCCACCGAGGTCCGCCGCCTGGAAGACAAGCTGAAGGAGCGCAAGGAGCTGGTCGGCCGCCGCGAACCGCCCAAACCGCGCGAGGGCAAGCGCACGATCAAGGATTTGCCGCAGGAGATCCGCGAGCAACTGGAGCGGATCGAGCGCGGCGGCGCGCTGCCGGCCACACCGCCGGGTGCTCCCCCAGGCGTCCCGGGCGGCGTTCCGCGGAGTGGCGTGCCTCCCGGTGGTGCGCCCGCTGTCCCACCCGGCGGCGTTCCCCCCGGCGGAGATGGGGGACTGATCATAACGGCCAGCGCCGCCGACAACTCCAACACTCAGTTCGCCGCGTTGGCGTTGTGGGTCGGTCGCCGGCATGGCTTGCCGGTCGAGCGGGCGCTGACGCGCCTCGATCAACGCTTCCGCACCTCGCAGTTGGCCGACGGCGGCTGGCCGTACCATGTCATGCCGATAGCACTCGGCGCGCCCGCCGGCCGCATGTACGGCCCGGGCAGTAGCGCCAGCATGACCTGTGCCGGTTTGCTCGCCCTCGCCATCGTTGATGGCGCCACCCTGGAACTGATCAAGGAACGCAAGCCGGAAGGCAAAACGCTCCCCGACATCAGCAAGGACAAGAACCTGATGAAGGCACTGGAGGCGCTCGGCGCCGTTATCGGCAATCCGCAAAACCTGCGCTTCAGCCCCATGGACCAGTTTCGCCCGCGCGAAGAAGGACGCGTGGGCGGCCGCACCTACTACTTTTTGTGGTCGCTGGAACGAGTCGGGGTGGCCCTCGGATTGGACACCTTCGGCAAAAAGGACTGGTACGCCTGGGGCGCCGAGATCCTGCTGGCCAACCAGGAGGCGGATGGAAGTTGGCGCGGCGATTACGCCAATTGTGGGGCCGATACCTGCTTCGCGCTGCTGTTTCTTCGCCGCGTCAACCTGGCCCGCGACCTGACCGCCCACCTCAAGGGCCAGGCCAAGGATCCCGGCAGCCGCGAGCTGCGCGGCGTCATCCTCGACCCGCGACGGCCCCCCCCCCGAAAGATGGCGTCGGGCATCGAAACCAAGGATGCCAAACCCGTGTCCAAACCGGACGCCGACGCGCGCCCGGCCGATCCCGAAAGCCTCCGCTTGACCAAGGATCTCGTCAAGGAAAAGGGCGCTCGCCAGCTGGAACTGCTCGACGAGATGCAACAGGGGAAGGGGCCGCGCTACACCGAGGCGTTGGCGGCGGCCATTCCAAAACTGGAAGGGAAAGCCCGCGGCAAGGCCCGCGATGCCCTGGCCGAGCGTCTGACACGAATGAAGGACAACACGTTGGCCGCTTATCTCCAGGATGAGGATGCCGAGATCCGCCGCGCCGCCGCGCTGGCCTGCGCCATGAAGGACAGCAAGTCCCTCACTCCCAACGTCATCGCGCTGCTGCGCGATCACGAGATGGTCGTGGTGCGGGCGGCGCACGCGGCCTTGAAGGAGATGACGGGGCAGGATTTCGGTCCCACTGCCAACGCCAGCCGCGAGGACCGCGATCAGGCCACGCTCAAATGGCTCCAGTGGTGGGGCAAAAAGAAGAAGTAAACGTCTGCCGCTTGCGGCTTAGCGTGGGCTCCCGCGCTAAGCCGCAAGCGGCTCATTGAGACAACTTTCCCCCCCTCTATCTCGTCTAATATCCGGAAACACCGCACGAACTTCGACTCTTTCCTTACCGGAGGTGCGCATGGCCGCATTGCGTAATTGGAAAGGCCTGGCCGCATGGGGACCGCTGGCGCTCGCCGTCGCGGTCGTCGCCGGTCTGGTCGGCTTGCTCTTGTTGGGTCCGGCGACTCAGCCGGCCCGCGGAGCGCCGCCCGCGCCGGAAGTCACGGCCGGCTTCCAGACGACCGACCGACTCACCCTCACCGTCAATCTGCCCGCCCTCGACAAGGGAAGCCAGCGCGGCACCCTCGTCGTCGAACTGGTCGATTCCGATGGCAACGTCCTCGACGACGTCCGCAAGGACGTGGAACTGACGACGGAAGCCGCCAGCCATCGCTTCGAGTTCGCGGCGCCGAAGCTGGCCGCCGACAAGGTGACAGTCCGTTGCCGGCTGAACAAGCAAGAACACAAGGTCGAGCTGAAAAAGGTGCTGCTGGTCAAGGCGCACGAGACGAGCCTGTCGGCCGGCAAAGAGTTCTTCGCCGGCAGCGCGGCCGGACTGCGCTGCGAGGTCCACGGCGTCAAGTCCCTCGCCCAGACGGTGCCGCTGGCCGGCGCGTCGGTGACAATCCATCTCAAGGGCAAGGACGGCAAGACGTTCCCCGTCTACGAGGGCAAGGCCGGCGCCGACGGCGTCGCCAACATTCAGTTTCAGGTGCCCGAAAAAGTGCCGGCTGGCTCCTACAAGCTCGAAGTCGCCACCAAATCGGCGCTCGGCGAGGAGAAGCTGGAACAGGACGTGAACATCAAGTCCTCGCCGCGCGTGCTGTTGGTGACGGACAAGCCGCTGTACCAGCCCGGCCAACTCATGCACATCCGCGCCCTGGCCCTGCAAGCGTTCACGCTGCATCCCGTGGCCGGCTCCGATCTGACCTTCGAGGTCGAGGACGCCAAGGGCAACAAGGTCTTCAAACGAGTCCACAAAACCAGCGAGCACGGTATCGCCTCGGTCGATTTCCAACTTGCCGACGAGGTCAACAACGGCGATTATCACGTCCGCGCCATCCTCGGCGAGCACCAGGCCGACAAGACCGTCACGGTCAAGCCGTACGTGCTGCCGAAGTTCAAAAGCGAGTTGAAGGCGGACAAGCGCTATTACATGCCGAAGGAGACAATCCACGCCGATTTGCAAGTCGATTACTTCTTCGGTAAGCCGGTCGCCGGCGGCAAGGTGAAGGTGACGGCCAGCACGTTCGACGTGGCCTTCAAGGACTTCCAGACCTGGGAGGGCAAGACCGACGCGCAAGGGCACGTCAAGTTCGACATCAAACTGCCGGATTACTTCGTCGGCCAACCGCTCAACAAGGGCAACGCGCTGGTCAAGCTGGACGCCAAGGTCACGGACACGGCCGACCACAGCGAGACGATTGTCAAGACGTATCCGGTCAGCGCTCAGCCGATCCAGGTCAGCCTGATCGCCGAGGGCGGGCGGCTGATACCGGAGATGGAGAATCGCATTTTCGCCGCGGCCGTCTATCCCGACGGCAGCCCGGCCGCGAAGTGTGCCGTCAAGGTTTGGCAAGGGCAAGCGGCCAAGGACAAGCCGCTGGCCGAGATCAAGACGAACGAAGCCGGTCTCGCCGAGTTCAAGCTGACGCCCAAGGCGAACCAGTTCCGTCCGGGGCAGTGGGCGCAGCGCAACGTCGAGATGCTGGGCGGTCAGCAGAAGCAAGCCTGGGGACCGCAGCAATTGTTCGACCTGCACGCCGAGGCCCGCGATGACAAGGGCGAGACGGCGAAGATCACCGTCAACCTCAACAGTGAGCCGATGGGCGAGAACGTGCTGCTGCGGCTGGACCGAGCGATCTACAAGGGCGGCGAACCGCTGCACCTCGACATCCGCTCGTCGGCCGGGGTGCCCACCGTCTATCTCGACGTGGTGAAATCGGGCCAGACGCTTATCACAAAATGGCTCGACGTGAAAAAGGGCAAGGCCGATTACAAACTCGATCTGCCCGCCAGCGTGTTCGGCACGCTGGAGATTCACGCCTATCAGACGTTGGCGACGGGGGAGATCATCCGCGACAGCCGCGTCGTCTACGTCAACCCGGCGGCGGATTTGAAGATCGACGTGAAAGCCGACAAGGACACCTATCTGCCCGGCGAGAAGGGCACGATTCGTTTCGAGGTGACGGACAGCGCCGGCAAGCCGGCGGCGGCGGCGCTGGGTGTGCTGATCGTCGATGAGGCGGTCTACGCCTTGCAGGAGATGCAGCCGGGACTCGAAAAAGTCTTCTTCACGCTTCAAGAAGAACTGCTCAAGCCGCAGGCGCAGGCGGTGTACAAGCCGCGCGAGAAGCTCGATGATCTCGTCCGCGAGCCGAACCTCGCCGACGCGCAGCAGCAGGCCGCCCAGGTCTTGCTGGCCGCCGTCCGGCCCAAGCCGCCGGCGCACTGGGACGTCAACCCGGTCGCCCAGCGGCAGCGCAAGATGGAGGAGCAGATCGCCGCCATCGGCAGCGCGCTGTGGTCCTACGCCCAGTCCGGCAAGCCGGTGCTGGCGAAGGATGGAGACTTTCGCACCAACCTCCTCGACGAGATCGTGAAGGCCAAGATGCTCGACGCCAACCGTTTGACCGATCCGATCGGCAGCAAGCTGACGCTGCAAGTCGTGGCGAAGGCGGAGAAGGACTTCACTCCCGAGCGGTTCAGCAAGTCGGCGACCGTCGGCCGAATGCTGCAACTCGTTGGGCCGCTGGCGAACTACGCCCAGCAGCGCCAGGCGAAATGGCTCAAGGACGGCAAGTGGACCATCCCCGATGAGGCGCTTGCGGAGGCGGCCAAGCAGCACGGAGTCCAGGCAGCGCTCAAAGACGCCTGGGACCGTTCCATCAAGCTGGTCAAGCTCGACAAACCGCGCCAGTACATTGGCGGATGGAGCCAGTTCGATCAGTACGATCTCGTCTCCGCGGGGCCGGACGGCAAGTTCGGCACGGCCGACGACGTCAAGCTGCCTCCTCCCGACAAGTGGCAGCAGACACAAGTCTGGTGGATGAACGGCGCGCGTCAAGCCGGGCAAATGCAGTTCGCCCATCGACTCCAGCGCTTCAACATGGCGACCGATGCCATGCACCAGTTGGGCGCCATGCCGGGAGGATTCCAGGGCGGCTTCGGTGGCCGCGGCGGAGCCGGTGGCCCGCCGATGCCCATGAACGCCCCGGGCGCGGCGATTCCCAGGGCGAAGAATGGCGGCGATCGCCTCCTCCTGAAGGAGGACAAGGCGGCCCCGGCGGACGCCAAGGCCGGTGCCGAGGGAGGAGGGGCTACCGGCGGCCCTGCGCCGCCGCGATTGCGCGAATATTTCCCCGAAACGCTGCTGTGGCAGCCCGCCCTCATTACCGATGAACAGGGCCGGGCCACGCTGGCGCTCGATTTCGCCGACTCGATCACGACGTGGAGACTGACCGCCTCGGCGTCGTCGCGCCACGGTCTGCTCGGCGGCGCGACCAAACCGCTGCGCGTCTTCCAGGACTTCTTCGTCGATCTGGACCTGCCCATCGCTCTGACCCAGAACGACGAAGTCGCCTTCCCGGTTGCCGTTTACAACTACCTCAAAGGTCCGCAAACGGTCAAACTGGATTTGCAGCCCGAACCGTGGTTCGAGCTGGTGGACGGACTCGGCCTGTCGCGTTCCATCGACTTGAAGGCCAACGAAGTCACGTCCGTCAAGTTCCGCATCCGCGCCAAGAAGATCGGCCATTTCCCGCTGACCGTCAAGGCCAGCGGCACGAAGATGTCCGACGCCGTCAAGCGCGGCATCGACGTGATGCCCGACGGCAAGAAGTTCGAGCAAGTTGTCTCCGATCGCCTGTCCGGCACGGTGTCGCAGACTGTCACCATCCCGGACAACGCCATCGCGGACGCCTCGAAGCTGTTCGTCAAGATCTATCCCGGAGTCTTCAGCCAGGTGATGGAAGGGACGGAAGGCATGTTGCGCCTTCCGGGTGGCTGAATGGAGCAAACGTCATCCTCGGCCTATCCGAACATTTTGGTCGTGGATTACGTCAAGAAGGCCCGTGTGGCCTCTCCCGAGATCCTGATGAAAGCGGAAAACTACCTCAACATCGGCTACCAGAAACTGCTCACCTTCGAGCGCCCCGGCGGCGGCTTCGACTGGTGGGGCAACGGCGAACCCCTGATCTGGCTGAGCGCCTACGGCTTGCAGGAGTTCAACGACATGTCGAAAGTCTATCCCATCGACCGCGGCGTCATCGACCGTACCCAGAAGTGGCTGATGAGCAAGCGCGACAAGGACGGCACCTGGTCGAACATCGGCATGACGCACGGCGAAACCATCGCCGGCATGGGCAATCCCAAAATGTTGCTGACCAGCTACGTCGTCTGGTCGCTGCTGGACAGCGGCTTGAAGGGCGCGGAGCTGAAGCCGTCCATCGAGTACATCCGCGACCACGTCAAGGGAGAGGAGAACGCCTACATCCTCGCCCTGGCCGCCAACGCCCTGGCCTCGTGGGACGCCAAGGACGACAGCACGCACGA
>DATBGU010000337.1:0-24449 GCA_036557825.1 Gemmataceae bacterium
ATCAGGATGGCGATGATGGCGATCACCACCAAAAGCTCGATCAGGGTAAATCCGCCCGGCGCGGTTCGGACCACAGGACGAGTTCGACGCAGCATGTCTGTACTCCTAAACAAAAGATGAGGATGAAAAAACGATCCCGTCGTTTCAAACGCCTTTCGAGGGGCGATTCCTTCCGCCAGGCTCCCCCAGCGCTGCGAGTCGGAGCCTAAGACTTCCTCATTGATGAGTGGATTTTCAGTTATTGGACCGAAGTATGTCAAGAAAAATTATTCAGAATTTATCCATGTCCTCTAATTTATGAGAGGAGAGAAGCGGAGGCGCTCCCGGCGGGGAAGCGGACAGGTTTTGGAAGAACGGACAAAACGCCTCGGGGCCGGCAGCGTAAGCGACGAGGAAGCCTCTGTCGTTTACGCTGCCGGCCCCGACAAAAAACTCATGAGGACATGGCGCGGCGACGGCCTCGCCGCCGCGCGGTCATTTGGTCAATTTCGCGGACACGAACGTCGTCGGCGGCAGTCCGAAGGTGCTGGTCGCCGTCACGTTCGTGGGGTTGGTGGAGGTTTGATTGTAAATCGACAGCTTGCCGCTGCCGGTGGTCGCGACGGCCCCGCCGCTCGACGATTGCATCCCACCCGTGTAGGAGGTCGTGTAGGCCGCCGGATTCAGCGCCGGCTGGGCGTTGGGGACCGTCAGGGTCGGATCGACGATGGACGACGGCTGAATGGAGATGTTCATGTTGTTGCCGCTGCCCGTGGCCTCCGAGATCTTCACGCCCACGAAACCGACGACGGCGTAGGTGGCATTCTGGCCGGTCCCGGTGGCCGCCACGTAACCGCTGCTGCCCCAGCCGTTGCTGCCCATGTTCGACGGCGCGAACAGCGGGATGAGGTTGGACTTGCCCATCTGGTCCTGGAAATTCGTCAAGAGCGTGGACTTCAAACCCGGCCCAACCTTCCAGGGTTCGGGGGCGGCCGGCGCGACAGGCACCAGATTGTTGTTCATCAAATACGAAATGTCGTTGGGCGTCTGGCCGTCGTCGATCCAGTTGCGGAACGCGGGCGCGTTGTTGGAAGGCACGCCCACGTCGATCAGGCCGAAACTGCCAGGCGTATTCGTGGTGGTGGGATAGACTTGCAGTTGCGGGTTGCCGTTCGACGCCGTGTGGATGGTTCCGTCGGGTGACTGACCGGTGGTGAAAAATTTTTGCCAGACGTTCACGTCCAGGGCGACCGGCAGAATGTGTGGGCTGACGTAGCCGGTGCTGCTGCTGCTGGAGACGTTTTGCAAGCCGAGTCCGGTAGTGGAATTACCACCGTCGCCGCTGTAAATGGTGGCGCTGGCCGTCGCCGTCAGATCGATGCTGCTCCAACCGAACACGCGGGAGAAAAACAACCCCAGCGGCGTGTTGGCCGTGCTGTCGCGGCGCGTGACGACCGTGACCGTGTTGGGGAAGACATTGGGATACGACGCCGCGATCGGCGCGTTGACGCCGTCATAGTAACTGAAGGAGATGTCGGAAGTGGGAACAGTAATGTAAACGCCGCCGGCTTGATTGTAGGCGGCGAACTTCTGCACGGCGGAGATCGGTGTCGTCTCGCCGTTGGGTCCGGCCGTGTTGGTTGTCGCCGTTTGATAGTACGCTTGCTGCTGCGTTTGCCCCGGAGAGTAATAAGAGACGTATAGAGTCTGCAATTGTTGGGCGCCGGCCAGGGCGGCGGCGTCGGCCGTGTTTTGCAGTTCGCCGCGGACGGCGACGACGTAGCCCAGATCAATGGAAAATGCCAGCATTCCCACCAGCACCACCAATAACAGGGCGGCCAGCGGCGTGACGGACGCCCGCCGTTTCCCGTGCTTGTTGCGGATCGGTTTCATAAAAGGCTCCTGTGCCGGTCAAGTGGTTGCGCCTCACTGTTTCATCATGACGATCTGGTCCGATTCGAGCATGTTGCCGGTCAGAAACATGCTCGAAACCCAGGCAATCGACGAGACGGGAATACTGACCTGCACCGAGACGGTGCTGCCCGGAGGCGCGTCCAGGGCGTCCGAGAGCGTGTTGCCGCTCGCGTCGGTCACGATGATGGTGATGGACCCGATCGTCGGCGGATTGAAGCGGCTGGTGTCGAAGCCGTTATCTTGCATGACGTTGGTGACATCGTTGGTGATGTCGTTGTTGCCGTACTGGTGAATGATGCCGGTGCGGCAGCCTTTCCGCGCCGCCCCGGTCAGGGCTTGCTTGACCATCATGCCGCGGCTCAGCTCGAACATGCCGAGCATCATGGTCATCAGCACCGGAATCAGGACGGCCATTTCCACGGTGACGGCGGCGGAGCGGCCGCCGGCACAACGACGAGGATGGCGAAGCAAGGCACGCATGATGTCCTCCGTGGATTTATCCAACCTATTCGCGCCGCATGGTGTATTGGCCGGAAAGAGTGCCGCTGACGAACAACGTCGGCACCCAGGTGACGCTGCTGGCCGGCACCGAGACCACGACGGTGATCTCCGTGTACGCCGGCACGGTTGACAGGTTCGTCGAACCGAGCGGCTGATCGTTGACGGTGATGGCGGCGGTTTCGCCGTTGATGCCGACGCTGGTCAGGTAAGTGGTGGCGGTGTTCTGGACGGTCGTGGCGCTGGTGCCTTCGAGGACGCTCTGACGGCAGGCCTGCCGCGCCGCCTCGGTGAGCAGTTCCTTCACCATGCAGGCGCGGCCGAGTTCAATCATCGCCAGCACCATCAAGAACAATATGGGCGCCACGAAGGCGAACTCGACGAGAGACGCGCCGAGCCGTCGCCCTTTCCCCAAACGAGTAGGTCTCACGGAATTGCTCCCTCGCGCAAGGGTGGGCCGGCCCGCGCGCCGGCGGCATCTCCAGTGCAGATCAATTCATCCGCGTGAGGGGGAGCGCGAATGGGAGGGGAGAAGACGAACAACCGGGAGAAGCAAGGATCCTGTTCGCGAGGGGAGGGCGGAGGGGGTAGGATATTGCTCTTGGTGAAGCATAAGTCAGGATGAGTCCGATGTCAATCGGTTCGCATTTTTATTTTGGCATCGGAACCGCTCCGGGTTGGCGGTTGCGGCTTGGACTTGGGGAGGCGACGGGGCGCGGCGGAAACTTATCGTCCGGCCGCAGAGCGGCGATTCCGTCGTTCAACTCCCTGGCGGTGAAGGGCAATTTCGCCGTCAGATCCTTCATGGGGTGCGCGCGTTTGAGGAACAGCAGGGCGAACGCCGTGCTCATCGACGCCCGGTAGTCGTAATTGCGTTTGCCGCCCCATTCCGGGTTGGGCGACGCTCCCGTCCAGAAGCCGCCCTTGTTCTGGTTCGCCACCAGCGATTCGGCCCCCCAGCGATACCAGTCCTTGTCGCCGACGGCCGGCAGGTCGTAGAGCATCGCCACTCGCTCCAGCGACCACAGGAAGTACAGATCGTGAAAGGGAATCGGCCCGTCCATCCGCCCCGCCGGTTTGCCGACGCGCCGGCTCAGAGCGGCCAGTCCCTTGAGCACGTGAACGTCTTTCTTGGCTCCGAGGGCCGCGCCCGCTGTCGGCATCTTGAGGCCGCGCCCGACCGCTAGGGCCATGAGGCCGACGCAAATCATGGAGCGCGAGCCGGCCTCCGCATCCAGCGTGTACCACCACATGCCGGAGGGATACCCCTGCGAGCGCTCGAAGCGCTCGACCAGGATCTCGAAGGGCGGTTCCACCGGCACGCCGTGCCGCTGCGCCGCCCACAAGCCGAGCAGGGCGAACTGGGTATTGGAATTGTCGGTGCGGCCGACCAGCGACACGCGCTCCGCCGATTCGGCGATGGTGTGCGCGTTCTCCGGCGGCTCGCGTCCGATCAGGGCGTTGCCGGCGCGGAAGGCCGGCAACGCTTGCAGGAGCGGCGGCGCCGCCATCCCCGCCAGGGCTTGCTCTCTCGTCTTTTTCCCGTCCCGCATCTCCTTGCTCAGCCGTCCGAGCGCGTCGAGCAAATCCTGTTCGCCTCTCTCGGTTAGGATGGGGCAGCGATAGCTCCATCCTCCGGTGTGATGCTGCCCGGCGATCAGGCGAAGCGCCAGCGTTTGGATCAACTTCTTGTCGCGCGGATTGCCGAGGCGGTCGAGGAAGAGGAGGGTCAGCGACAGCTCGTAGGTGTAATCGCTGGGCGGCACCTTCGCCCGGACGAAATCGGCGGCTTTCTGAATCGCGGGATCGTCGGCCGGCACGCCGGCTTCCAGCAGGGCGTACGCCGGCAGGGCGCACTGCGCGGCCAGGAAGCGACCGTCGCGGTACATTCGCCATTTGAAATCCCCCCGCTCACTCTGGGCGCCCTTGAGGAACTCCACGCCCTTGTCGATGGCCTGGTCGATCCGGATTTGCTCTTCCTTCGTCGGCGGCAGGGGATCGGCGCCGGCAGGCGCGGCGCAGGTCAACAGCACAATGGTCGCGAGCAATCGCGGACAGAGGCGCGGACGGGGGAGCGGCGTCGGCGACATGAGACATCCTCCCGTGGAGATGGAGTTGATTATCGGGGAGGAGAATCCGACAGGCAACACGATTCGTTTCACCCCGACCCGAAGGGAGCGTGTGGCGGGCATGTGGAAAAAATGAGATTTTCTACCATTTTTGTATTGCGATCCCTGTGGGAGCGGTTTATACCTCCCCTTCAGGCCAGTTTTTGTATCTCACACCACTTTCAAGGGAGGCACGTGATGTATCGCCTGCGGTTCGTGTTGTCGATGCTCGTGATTGCGGCGCTATCGAGTGGGCTTCTGCTGGGCCAGGACAAGAAGCCGGATAAAGAGCCGATCATCGTCAAGGCCCAGCTGCCGCGTTACTACAAGCAGCTGGGATTAACGGATCAACAGAAGAAAAATATCTATAAAGTGCGCGCTTCCTATGCCGTGAAGATCGAGGATCTGCAGAAGCAGATCGCGGAATTGAAAGACAAGGAAAAGAAGGAACTGGAAGGCGTTCTGACGGACGGTCAGAAAAAGCGGCTCAAGGAACTGCAAGCGGGCGGTACGACCAAGGAGCAGCCGACCGAGGTGAAGGACAAACCCGCCGAAACCAAAAAGAAGTGACCGCTTTATTCCACCAGCCCGCAGCGCCAGCAAGGGTTCCCCCTGCTGGCGCTGCGGGCTGGTATTGAAATCCCTCCCAAACGAAGCGGTGCTTACCCCAGCGCCGCGACCTCTCGCCGGATGTTGTTTCGCGCTGCCGTCTCCGCTCGTGTGAACATTTCTGCCGTGGCGTAGATGCGCGGCCGTCGCAGGAAATGTTCCAGCACCGCACGACGGCCTTCTCGATACCTCGCTTCAGGAACCCACGCATATTCCCGCCGAATCGCTTGCGCGTACATGTCGTACTCCGTCTCCGGCGCACCCAGGATGGCGAGGTCGGCATCCGCCAGGATCGCGCCGGGAGCATCGCCCGGTGCCGGTGAGTGCGTTGTCGTCAGCAAGATCAGGCGCTCGGTTTCGCTTAGGATCGCCTCCGAAACTCCCAGTTGTTGCAGAATCCGTCGAGCGTGGGCGGCGCTTTTCTCTTCGTTGTCGTGCGCCCGGCTGTCGTAAATGACATCGTGGAACCACACCGCCAAGAGTAGCGACGGCATCGCCTCGGTGCCGCCCAGCGCCCGGATCGTGTCCAGCACGGCGCGGATGTGGTCGAGCGTGTGATAATGGCGCTGGGCGGCGGAGTAGTGTTCGCGGAGATCGGTGAAGGCGGGTACGATCGCGCCGGCGGGGCAGTTCAGCGCGGTCAAGAGTCGCGTCCAGCGGTCCAAAAGGGCCGAATGATTCGCCGAGTCCATTGCCGTCTTACACGATGACGTTCGTCCGAAACAGCTCGAAGGCCGCTTCCCAGGCGTCGGTCGGATTGTCGAACTCCGGTTCGGTGGCGGCGACTTCGGGACCATCGGCGGTCTGACGCATGGCGGCGCGCCAGCGGTTGTTTTCGTCGCGGTGGATGCCGAGGAACGCCTCGCCGAGATTGGGACCGGACACTTTCAGTGTGTTGTTATCGCCGGCCGGTTCCGCCTTGCATTGGCGCTGCTTGAACCAGAACGGGTAAATCGGTTCCATGCGGGATCTCCACCCGGGGCCGCTTGCGGCTTAGCGTTAGAACCCGCTAAGCCGCAAGCGGCTTTCGCTCCCGGTTTATCAGTCGGTCAGGCGCAGCATACGGACTTTCAGGGTGATTTGTTGCAGCGCGTCGGTGGCGTCCTTGACGTTCTGGGACTCGTTGCCGTCCTTGGCGATCTGGGCGGCCGCCGCCGCCTTGAGCTTGCGGGCATTCTTGCCGAGATCGTCGGTCACTTCCTTGAGGATGTCCTTGTTCTTGGCGGGAACTTCTTGCGCCTTGGCCAGGAAGCGGGCTGTCTGCTCGATTCCCTTGGCCAGGTCTTCCAGGTCGGTCCAGCGGTTGACGTAGAACGCTTCGTTCGCGGCGCTGGCCTGGGCGCGGACGCGGGTCAGCAGTTCGGGATAGGGCAGCACTTGGCCGTTTTCCGGCAGCGGTTGCAGCGGCACGCGCTCCGGCGGCGCGACGCAGCCGGCCAGGAGCAGAGCCATTCCAGGGAGCAGGACGCGTTTCATGATGCACCTCGACGAGTCGAACGTGGGCAAGCCCCGAGCGCTTGAGTAACTCAATGGCTGGGAGCGCCCCACTGCTGATCGGGGATTTCCTGATACGTCCGCGGACCAACCCAGTAGGGTCGGGCTTCCTGATAGGACGTGCGATCGCGCGTCCGCGCTTCCTGCTCCGCGAGCGGCAGGGAGGGCGGATCGACGCGCTGCGGATTCACGTCCCGTCTGCGCGGCCCCTGCAGGCCCGTGCATCCCGTCAGCAACAGCAGGCTCACCAGCAGTAATCGCCGCATCTTCTCTGCTCCTTTTGGCGGATGTGCCGGGGTTCCGGCCCGGCCCTCCTGCCCTCAATTATCGTTCATCATTATATTCCAGTCAGCCGCCAAGGGGGAAAATGCGATCGCGAAAAACCCCGCCCTCAATGCAATCCGCACAAGTCCTGTAACCGATACCGTCGTGTCATTCGTCGGATGCCCCGCCGAGTTACCTTGTCGGCCGATCCCGCACATCCTGTAAAGAATATGCAAACGGCACAGAGCGATCCGGCAAGCAATTTCCTCGCTTTCGTACCACCGTTGTGACTGGTGCGGACGCGGGCCGTGACTTAAAACAGAAAAAGGAGCGCCAATCGGAACAGGACGCAAGTTCGGCGGAATTATGCTTCCGTGTATGGAGTTCTCTTCCCCATTTGCCGTTGACCGAGCCGGAGTCCAGCCATGTACAGTTTCGTGTTGGTGACGACGATGCTCGCGACCACGAACAGCGCCGCTCAGGATTTGCCGGAGCCTGCTCCGGGAGAGCGGCTGGTTCCCATCCCGCAGGGCGGACGCGCGCCCGCGCCGCAGGTGCGCGTCGCGGACAGGCCGGCGTCAGTGAATGCTTCTACATCGGATGTGGTGCTGCACTGGAATGAGGTCATCCTCGCGGCGATCAAGGCGGACCGCACGCCGCCGCCGCAGGCCGCGCGCCACCTGGCGATCGTTCACGCCGCCATGTACGACGCGATGAACGCCATCCATCGTACGCATCGCGCCTATCGCGTTCGCGTTCAGCCGGAGGGAGAGGTTTCCGCCGATGTCGCGGCCGCCATCGCCGCCCATCGCATGCTGGTCGAACTGCATCCGCGCCAGGTCGAAGCGTTCGACGCCGCCCTAGACGCCTCGCTGGAAAGCGTGCCGGAAGGCCAGGCCAAGGAACGCGGCGTCACGCTGGGGCAACAGGTGGCGGAACAGATCCTCGCCTGGCGCGCCGACGACGGTTCGCGCCGCCAGGTGCGTTACACGCCGAGCAGCACGCCGGGCCTGTGGCGGCCGACGCCGCCCGGACACAAGGCCGCCCTTCTGCCGCAGTGGCGCTACCTCACGCCGTTCGCCATCCCCGGCACCGATCGCTTTATGCCGGCCGCGCCCCCTGGACTCAGCACCGACGCCTACACGGAGGCGTTCCTTGAGGTTCAGGCGCTTGGCGAACGCGACAGCCGCACTCGGACGGCGGATCAAACGGTCATCGCCTGGTTCTGGGACGACGGCAGCGGCAGCGTGACTCCGCCGGGCCACTGGAACCGCATCGCCCAGACCGTGGCGCGGCAGCAGCGGCTGACGCCGGCCGACAACGCCCGCTTGTTCGCCCTGCTCAACATCAGCATGGCCGACGCCGCCATCCTGTGCTGGGAGGGCAAGTTCGGCTTCAAGTATTGGCGGCCGATCACCGCCATCCGCGAGGCCGACCGCGACGAGAACGCGGACACCACGCCCCAGCGCGATTGGAACAGCCTGCTGACGACTCCGCCGTTTCCGTCGTATCCGTCCGGCCACAGCACGTTCAGCGGCGCCGCCGCGACGGCCCTGGCCCGCTTCTTCGGCACCGACGCCATTCGCTTCCGCATCGGCTCCGAGGGTACGCCCGGCGTCACCCGAAGCTACGCCGGCTTCTGGGCCGCCGCCGAGGAGGCCGGCCGCAGTCGCATCTACGGAGGCATTCACTACGAGTTCGACAATCAAGAAGGTCTGCGCACCGGACGCGATCTCGCCGATCACATCGCGCGCCGTTTCCTGCTGCCGGTCGATTCCGGCGACCTGACCAGCTTGCAGCTCGTGCCGGCGCGGCGTCGTCACTTTTCTATCGGTCTTGCCGACCGGCCACGCGGCGAAGCGATCTCCGTACCGGCCGGCCGCTAAACCCATAAGGCGCTCTCGGACGAAGAAATAGCGAACGGCCGGCGTCAGCCGGCTGGTTGTGCCAAAAACCAGCCGGCTGACGCCGGCCGTTCGCCATTAACCAGCCATCACCGAGAAGCACCCATGATCGAGAAGTTGCACGTACCGGCCGCGCTGGTACTCCACGGCGAGACGCTGCTGACCGAACAGGATCTGTACCTGTTCAACGAAGGCAACCATTTCCGGTTGTATCGCAAACTCGGCGCTCACCCCTGCACGCGCCACGGCATCAGCGGCACGCACTTCGCCGTGTGGGCGCCGGCCGCCGAGCAGGTTTCCGTCATCGGCGATTTCAACGGCTGGACCAAGGGAAAGAACCGCTTGCAGCCGCGCGGCCAATCCGGCATCTGGAGCGGCTTCCTGCCCGGTATCCCGGCCGGCACCGCCTACAAGTATCACATCGTCTCGCACTATCACGACTATCAGGTCGATAAGGCCGACCCGTTCTCCTTCTATCAGGAGGTGCCGCCGCGCACCGCCTCGATCGTCTGGGATCTCGATTACCACTGGCGCGATCAGGCGTGGATGGACCAGCGTCGCCACCACAACAGCCTGACGGCGCCGATGTCGATTTACGAGCTTCACCTCGGCTCGTGGATGCGCGTGCGGGAGGAGGGCGATCGTTCCCTGATGTACCGCGAGATCGGCCCACGGCTGGCCGACTACGTGCAGGAGATGGGATTCACGCACGTCGAGTTTCTGCCGCTGACGGAACATCCGTTCTACGGCTCGTGGGGCTACCAAACGACCGGCTTTTTCGCGCCGACGAGCCGCTATGGCGTGCCGCAAGACTTGATGGGCCTCATCGACTATCTGCATCAGCGCGGCATCGGCGTGATCCTCGATTGGGTGCCATCGCACTTCCCCAGCGACGAACACGGTCTGGGTTTCTTCGACGGTACGCACCTGTTCGAGCACGCCAACCCGCAGCTCGGCTATCACCCCGACTGGAATAGTCTGATTTTCAACTACGACCGCCACGAGGTGCGCAGTTTCCTCATCTCCAGCGCCCTGTTCTGGCTGGACCGCTTTCACGTGGACGCTCTGCGCGTCGATGCCGTCGCCTCGATGCTGTACCTCGATTACTCGCGCAAGACCGGCGAGTGGGTGCCGAACATTTACGGCGGCAACGAGAACCTGGGAGCGATTTACTTTTTGCGCCGCCTCAACGAGGAAGTGTATCGTCATTATCCGGACGTCCAGACCATCGCCGAGGAATCGACGGCCTGGCCGATGGTGTCGCGGCCGACGCATCAGGGCGGCCTAGGCTTCGGCCTAAAATGGGACATGGGCTGGATGCACGATACGCTGCACTACCTGGCTCGCGATCCCATTCACCGGCGCTATCATCACAACGAACTGCTGTTCCGCATGGTCTACGCCTTCACGGAGAACTACGCTCTGCCGCTGTCGCACGATGAGGTGGTCCACGGCAAAGGATCGCTCTTGGCGCGGATGCCGGGCGACGAATGGCAGAAGTTCGCCAACCTGCGGCTGCTGTTCGGCTACATGTTCGGCCAACCGGGCAAGAAACTGCTGTTCATGGGTGGTGAGTTTGGGCAAAAGAGCGAGTGGAGCCACGAGTCGAGCCTCGACTGGAACCAGCTGGAACAACCTCTGCACGCGGGAATGCAAAAGTGGGTGGCGGACCTCAACCGCCTGTACCGGACGGAGCCGGCCCTGCACGAACAGGACTGCAAGCAGCGGGGCTTCGAGTGGATCGACTGCAACGACGCGGCGGCCAGCTGCATCGGCTTCGTGCGCAAGGGCGTCAACACGTCGGACTACATCCTCGTGCTGTGCAATTTCACGCCGGTGCCGCGGCTGGAGCATCAAGTGGGCGTGCCGTTCGGCGGCTACTGGCAGGAGATGCTCAACAGCGACGCCGCGATCTACGGCGGCGGCGGCGTCGGCAACCTCGGCGGCGTCGAGGCCGCGCCGCGGCCGTGGCACGGACAACCGTATTCGCTCACGCTCGCCCTGCCGCCTCTGGCCGTCGTGTTCCTCAAGGGCACGCCGTTGTCCGCCATCGGTTGAGCACCGTAACGAAATTGTAACCGGTGCGAATGGCGCTCGCCCTCGCGCCGCCGAGATGGTACGCTCCTGATGGGCGCCGCCCTGACGATAGAGGCGACGCCCGGAAAGGACAACCATCATGAGAAGATTCCTGCCGTCCGTGTGTCTGATCGCGTTGGCCTACCTGGCGTCCTCCGCCGCGCTACGGGCCGAGACGCCCGATCCCTTTCCGAAACCGAAACCGAACTCAGCAGACGAGCCGCTGGCGAAATCGTTGTCGCTGGCCGCCAGCGCGCGCTTTCTCGACGCCGCGTCGGTCAACTGGACGCGGGACCGCAAGTGCGCCACCTGTCATACCAATGTCGCTTACCTGCTCGCTCGGCCCGCGCTGAAAGACTCACCCTCGGAAGGAATGGCCATCGTTCGCCGCTTCTTCGAGGATCGCGTCGCGCACTGGGACGATGAAGGGAAGGCCAAACCGAAGAACGATTCGGAGGTGGTGGTGACAGCAGTGGCCCTGGCCGCCAACGACGCCCGGACGACGGGCAAACTGCACCCCCTCACGCGCAAGGCGCTCGACCGCATATGGACGCGGCAGCGGGCCGACGGCGCCTGGGAGTGGGAAAAATGCACCTGGCCGCCGCTGGAACACGACGATTATTTCGGGGCCGTTCTCGCCGCCGTGGGCGTCTCACTCGCTCCCGACGGTTACGCGCGGAGCGACGCCGCGCGGCAGGGGATCGACAAGCTGAAGCAGTATCTCCGCAAGACGCCGGCGCCGAACCTGCATCACAAGACTTGGTTGTTGTGGGCCTCGGCGAAGCTTGAGGGGCTGATGACGGCGGACGAGCGCCGGCAGACGGTCAAGGAACTGCTGGCCGCCCAGCGCGGCGACGGCGGTTGGAGCCTGCCGTCGCTGGGCGATTGGGAGGGCTTCGACGGTCGCGAGAATGACACCAAGGCGCCGAGCGATGGGTACGGCACCGGATTGACCGTCTACGTGCTGCGCCAGGCCGGCGCGGCGGCGAAAGACGAGTCGATTCGCCGCGGCGTGCGCTGGTTGGAGACGAACCAGCGCGTCTCGGGGCGATGGTTTACGCGCTCGCTCAACACGGACCGCGCCCACTACATCACCAACGCCGGCACCGCCTTCGCCGTGCTCGCCTTGCAGTCCTGCGCGGAGAAGTAGCCCGCTCAAGGCAGCCGCTTGCGGCTTAGCGCGTCCACTCGCTAAGCCGCAAGTGGCTGCCTTGACTTCCCCCCGCTAGGCTTTATCCTGGACAAATCAGACTTCCTTTCGCGAACGTGAGGCCGAACCTCATGACAACTTCGGGAGATCCACCGCCTCCGGGCGTCTCTCGGCGGCGATGGCTTCTACTGCTGGCGGCGACGCTCACGGTCGCAATCGCGGCTGGGACCGCGATATGGTTCGCTCATCGCCCAGCCGCCCCGCCCACTCCGCCCCCCGTTCCCCAAGACAACAGTGAACCGACGGTCACCGCATTCATCGAGCGCTCGCGCGAACGCGTGCTGAAAGATCCGCGCTCCGGGCCAACCTGGGGGGCCTTGGGACAGGTGTTCCTCGCCAACGAGATGGACGACGAAAGTTTGACCTGCTTCGCCGAGGCGGAGCGCCTCGACCCGAACGAGCCTCGCTGGCCCTACTGTCAGGCAGGCGTCTTGCTGAACCAAGGCCGGACAGAAGTTGCGCTGCTCTACTTGCGCCAAGCGGTCGATCGCTGCACGGCCACGGAACCCGACAACGACGCTCCACGGTTGCTTTTAGCGGAGACGTTGCTGAGCCTGGGCCAGTTGGACGAATCCGAGGAAGAATTTCGCCGCGTGCTGGCCCGCAAGCCGGAGATGGCGCGAGCCCACTTCGGCCTGGCGCGGGTCACCTCGGCCCGGCAGGATTGGCAGACCAGCCGATCTCACTTGCTGCGCTGCGTCAACAGTCCGTTCGCCCGCAAGAAGGCCAGCACCCAGCTCGCCCTCGTCTGTCTGCGCCTGGGCGACGAGGCCGCAGCCGAGAAATACCGCGCGCAAGCGAGCCGTCTGCCTGACGACAGCGACTGGGAAGACCCGTTCGTTACGGAATATCTCCGGTGGGCGATCAAGAAAAAGAGCCGTTACCGTCTGGTTGATTCCCTCGAAGCAGCCGGCCGATTGCAGGAGGCGGCGGCGGTGCTTCGGCCAATGGCAGAGGAATACCCCGACGATTATCTGCCCCGCTTGACGTTGGGAAAGATCCTCGGCCAGATGGGAGACAACGCACGAGCGGAAGCCGTGCTTCGGGAGTCGCTGCGTCTGGCTCCGAACAAGGTCCAGGGGCACCATTATCTCAGCCTGGTCTTGTATGGCCAGGCGGAACAGGCGGCGCGGGAGGGCGATCCCGACCGCGCCCGCGCGCTCTATGGCCAGGCCGCGGACAGCGCGCGTCAAGCTCTCGACTTGAAGCCCGATCATGGACTCGCCTGCATGTCCTTGGGGTTGGCGCTGAAGCGCCTGGGTCAGCGCGAGAGCGCCCTGGACGCTCTGCGTCGGGCCGTCCGGTGCAATCCCGAGTACGCCGAATTGCACTTCTATCTGGGGGAGATGTTGGTCGAAACCGCCCAACAAGAGGAGGCGAAGGACCAACTCAAGCAGGCCGTCGAGATGGCCCCGCCCAACGCGGCGTGGAAGAAGAACGCCCTCGCCCTTCTCTCCGGCAGCCCGCGCGACGATCCGAAGGACACGCCACCCAAACCGAACGAGTAAAACATTCCGAGATTGGACCGCCGGGGACCGCGCGGGCGGCCCCGACGGAACCGGCCCATAGTTGTCCCTCGCGGGTCACTTTCTCAGTTTCAGGTCGTACCGCCCTGGCTCGGGGCTGGCGACCACCTCGAACTTCAAGGGGGTCTGGTTGGGGTCGCTGTAGGCTTTGTTGAAGCCGGAGGCCGGCATCTTCTTGGCATCTCCCGTCGGCATCATCGAAGGCGTCACGATCACCTTGTATTTGCCCACAGGCGCCCCGTCCTTGCCGGAGGTGGAGATCTTATATTCACCGTCGGCGATCTGTCCCGCCGACAGGCCGGCCGTGGACTGCTCGATCGGCTTGTCGGCGCCGACCACCTTAACGTCGGGCACGAAGACCACCTGACCGGATGATACCGGTTGGCCATCGACAGTGACCTTGCCGGAAATCGGCGCCATCGGCGGCAGCTTCTTGCCGCAGCCCGATACGACAAAAACGCAGACGAGAACGACGAGGCAACCGAGCCTCGGGGAGAGTAAACGTTTCATCAAGTTCCTCTTCAAGAAGATACCCCCGGCCCGGTTCGCCGCCGCTCCGGGAGCGGCGGGACCGGGCCAGGGAAAAAGCAACAGGCAGGCTCCCAGTTCACGCGGAGACTAGGAGACGAGGCTTAGCGCCGGAAGCTCCAAGCAACTCACCAATCCGACCCCAGCGTCTCGCCGCCGCTCGGAGTGCAAGCGAAAACCCAGGTGGTCACGGACATGCCGTTGGCTACGTTCCGGACGCTGCCGTCGCCCAAGCCGACGACCATGGTTCCGGTGTGGCCCCCTTGGGTCACGTACCAGTTGCACTGCGTGGCCGACGGGCCGCCCTGGAAGCCGACCCCGCCGTAGTTGGTTTCGGCCCCGCCGCAATTCATCTGCCCAATGTTGTCTTGCTGCGCCCCGAAGGTGGGACTGGACCAGCAATCGCCGCCGTTGACAATGGTGTTCCAGGCCCACGCCGGCAGGGTGCAGCCGCCGGAGGACGGCGAGCAGTTCTTGAAGCGCTCGGCGAACATCACCGTGTTCGACGTGCCGTCCGAAATCTGCGACGAGATGCCGGTGGTGCCGCGGGGCTCGAACACCATGACGTTGGCCGCGTAGCAGCTGGAGGCGGCGCCGTCCCGCTGGATGTTCAGTCCGTTCATGGCGCCGCAGCCACCGTAGGTACCCGCGTTCTGCACCGACGGATCGCTTGGGCAAATGAACGTCTTGACCACCACGCCAGCGACATTCATGGAGTTCCCGGCGGCCTGCTGATACAAGGGGCTCTGCTCAAGATACGGCAGCAGGTAGAAGAAGACGGTGCCGTAAGTGTTGTCGGCACTCGACACGTTCCCATAGGGATTCCCAACGCCCCTGGGGCTTCCCTCCGCCAGAGGCATCACGCCGTAGGTGCCGTTGAAATTGTGGACGGCGATGCCGAGCTGCTTGAGGTTGTTGGAGCAAGTCATGCGGTTGGCTGCCTCGCGCACCTTCTGCACGGCGGGCAGCAGCAGACCAATCAGGATGGCGATGATGGCAATCACCACCAACAACTCAATGAGCGTGAACCCTTTCCCTCTTCTGCGGACGAAGTTGACGATCGCGGCCATGAAAGACCTCCTTTGAATGAGAACTACCGGGCGAACTTACGTAAGAAAAAGTGCGCATCCGCCCATTCGGTTAGAGACGTTTTCACGATTGGCTGCATTATCGCATTCAGGGATTAAAGGATAATGAGCCGTCACTGTATTCCTCCCCCACGCCGCTCCTACTCGTGGGAGGTTCCCTCCCCCTTACGGAGTTCGAGGCGCTGGTCGGCAGCATAACCGTCTCGGCGCGGTCCGTTGAAGATTTCCAGGCGTCCGTCGGGCCAAACGATCTCGATCTGGTCCACGCGCTCCGCCTGGCCCAGCCCGAAATGGGCGCAAGGCTCGCTGCTGCAAAGATAGCTCTCCGCCGGATGCAGGGAGCAAATTCGCGTCTTTCCTCCGGCCCAGACGCGCACCAGGGCGCCCAGGGCGTCGCGCCGCAAGGCGGGGTCGAAGGCGCGGACTTGCAGCCAGTGTCCGCGGTCAGGGGCGACGTTCTTGAACAGCCGCGCCCGACCGCCGATGGTCGTCACCAACAGATCGACGGCGCCGTCCCCGTCGATGTCGCCGCGGACCAGGCCGCGCGCCACATTGAGCCGGCCGCAAAACTCCTTGTTTTGTTGGGAAAGATTGTCGAACCGTCCTCGGCCGTCGCCGCGAAAGATCTGGTTGCGATCGCCGTACCAACTCCAGAACGACCCCAGCGACCAATCGTCCACCTTCGCCATCGCCGACACGCGCCCGTTGACGACGGCTAGATCGAGAGCGCCATCCTGATCGAAGTCGGCCAGCAGGGTGCCGAATCCCGTCCCCCGCGCGCCCGGTTTCATGAACCCCGCCGGCGCCGATTCATCCCGATACAGACCAACCGGCCCTTGCCGCCAAAGGGTGTTGCCCTCTTCGGTCAGATGGGTGACGAACAGGTCGAGCAAGCCGTCGCCGTCCACGTCTCCCAGGGCGATGCCCATACCGGCCTGGGCCTGTCCCATGCCGTTGTAGGCCAGGCCGCGCAACACCGCTTCCTCCTTGAACGTCCCGTTTTTCTGGTTGATCCACAAATGATTGGGCTTGCCGTCGTTGGCCACGAAGATGTCCAGCCAGCCGTCGCCGTCGAAATCGGCGCACGCGACACCCAACCCCGGACCTGGAACCCGACCCAATCCGGACGGTTCCGTAACGTCCGCGAACCCTTTCCAAGAACCCATGCCGGCGCCCGGCGTCGCCGGCGCCGTGCTTCCCCGGTTATGGAGCAATCGGCTGACCCGTCCGTGGAACGTCTTGGGCGCGCAGTAGTCGCGTTTCCCGTAGGGGCCCTTGCACGGCCAAGTCGGATCGTAATCGACGTAATTCACCACGATCAAGTCCAGCCAGCCGTCACGGTCATAGTCGAAGAAGGCGGCGGACGTTCCCCAGCTGGGGTTGCGGAGTCCGGCCGGTTCGGCGACCTCGGTGAAGGTGCCGTCGCCGTTGTTGAGGAACAGTTTGACGCCGGTGTACTGGGTGATGAGCACGTCGGGCCACGCGTCATTGTTGACGTCGCCGATCGCCACACCCATATTGTGGCCGGCGATGTCCAGACCGGAGCCTTTGCTGACGTCCTCGAACCGGCCGTCGCGCGTTTGCCGAAACAGTCGATTGGTTGAGGAGGATTTCGGCCCACCGTTCTGGAGCAGGAGGAGGTCGAGTCGGCCGTCTTTGTTGAAATCGAACAGGGCGGCCCCCGAACCGACTTGTTGGGGCATGAAATAAGTACCGACGGGGCCGGCATCGTGAACGAAGTCCAGCCCCAGCTTTTCGGTGACGTCCTCGAACCAGGGGGGGGCCGCGGCAGCTTCGGTTTCACCCGCGGAGGAATCCGTCCGCTGGCAACTCAATTGCAGCCCAGCCAGTCCCAGCAAACCGAGGCCGAGGGCCGCGAGCAGGAAACGCCTCATTGTCTTCTCTTGAACCATCCGCCCAATCCTTGAGCACTTTCACGATCCGAAATACCATTTTTTCTCGCGCGGAACGCACTCGATCTGGAGGGCGTCGAATGAGAGTGACCTACCGATTAACAAGTTAAGACATCTTTAGGAATAACCGCGATCCAAGGACAATTCAAGTAAAAAATCTCATTCGTGCCGACCAAACGCGCCGCGGGGATGTCCCGCGACGGAGGCAAACAGCCAAGGGTGGACCCGCGCTCGCCGGCCGGGACCGGCCGCGATACAATGCAGAGGACCGTGGACGGACGCCGAGATGTCTCGCCTCACGGTCCTGAGACTTCCTTCATCAAGTCGGCCGCGCCTTAATCCCTCTTCCGGTAAGTATCGGGGAAGGAGAAAGATCTTTCAAAGAAAATGCGGCTTTCCAACTCCCGCGTGACACCACCGGGGCCGGCGGATTTCCCATGGCGAATGAATGGCATTACACGCTCAACGGCCAGCAAGCCGCCGCGCCGGTCGCCGCCGCCCAGCTCAAGCAACTGGCGGTCTCCGGGCAACTCAAGCCGACCGATCTCGTCTGGCAGGACGGTATGCTCGACTGGGTGCCCGCTCGGGACATCAAGGGACTGTTTCCCTCCGGCAAGAGCATCGGCGATTCGGCCGTCGTGCCGCCCGCCTCCGCCAAGGCGGCGGAGGGACGCAAAACCCGCAAGCCGGCCGTGCCGTTCGACTGGGCGAACATGCACCCCGTCGCGGTCCTCGTCTTGACCATCGTCACCGGCGGCATTTTCGGATTGATCTACGCGTACAAGATTTGCGGCGCCTACCGCGCCAAGGGGGTGGCGCGGCCGGCGGACGCGGTGGGACGGACGCTCGGCCGAGTGCGCCATCCGTTCGGCGTGCTGCTGCTGTCGTATCTGACCGGCGGAGTCTACTTTCTTTACTGGACCTCGCGCGTCCTGCGCGAGTGCGGCGAGTACACCGGCCGAAAGGACGTCAACCCACGCACCGAACTGAGTTTGATGCTCATCTTTCCGCCCTACGCCGTGTACGTGGTCGTCTTCCAGCTGCCCGACCTGATTCGTCGGACGCAGACGCTGGCCGGCGTGCCGGAAACGGCGGCGTTGCGGCAGGCCGTGTTCTTTCTCAATCCGTGCCTGTTCGTCGCGCTTCCGTTCCTTGCTATGATCTACCAGGAAACCCTCAACCAGACCTGGCTCACGACGCCATGATTTTCCGCATTGAACGCCAGCCGTTCCAGCATCCTTCGCAGCGACGCTTTCGCTTGAAAGCCGCCGGATTCATCGCCCTGGGCGTGGGCATCCTTTCCGTGTGGAACCCGCTGACGCGGCCGGGTCCGAGGCTTTGTCTGATGCGCAACGCCTTCGGCCTGCCCTGCCCGATGTGCGGCATGACGCGCGGCGTGGCCCTGTGCCTGCGCGGTCAACCGTTGGATTCTCTGGATTTCAATCCGCTGGCCGGGCCGGTGCTGGTGCTGGCCGTCCTGCTGGCCGTCAAATGGATCATCGAGGTCGGCACCGGCCGGCGCATTGATGTCGTCATTCCGTCCTGGCTGTGGCGTGCGCTGGTCTGCGCCGGCTGCATTGTCCTTCTCGTCAACTGGACGTTCATGCTGATGTATCGCCGGGAAGATCCGTTCGACACGACCTGGCTGGGACAATTTTGGTCGAACGTCACGGGCGGAGATTCCTAGGGCCACGCCGTCAAGGTCAGCCTATCCATCCTCACCCGATGTCCTTGCCGACCGGCGACCACGCCGCGCCCTCATCTTCGTTATTTTCGATCAATCCGGCACCGGCGGATGGGCGATAAGGTGGGAGCATACTCACCCCGCTTTTATCTTTCCTGGAGATCCCGCCGATGACCCTTCCTTCCTGGATCATCCTGATGCTGCTTCTTCCGGCCCAATCTCCCCAGACGGCCGAGCCGCCCGCTCCCCTCAACCTGTCCGCGCCTGCGGAGGACAAGGAGAACGAATCGGCGGCCCTGGCGAACTGGAAGAAAGGACAGCAGGCCATGCTCGAAGGCCGCACCGAGCAGGCCATCGCCTCGTTTCGCGCGAGCCTGGAACAGAATGCCGCCCTCGTGTGCAACCATCTGAGCCTGGCCGCCGCCTACCTCGCCCAAGGGGAGGACGAGCAGGCCGCCGGCCAGCTTGAGCGCTATCTGGAAGCGCAGCCGGATCATTTCGCGGTGCGCCGCCAGTACGCGGAACTGCTGCGGCGTCTGGATCGACTCGGCGAAGCGCGCGATCAGCTTGAGCGCTTCGAGGCGGACATCCAGGACCATGAAGAGTTGTCCCAGCAGCACATGGTCCATTGCCAAAGTCAGCTGATGGAGATCGCCGCGGCCATCGAGGACGAATACGCGCGGCACCTTCACCGGGGCATCGGCCTGTACTGGCTGGCCCGCCAGCGCGCCGAGCTGGGCGACGAGGAGGACGATCGGCTGTCCAGCGAGGGGCTGTTGTGTCAGGCCGCCGGCGAGTTGGTGCAGGCGCGCCGCGAGCGGCCGGACGAGGCGCGGCCGTGCTGGTATCTGCACGAAGTCTGGTCGCGCCTCGGTCAGCGCCAGCCGGCGCTGCGCTGGCTCCGCGCTGCCGAGGAGGCCGCTCCGTTCAGCTATCTAACACCCGTCGAGCAGCGCAATCTCCACCTCGCCTGCCGCCGTCATGCCGCGGCCGGCTCGCGCAAGTAGCGCCAACGCGGAGCCGCGCCGCGGGTTTTCTCTGTAGGTCAGGCTTTCCAGCCTGACACTCCGCAAGTCAGGCTGGAAAGCCTGACCTACAATCGCCCGGCGGTTGACAGGGACCGCGTTGGACTGTTTTAATTGCCCATTGTGGATGTCGGATTGCCAAGGTCAACAAACACCGCCGCGAGGGCGGCGCTCAACTCTTCAATCCACAATCCGAACTCCGCAATCGGAGGGGTGGTTGCCGATGGTTTCGCACACATTTCGAGTACGTCTCGTTTTCGGTCTTGTGATGAGCGCGGTAGCGCTGGCTCCGTGGGGCGCGGCGTGGGCGCAAACGCTCAACGGCGGCATGAACGAATTGGAAGATGCCTACCGCAAGCGCCGCATCCTCGCCGGCCAACTGCTCAAGGGCACTACCGCCTTCGATGCCGGCGACAAGACGCACGACGAAGCGCTCGACTTGGAAGCCCGCTACATGACCTATCGGGTTTATCTCGATCGGCTCGAGGTCCGCGAGGAAAAAGCCAACCGCCCGACGATCGAAAGGGCCTTCCGGGACTTTGAAGGCGACTTAAATTATCTGGAGAAGGGCAAACCGGGCACGCAGGCCGCCTCCGACGTTTTCCGCGACAAGCTGCGCCTGCACGCGCTGGAAGTGATCCAGTTCGAGAAGGCCAAACCCATTCACAAGCTCTTCAACGCCCGCATCTTGGCGGAGGTCGGCAAGCTCGGCCAGGCCCAACTCGCCGATACGCTCGTCGAGGTGCTCGCGGACAAAACGCAAACCGACGGCGTCCGCTTCTACGCTCTGCGCGGCCTGCGGACCCTGCTCGCGCTGCCTGGGCCGATGCCGATGCAGCCCCTTCTGAACAAGGCGCAGGAAACCAAGTGCGCCGAGGCGCTCCTCGACTTCCTGGAAAAGAAGCAAGGTCCGTCCAAAGGCGCGCCGAAGGACGAAATCGACGGTTTCCGCGTTCTGCGCCGCGAGGCGATCCGGGCGCTGGCCCAGCTGCACTCGCCGGCGCTGGGCGAGAAGGCCCGGCCCGCCCTGGTATTGGCGCGTTTCGCCGGCGCCGACGAGCGCATCCAGCCGGCGCCGCGCCTTGACGAACGCGTGGAGGCGGCCATCGGACTGGCCCGCATGCAGTCGGCGCAGGACAAACAGTATCAGCCCGACTACGCAGCGAACCAGATCGGCCGTTGCCTGGGCGCGTTCGGTCAGGCATTCAGCGACGAGAAAGCCAACCGCAAGGAAGGAGTCGATTCGATCCGGCCATGGAAAATCGACGCCTACCACTTCAACGAGGCGCTGAACGCCCTGAAGGCGGACAGCGGCAAGGACGCCTACGTCGCCGGCGTGATTGACCGCGGTGCCCGCATTCTTGCCGATGTCAAGCGCGGCGATCAGCCCAAGGCCGACGATGTGACCTGGTTCAGCACGCCGGACAGCGATCCGCCCAACAAGGAGTTGTTCAAGGGCATGGCCGATTCCGTGGTCAAGCCAGCCAAGCCGGCGGAACCGTCGGCCGACAAGTAGCATCTCCAACAACTTGGAAAGCCGCTTGCGGCTTAGCGAGTGCACCCGCTAAGCCGCAAGCGGCTTTCGGTTCGCGCGTCCTACAGTTCCCCGTGGCCACGCTTCGACCACCAGGGCAATTGCAGTCCGCCGTCGAGGGACAAGGTGCTGCCGGTGATGTAATCCGACGCCGGATCGACCAGGAACAAAATGCCGCGTGCGATTTCCTCCGGCCTCGCCAGCCGACCCCACGGTAGCGCGGCCCCCGCTTTTTGCAGCGCCTCTTCGCTGAAGTATTTCCGCTCGCCCGGCGTGTCGGTCCAGCCCGGATGGACGACGTTGACACGGATGCGCTGCTCGAACAACTCCACCGCCGCCGTGCGCGCCATCTGATCAAGAGCAGCCTTGGCCATGTTGTAGGCCATCGAGCGCGGAAACGCGATCCGCGCGTGTGGCGAACTGACGATGGCGACCGCGCCGCCCCGACCCTGGCGGATCATCTGAGTGACGGACGCGCGCAGTCCGTAGAAGGCACCCCACATGGTCACGTCCACGGTTCGGCGGAAGCCCGCCATGTCCGCCCGGTGAAACAGATCCTCGTCGCTGTAATAGGCGTTGGAGATGAAGATGTCGAGCCGTCCCAACTCGGCCGCGATGCGCCCGACCATCGCTTCGACGGCATCTTGATCGGTCACGTCCACCGGACAGAGCAGTGCTCGCCGTCCCAGGCTGCGGATCTCCTCGGCCAGTTCCGCCGCGGCTTCGGGATAGGTCAAGTAATTGACGGCGACATCAGCGCCGGCGCGGGCCAGGGCCAGCGCGGTCGCCCGGCCGATGCCGGACGAAGCTCCCGTCACCAGAGCGACTCGCCCTTCAAGAGTCATGGTCGCGCCGTCCCTTTCGTGAGACAATGGAAAAACCAGCCCCCGACGCGGGCAGTATATCCGATGTGCGCGCAAAGGATACGTCTCGTGCAACCTCCCGACAACCCGGCCTCGCTGCCTCCGTGGCTATGGCCGCGCGCCGCCTACATTCATATTCCCTTCTGCGCTCATCACTGCGGCTACTGCGACTTCGCCATCGCCACCGGACAGGACCACCAGATTGAGCTGTACCTCGACGCCCTCGACGCCGAGTTGACCACGCTGGGCGAGGCGCGGCCGGTGCGGACGCTGTTTCTCGGCGGCGGCACTCCCACGCACCTCAGCGCCGCCCAGCTGGAACGTCTGCTGTCCACCCTTCGCCGTTGGCTCCCGTTCATCCCGGAGGCGGAGCCGGAATTGTCCATGGAATGCAACCCCGACACGCTGACGGCCGACAAGATCGACGTGCTGGCCGACCACGGCGTCACGCGTGTCAGCCTCGGCGCGCAATCGTTTCACGCCGATTTGCTGCGCACGCTGGAACGGGCGCACGATTGCGACGAGATCGGCCGCTGCGTCGAGCGCGTCCGTCGGCGGATCGACAACGTCTCGCTCGATCTGATCTTCGGCGTGCCCGGCCAGACGGAAACACAGTGGCGCACCGACCTGGAGCGCGCCCTGGCGCTTGCGCCGGACCATCTCTCGACCTATGGACTCACTTACGAGAAGGGAACGCCGCTGTGGAAACGGCGACAGCGCGGCGAGGTCCGGCCGCTCGACGAGGAGGCGGAGTTGGCACTGTACGCGCGGGCCATCGACGTGCTGGAGGCGGCCGGCTTCGAGCATTATGAAATCTCCAGCTTCGCCCGGCCCGGCCGGCGCTGCCGGCACAATCAGACGTATTGGGCCAACGAGGCGTACTTCGGCTTCGGCATGGGCGCGGCCCGTTTCGTTCTCGGCCGCCGCGAGTTGAACACGCGCGACTTGCACCGCTACATCCGTCAGGCGTTGTCCGGCGAATCCGTGACGTGGCAGTCGGAGGAATTGGAGACGGAGGAACGCGCCCGCGAGACGATGGCCGTCCAGCTGCGCCGCAGCGAGGGCATTGATCGCGCCGCGTTTCGGTCGCAGACCGGCTTCGATCTCGATACCGTGGCGGGCGAGGCGTTGGCGCGACACGTTGAGCAAGGTTTTCTCGCCGACGATGGCGCGAGCGTGCGCCTGACACGGCATGGCAAGTACGTCGCCGACGCGGTGATCGAACGCTTGTTGTGAGAAGCATCCATCGGGTGCAGTTCCGTTCTTGGGGGCGGGAGGAAATTTCCGACCGACGAGCATGAGCAAGCGGACAGCCCTTCCGCTCACGGACGCTTGCGGCCCGGAAAAACCCGTATCGCTTCCTCCTGCTGCGGAAGACACGGCACTCGCATCGTTAAACCGGGTTAGCATGTTAACTTTACAGTTGATAACTCTCGCTTACGCGGCGAAAGCGGCAAACAAAGGTGCAGGAGCAAACAAAGGATGCCAGGAACCGTTCTCTTTCGCGAGCCGGCAGAATGAGGAGACGCATTGCCGAGACGACTTGTCCGGCTCAAGCGGCGACGGGTAAAATGCGCGGAAAGGAGACGCCGTCATGATCGAACTCCGCGAAGATCAGTTGCCGCCCCTTGACGCGGCCGAACAGCCGCCCGTCGCCGTCGATCCCCGCACGGGGCAGGAATATCTCCTGATCCGTCGGGAAATCTACGAGAAGGTGCGCGGGGTTCTTAAAGCCTACAGCCGTGTCTGGGACGATCCGGCCGACGACGACCTAATCCGGGAGGAGGCATGAGGAGGGGCGAAGTCGTCGAAGTGGACAGGCCCTACAGCGACATGACGGGTAGCAAAAAACGACCCGCGATCGTTGTGCAGGCTGACTTCCTCAACGGACTGATCGACGACACCATCCTCGTTCAGATCACGAGCACGCGCCACGGCCTCCCCGGCACAGAGGTACTGCTGGACCCAGCGGTCGAGACGGCATCGGGTCTCCGCAAGGTTTGCGTGGCGTCCTGCACCAATATCCTGACGATGGATCAAGTACGACTCTTGAGGACCGTCGGCTCCGTATCGGATGCAGCTCTGCAACAAATCAGCGACTGCCTGAAGACCGTGCTGGTGTTGCCGTGACCATGACCTCATCGCATGTCCGAATTCTCTCCCTCATCCGAGAACAAACCCAAGTCATCCGCTGGGAACGACATCATGACCACTGACAACGCCTTGCCAGCG
>DATBGU010000338.1:0-14952 GCA_036557825.1 Gemmataceae bacterium
CGGCTTCGCGTCGCCGCCGTGGGCCGGGGCGTCGTGGGGCGCATGGCCCTCGGGCGCCCAGGAGCCGTCGCTTTTGCGCTGGTCGAGCAGCCAACGGCGCGTGCGGGCGATCAGCTGCGGATCGACCTCGTGGACGCGGGCCATGTCCTCGAACTCCATGAGTCCGTAGGCCGTCAGCGTGCGGTTGGCCGGCGGATGGCCGAACCAATCGAAGCCTCCGCCGGACACCTCGAAGCCGACCAACCGCTGATAGCCGAGATGGATGTACTGCCGCGCCTTGGCCTCGACCTTCGGGGCGCTGAGGTTGTGGCGGCGGAGATAATCGAGGGCGAGAATGTTCGGATACGTCGTGGAGGAAGTTTGCTCGAAGCAGCCGGAGGGCATCTGGAAGATGCCGCCCAGTCCCTCGACGAGTTGGCTGAAACCGGACGGATAAATCTTCACGAATGCTTGCACGCTGCCCTCGATGGCGTTGTCGGGAACGAGCAACGTCGCGCCGCCGGACTGTTGGAGCGTGCCGTTGAAGACGTGCTCGACGCGCCGGCCGTCGGGCACGACCTCGATGCGGCGCTTCAGGGCGTCGGCGATGCCGGCGGCGGAGGCGCTGACCTGCAATTCGTGCGTGCCGGCTTTCGTCGCCTTGAGGCGATACGTCGTCGAACGCACTTCGCGCGGGGCGAGATCGAGGCGCTGTTCGGCGTCGCCTTGCAGGGCAAACCAGGGGCCGGACTTCAACGTCAGCGTGACGGTCTGCGGCTTATCGAGGTAGTTATAGACGACGACCGGCACACTCACCTCGTCGTTGCGCATCAGCGACACGGGCAGGTTCAGATCGACGAAGAACGGTTGGAACACTTTCAGCGGCAGCTGCGCCGCGCCGAGCCGGCCATCGGCGGCGACGGCGCTGGCGCTGAGGCGCCAGGTGGTGATCGAATCGGCCAGGTCGATGTCGAGATGCGCGCGGCCGTCGTCGTCGGTGACGAGTTGCGGCGTCCACAGCAGTGTTTCGGGGAACGCCTTGCGGACGCGCGGCGCGGCGGGGTTCACCGCTCCCGGCACGGATACGTCCTCGATGCGATCGACTTTGTAGTTCAGCTGCACCCCATCCATACCGAGGTCTGGGTTCGTCAAGTTGAAGTCGGACATAAACGATCCGGCTGCGGAGTCCATTTGACTTATGTCCGTCCTCGCCGGAGCCGCATCTTTCGCCCCCATTCCGATGGATAGCAACGCCACTACAAACAGAATCCCGGTCCCCGACACGACAACAACCAACGCCGTCCCATGAATAAGGAGAAGCGTTCGGATGCGCAGGAAGCACCACAGCGCGAAGTAGGCCAAGCCGAGGCCGGCGAACACGAGCACCATCCAGGCAAGCCGCACTCGGTCGTTGGCTTGCCGGTGCTCACGCTCGACCTCCGCAGTCTTGGCGGGCAAACTGTTCGCACTCAGCGAGTGCAGGCCGGAGGAATTTCGCCCCTCCGATCTCTGCACCGTGGCGGCGAACAGCGCTTGCTCCAAACGCTCGCCGTCCGCCGCCTTTTGTTCCGGCGACCAGGGATAGAGCGCGTACACCGGCTGAAGCAACTGACGCTCCAGCGTGTAGAACATCGCTTCCGTGCCGGGCCGCTGCGCCAGCACCGAGAAAACGGCCTCATCGACACCGGCCAGGCTGATCGCGCCGGGGCACGGTTTGCCGTCAGCGTCGGTCAGCGTCAGATCCAGATGAGCGCGGCGACCGGGGCGATACTCCTTCTGATCCAGTTTCGGCGTGATCTTCAATTGGCTCGCCGGGCGGATGTAGACGACGCGCGTCTTGCTCAGCACCACGCCGTTGGCGTCGAGCCGGTAAGCGCACAGACGCACGGTGCCGAACAGGTCCGGGGGCAGATCGAACGCGGTCGAGCCGTGGCCTGCGGTCATGTCGATGGTTTCACTCGGAAGCGTCTGATCGCCCTTGAGGAAATCGACAAAGACCGGCTCGTGTCCACCGCCGTCGGCCGTCAGCCGCATGGTCTGCCCGGACTCGTACACGCCGCGATCGGTGCGCAGCAGGAAATCGTGACCGGACGATCCGCACGGCAGGTCCACGTTGCGATGAACGACTTCCTTCTCGTCGGCGTCCCAGGCGACGAGCGTCCAGCGCACGCCGGCGCTGGATGGCGTTACCTCGCAGGAGGCCAGGCCGTTGGCGTCGGTGTTGACGATTTCGTTCAGTCCGCCGATTTGCAGCCGTACCCGCGCCGGCGTGCCGTCGGCGCGCGTCGCCAACAGATACACGATGTTCGGCACGCCCTGCACAAGCTTGCCGTTCTCGGGCAATACCTCGATGCGCACCGGCTGCCGGGTGACGACGCGCTCGACGCCGCGAGCCTGTTTCTGACCGGCGCTGTCAGTCACGGTGGCCATGAATGACAATCGGTTGTCACTGGAATCGAGCGGTTGATCGGGAACCGCATAGTCGATACTCGCCTCGCCCTTGGCATCGGTTTTCACGGAGAAACGCTGAATGACCTCGGTTGGCGGAGCGCCCTTGCGCACCTCGATTTCCACGACCGCATCGGAGACAGGCTTGCCGAAGAAGTAATCAGCCTGCACGGTGATATGGGCCTTGTCCTTCGGCTGATAGAAGCTGCGGTCCGTTTGCACGTCCACCTTGAACTTTGGCAGGACGTATTTCCGCACCTCGATGCGCTGACGGCTCTCGGTGTCGCCGACCTTGCAGGCGAGCGTGTACGCGCCCTCCGCGATCTCCTTCGCCAGTTCGCAGTCGGCGGCAGTGATGCCGTAGCGGCTGGTATGGCCGGCGTGCTTGAAGAGGATGTTGCCCTTCGGATCGGCGAGCGTGAAAATCGCCTCCTGCTTGGCGACCGGCCGCAGGTCCGGCTGGCGCAGCGCCAACGTGCGGACGTGGATGGTCTGGCCCGGCTGATAAACCGGCTTGTCGCTGGTGAGCATCAGTTTCCACGAGCGCGTCAGTCGCACCGTGCGCGAAATCGTCTCGGCGGCGCCGGGCGTCTGGGCGGTGACGACGAGTCCATAGTCGCCGTCGGGCCAGTCGGGAAGCAGAAAGCGCGGCTGGCCGACGCCCTGCGCATCGGTGGTGAAACGCGCCAACTCGGCCGAACGGCCATTGCCGCGCAGCTCGACGACGACCGGCACGCCGGCCAGGGCGGCTTTCGTCGTGTGGTCCATGAGGCGGATGCGCAGCGAACTGTTGGTGGCCGCGAGCAGGTTGTGCTGCCCGAGGACGAGCAGATCGTAGGGCGTGGCGCTGAGATGGTTGAAATAAACCTGCGCCCCGATGATGCCCAGCGCGCAGGCGGCCAGAGCAGCGAGGCTGCCGATGAAAAAGCGCGTCAGGCGGCGCCGGCGTTTCCGATCGTGCTCGCTGATGCGTTGCAGCGTGTCGGGGATGAGGTGACTGGGCGCTTCGCTGGGTGGTACCGCTTGCAGCAGGGCGCGGCGACGGCGCGCGTCGTCGAGCGCGGTCTGACACGACGGGCAGGTGGCACAGTGCTGCTCGACCTCGGCGGCGCGTCCCGGAGACAACAGCGCGTGCAGGTAATCGTCAACCAGGTCGGCGACATGCTCGTTGATGTCGGACATGAGAAAACTCCCGAAGTGACGGCGAGCGGGGGGCGTAAGCCCCCTGTTCCTCGCAACAGGGGGCTTACGCCCCCCGCTCGCCGGTGGTTCCGAGGCGTGGTTCCAGGTGTTTGCGCAGGGCGGCCAATCCGTGATGCATGTGCGAGCGCGCCGTCGGTTCGGTGCAGCCGATAACTTCGGCGATCTGGGCGTAAGTCAACCCCTCCCAGATGCGCAGCACGACGACGGCCCGCTGTTGGTGCGGCAGCAACGTGACGGCGCGGTTGACCAATACGGCTGTCTCCGTGGCGATGGCGGCGTCGGCCGGCGAGGCGTCCGGCGTCGGGGCGTCCTCGGCGTCCAGCGACAGCAGCGGAGACAATCGACGGCGAAACCAGGCGCGGCACTTGTTCAGCGCGATGGCGTACAGCCACGGCTTGAACGGCCGGGGATACTGATACTGGCGGCGCTTGATCCAGACGGCGAGGAACACATCTTGAAACAGTTCCTCGCCGCGATGGCAGTCGCCGACCATGCGCTGAATGAACGTCAGCAGCGGACTGGCGTGCCGGCGCAGCAGCTTTTCGAGCAACTCCGGCTGATCGCGGCCGACGCGCGCCATCAGGTACTCGTCGCGTTCGTGCTCCATGCAGGCTCCCTCGCCCGTGGTTGTCTTCTTCTATGCGCGAGGAAGGCCGAGTGTGGAAAGAAAAAAATGACGCGCGAGCTTCGACGATGAGACGCTATCATGAATTGCGGAAAGCAGGAGAGTGTCGAACATGCGGACACCGACAAGCGTTGGTTGTGCAAGCATCGTCCTGGCGTTGCTCCTGACTGCGCCGGGTCGGGCGAACATTGGCCCGAAATGGTGGGGCGACCGCGCCGCCGAACCGTTGGGCCTGAAGGACGTGGCCATCACGCGCGAGACGCTGACCATCGACCTGCGCCCCCTAGCCGACGTGCAGCCGCTCAAGGTTGAGGCGATCTATCACCTGAACAATGCAGGGCCCGCCAGAACAATCGAGCTATTCTTCCTCACGGGGGTCTCCGGCGTCCGCGATTTCATGGTTCGCCTGGATGATCGGCTACTGGAGAGCCGGGAGTTGCCGCGGAAGAAGTGGCCCGGAACCGAGGACGAATTGCCGTTGAACTGGCAGCCGCCCGCGGACATGCCGGGCATTGACTCCGACAACTCCCGTTCGCACATCTACCGCCGACCAGGTGAACAAGTCGTCCTGGCATTCTTCGTTGAATTGCCGCCTGGACGCAGCGTCCTGAGCGCCCATTATTCCGCCAAGGCTTACGGCGAGGATGAGGACTATCCAACGGTGACCTGGCAGTTCCCCTACATCCTCGCGCCGGCGCGCGAATGGGGGAGTTTCGGCGAGCTGGATGTCACGGTCTACTTGCCGGAGGCGTGGCAAGCGAATAGCAACCCGGCCCTGGAGCGCGAGGGCGGCGTTTTGCATGGACACTTTGCGACTCTGCCCGCCGACTGCCTCGCACTGGCCGTTCGGCAGCCCATGGGGCCAGAACTGCAACAGAAAATGCAACAAACGGTTTGGGCGTATGTGGGCCTGTACGCGTTCATGGTGATAAGTGGCAGCGTCCTCTGCTGGTGGGCGGGTCGGTTGCTCGGATGGATTCTTGCACGGATGACATCTTCGTGTTCCTCTCTCTGGGGGGTGCCCTCGGCGCTCCTCATGCCCGTCGGTTGGGCGGCGGCCCTCCTCGAAAGCAGACAGCTGGTGTGGGAAGGCATTCTCGGCGTCCTCGCGGGGCAGGAAGCTCCCTATTTCCACGAACGATTCTTTCTGCTGGGTCTCGGCACGCTCTGGTTGATTGTCCTCGCCCTCCCGCTCGGATTCGTTCTCACCTCGGGTGGCTTCCGGCTCTCCCTCCAGCGCTCGCAGCGGCGAAAGACGGCGAGGACCATCGATAAGGCGGCCGCTTCCGTCTGAACGGCGCCGAATCCTCAGCGGCCGTTGCTTGTTGCTGTCCCGCCGTGGCAGTAGAATCCGGGTTCCACAGTGGACGTGTGGCGTTGCTTGGGCTTCTCATGGGAGACAAACGATGTACCTTCTCTCGCGCCGCGGTGCGCTTAAAAAAATGGTCCGCGCCGCCTCGGTTGGCGCCATCGGGGGCGCGTGTCTCCACGACGGCCGGACCCGCGAGCGCGGCTCCGAAATGTCCGTCACGGTGCGGTTGAACGAACCCGTCGGCACCATCAAACCGGGTATCTACAGCCAGTTCGCCGAGCACATCGGCGGCGTCATTTACGATGGCATCTGGGTTGGTCCGAAATCGAAGGTGCCGAACATCGACGGTATCCGCCGCAGCCTGATCGAGCACGTGCGCCGGCTGGGGCGCGTGGTGGTGCGCTGGCCGGGCGGCTGTTTCGCCGACAAGTATCACTGGCGCGACGGCATCGGACCGCGCGAGAAACGACCGCGGCGCTTCGGACGCTGGAAGGAAGTGACGGAGCCGAACCATTTCGGCACCCACGAATTCATGCGCTTCTGCCGGTTGTGCAACGTCGAACCGTACTTCGCGGCCAACGTCGGCACCGGCTCCGCCGAGGAGTTTCAGAGTTGGGTCGAGTATTGCAACGCTCCGGCCGGTTCGACGACACTGGCCGACGAGCGCGTCAAAAACGGCGACGAGAAACCATTCGGCGTCCGTTACTGGGGCGTCGGCAACGAAAGCTGGGGTTGCGGCGGCAAGTTCACTCCGGAGGATTACTGTCGCGAATATCGCAAATTCACCGAATGGGTGCCCGGCTACCGCGTGCCGTTGTACCTGATCGCCGCGGGACCGGACGGCAACAACCTCGACTGGACGCGGCGCTTCTTCAAGAAGTGGACCGACTTCAGCCGTGCTCCGCTGTCCGGCTGGGCGCCGCACTACTACTGCGGCACGACCGGCCACGCCCTGAATTTCAGCGACGATCAATGGTACGAGCAACTCGACAAGGCCAACCGCATGGAGAAGCTGATTGCCGATCAGTGGGCCGTCCTCGGCGAGTTCGACCGCGAGCACAAGGTGAAGCTGATCGTCGATGAATGGGGCTGCTGGCACCCGGCCGGAACGGAGATCAACCGCGAGCATTTGTTCGAGCAGATGGGCTGTCTGCGCGACGCCCTGGTGGCGGCGCTGACCTTGGACACGTTCAACCGTCACGCCGACAAGGTGGACATGGCCAACATCGCTCAGCTGGTCAACAATCTGCACTCGCTGTTTCTGGCCGACGGCGACCGCTTCGTCGCCACGCCGACCTTCCACGTCTACGAGATGTATAAACCGCATCACGGAGCGAAAGCGGTGAAAATCGACGTGCAAGCACCGGAGGTTTCGTTCCGCGCCGGCGGAAAGGAACACAAACTGTTCCGCGTGGCCGGGGCCGCGTCGATGAAGGACAAAGCATTGACGCTGACACTGGTGCATACGCATGGAAAAGAACCGGCGGAGATCACGCTTCGACTGCGTGACGGGAAAGCTGACGCCGTGCGCCAGACGGTGCTGACACACGAGAAACTGAACGCACACAATTCGTTCGACGAGCCGAAGGCGGTGGTGCCGAAAACGACGGAAGTGAACGAACGCGGCGAGGCGATCAAGTGCGTGCTGCCGCCGGCGTCGGTGGTGCGGCTAGACGTGCGACTAACTTGAGCGATAGGCTGATTCAGATACCACAGGAGAGGGATTATGTGCGGGGAGGATGAGGTTCCTGTCCTGCTCTGGCGCCCGTGGCAACTCATGAATCTGACGCGGACCTTTCAAATCCTCGTCGATGGCGACTGCATCGTTAAGGATCAAGAATGGTCAGACCATTGTGTTGCCTTTGCCCTTGGGAGAGCATGAAATCATTGCCCAGATTGACTGGTGCTGGAGTAAGCCAGTGACGCTCCGGTTGTATCCCGATTCCGAAGCCTGTGTTCGAGTCCGCTGTTCTGTCCCGTGGTGGGCGATGCTGATTCCTTACCTGTTTGTCCTGTACATCCTCATTCCTGGCTGGTATCTGGAGGTAGAACTGGTCTAATTTGTCTACGATCTCTTGGGCGGCATCTTGCGGCTGCCGGCCGATGCGAAGCACGGGAGCGAATGATGCGCTGGTTCCCCCTTCTCGCTGTATGCCTGCTGGCGGCGCTGGGGTGCCTGGGCTGTCGTCGCGACAAGCCGGAATCGGACGATATGCCGCCGACCGTCGATGATCCCGTTTGGTTTCGCGACGACACCGACAAGGTCGGACTCGACTTTCACCATGAAGCGGGTCCGGTCGGACGCTATTTCATGCCGCAGATCATGGGATCGGGGGCGGCCCTGCTCGATTTCGATAATGACGATCGCTTCGATCTCTATTTCATCCACAACGCCGGGCCGGATTCGGGCGCGCGCAATCGGCTGTTCCATCAGACCGAGGACGGCCGCTTCGAGGACGTCAGCGCGGGTTCTGGGCTTGACATCGCGGGGTACGGCATGGGGGCGGCCGTCGGCGACGTGGACAACGATGGATGGGTGGATGTGTATGTGTCGCAGTATGGCGGCGGGCGGCTGTTTCGCAATCGGGGCAAGGGGCGGTTCGAGGACGTGACGCGAACGGCCGGCGTCGAACTGCCGAACTGGGGCGCGTCCTGCGCCTTCCTCGATTACGACCGCGACGGCTGGCTGGATTTGATCGTGGTCAACTATCTCGATTACGATGCCTCGCGTCCGTGCGGGCCGGCCAGCGGCAAACGGGATTACTGCCACCCCAACGCCTTCCCCGGCAGCGATGCCCGGCTGTTCCACAATCTCGGCCGCGATGCCAAGGGACGCTGGCTTGGCTTCCGGGACGTGACGTTCTCCGCAGGGTTGGCTCGCCGCGCACCCGGCCTGGGCGTGGTCTGCGCCGATTTCAACGGCGATGGGTGGCCGGACATTCTCGCCGCCAACGACGCGGCCGCCAATCACCTGTGGATCAACCGCCGCGACGGCACCTTCGCCGAGGAGGCGGTGCCGCGCGGCCTCGCCTTCGATGGACTGGGCAACGCGCAGTCGAACATGGGGACGACGATCGGCGACGTGGACGGCGATGGCCGGCTCGATTTGTTCATCACGCATCTTACCGAGGAGACGCATACGCTCTGGCGGCAGACGGCGACGGGCTTGTTCCAGGACGGAACGGCGGCGGCGGGGTTGGCGACGCCGCATTGGCGCGGCACCGGCTTCGGCACCATCCTGGGCGACTTCGATCTCGATGGGGCGCTGGACATCGCCGTGGTCAACGGCCGAGTATCGCGCGGACCGGCGACGACGGGACAGGAAAATTCCTCGTTCTGGAGCCGATACGCCGAGCGGAATCAGCTATTCCTCAACGACGGCAAGGGGATTTTCCGAGACATCTCGCGCGGCAATCGAGCCTTCTGCGGTTCGTCCGCCGTCAGCCGAGGTCTGGTATGGGGCGATTTCGACGAGGACGGCCGCGTCGATGTGGTGACGACGGCCGTAGCGGGACCAGCACGGTTTTATCGCAACGTCGCGCCGCAGCGCGGACACTGGCTGATCGTGCAGGCGCGCGATCCGGTCCGCCGGCGCGATGCCTATGGGGCCGTCGTCCGTTTTCAGGCCGGCGGACGGTCGTGGATCGGCCTCATCAATCCGGGGCAGAGTTATCTGAGTAGCGGCGACCCACGCGCCCACTTTGGGCTGGGAGCGATCGAGCGCGTCGAGGAGGTCCGCATCGACTGGCCAGATGGTCCGGTGGAAGCCGCAGGGGAGCTTTTCCCGTGCGGAAACGTGGATCGCGTGCTGGTGGTGGAGCGCGGCAAGGGGCGTAAACCATGAGCGAGGTCCGGCGCGAAAAAGGCGAAAAAGGTGTCAGGAACCGTTTTCCCTTGTTCGGGAAACGGTTCCTGACACCTTTTTCCCTCACGCTGATCGCCGCTGCCGCTGTCGGTGTGGGTGTCTGGTGGTGGTCGCGTATGCCGCCGCCGGAGCCGCCGGAACCGGATTTGGCCGAGGTCGATCCCGAAGTGGTCGAAGCGATCGCGGCGGCGCGCCAGGCAGTGCGGCGGCGACCGAACGACGGCGGCGTCTGGGGCCGCCTGGGGATGGTCTTGCTCGCCCACGACTTTCACCCGGAAGCCCAACGCTGTTTCGCCGAGGCCGAGCGCCTCGATCCCACCGAGGTGCGTTGGCCTTATCTGCGCGGACTGAGCCTCCTGCTGACCGAACCGGACGCCGGCCTGCGGTGTTTGCAGCGCGTCGCCGAGAGCAGCGGTAAGGATCCGCCCCCGCCGCGGCTGCGGCTGGCGGAAACACTGCTGACTCAGGGACGCCTCGACGACGCCGAGCACCATCTCGAACAGACGCGGAAGGCGGAGCCGGACAATCCGCGCCTCCAACTCAATCTCGGCCGCCTCGCCCTGCTGCGCGGCCAGTGGCAAAGCGCCCTGGAGCTTCTCGAACCCTGCACCAACGATATCCACGCGCGCCGGCTGGCGCACACGCTGCGAGCCGAGGCATGGACCCACTTGCACGAGCCGGACAAGGCACGCGCCGAACAGCGGCAAGCGACCGAGGCTCCCGAAGATCAGCTTTGGCCCGATCCCTTCGTGGAGGACGTGGTGCAGTTACAGTGCGGGCTGGCGGTGCGTCTGCGGCAAGTCGGCGATCTGCTGGCGCAGCGGCGTTATCCCCAGGCAGTGCAGCTGCTCGACGAGACCGTTCAGCGCTATCCACAATCCACAACCGCCTGGCTGCACCTGGGCGATACCTGGCGTCAACTGGGACGGCCGGACCGGGCGGAGCCGGCCTTCCGCGAAGCGGTGCGCATCGACCCGGATTCGCCCGATGCCTGGTTTCGTCTGGGCTATATCCAGGCGCTGGACCGTCCCGGCGAGGCGGCCGACAGTTTCCGGCGCGCCATCCGCCTCAAGCCCGATCATGCGCTGGCTCACTTCAACCTGGCCAATCTTCTCAAGCAGCTAGACGACCCGGCCGGCGCGGCCGACGAGTTTCGCGCCGCCTTGCGCTGTCAGCCCGATTACGCGCCGGCGCGAGACGCTCTGCGCGAACTCGAAAACCACAAGTGAGCCGATTCAGAGGGGCCAGGTTTTTCTGTCCGGCCGATGACTTTTCGTCGGCGCAATATCTGGGCCAAGTTCCTCATCCCAGAACCCGCGCACGCACCCCAAGCGTCCGTTTTCAGCCCTGCCCGTTGACCCTTCGCGCACTGTGTTTTACAATCGCACACAAGAACATACGCCCGCCTGCGCCTCGGGAGATCTGGAGTTGCGCGGCCTGCCTGCTGTTTTTCTGCTGCTTCCGCTGTTGCTGACCACCGATGCCCGCGGAGGACCAAGTGAGGCTGGGCAAGTCCACTGGTCCTTCCAGAAGCGCGGTCGGCCCGTCGTTCCAGTGTTTCGCCATGCCGCTTGGGCGCGCAATTCCGTGGATGCTTTCATCCTCGCCCGTCTTGAGCGCGAAGGACTGCGACCCGCCCCGGAGGCCGATCGCCGCACGCTCATCCGCCGGCTTTATTTCGATCTGACCGGATTGCCGCCAACGCCGGAAGAGGTTGCCGCGTTTGTCGCCTCGAAGAATCCGCTCGCCTACGAGAAGTTGGTCGATCGGCTGCTCGCCAGCCCGCATTACGGCGCGCGCTGGGGACGGCACTGGCTCGATGTCGTTCGCTTCGCCGAGACGGAGGGCTTCGAGTACGACCGCCATCGCCCCGGCGCCTGGCGTTATCGCGATTACGTCATCCGCTCCTTCAACGACGACAAGCCCTTCGATCAATTCGTCCGCGAACAACTGGCCGGCGACGAGATCGCGCCGGGGCAGGCGGACTCGGAGATCGCGGTCGGTTTTTATCGGCTCGGACCCATACGCCGCAACGCCGGCAACGCCAAGGTCGCCTTCAGCCGCAACGAAGTCCTCACCGAAATGACGGACAGCATCGGTGCGGTTTTCCTCGGCCTGACGGTCGGCTGCGCCCGCTGTCACGATCACAAGTTCGACGATTTCTCGCAGACCGACTACTACCGCCTGCAAGCCTTCCTCGCTCAAACGCAGGAACACGACATCGTCCTGGTGGACGCGAAGACGAAGGCGGACTGGGAGACGCGCACCGGCAAAATCCAGGAGGAGATCAAGCACATCAAGCAAGCGCTGGAGACGGCGGATGGCGAAGAACGCGTGCGGATGCGAGCGCGGCTGGACCAGATGCAGCGCCGCCTGCCGCCGCCGTTGCCCACCATGAGCAGCGTCCACGACGTGCCGGCCGAGCGCACCGCCATCCACGTCCTCAAACGCGGCGATGCCGACCGCAAGGGCAAGCCCGTCGGCATGCGCGTGCCGTCCGCACTGTTGACGAAGGAGACACCGGAACTACCGTCGCAGACCAAGAACCCGCGCACCATCCTCGCCGACTGGATCAACGAACCCGACAACCCGCTGACCGCGCGCGTCTTCGTCAATCGTGTGTGGCAATACCACTTCGGCCGCGGCCTCGTGGCGACGCCCAACGATTTCGGGGTCAACGGCAGCGCTCCCAGCCATCCCGAACTGCTCGATTTTCTCGCCAACCAGTTTATCGCCGACGGCCGACGCCTCAAGCCGCTGCATCGCCTGATTGTGCTCAGCAGCACGTATCGGCAAGCGTCGCGCTCGCCGGAGGCCGCACTCGGCCGGAGCAAAGATCCCGACAACCGTCTGCTGTGGCATGGACCACGGCGACGGCTCGACGCCGAGGAGGTCCGCGATGCCATGCTGGCGATGTCCGGCCGGCTCAACCTCAAGGCCTGCGGACCCAGCGTCGTCCTTCCGGTCGAGCGCGATCTGGTCAATCTGCTCTACGATCCGAAGCAATGGACCGTCACCGCCGACGCCGGGGAACACGACCGTCGTTCGGTGTATCTGCTGGCGAAGCGCAACCTGCGTCTGCCGTTTATGGAGGTGTTCGACCAACCCGACGCGGCGACGAGTTGTCCGCGCCGCGCCGCCAGCACGCACGCGCTGCAAGCCCTCGAACTGCTCAACGGTTCGACTTCGCATCGCCTCGCCGACGCCTTCGCCCAGCGCCTAAGCGAAGAGGCCGGAAACGACCGCGCCCTCCAGGTCGAGCGCGCTTACCTGCTCGCCGCCGGCCGCTTCCCGACGCCACGCGAGAAGGAACTGGCTCTGCGGTTCCTGGAGAAACAGCCGCTGCGCGAGTTCGCGCTGGCCATGTTCAACCTGAATGTCTTTCTCTACGTCGATTGATCCGTTTGCCGAGCAGCACCATGCGCATCCTCTCCGATCGCCGCGCCTTTCTTCGAGACGCCTTCTGTGGTTTCGGTACGCTCGCTTTGACTTCACTTCTTCATCAGGACCGCCTCCGCGCCGCCGCCCTGAATCCGCTTGCTCCGAAACGGCCCCATCTCCCACAAGCGAAGGCGAAGGCGGTGATCTTCCTGTTCATGGCCGGCGGTCCCAGTCACCTGGAGACGTTTGATCCCAAGCCGCTGCTCAACAAGCTCGACGACCAGCCGCGACCAAAAGAGTTTGGCGATGCGAAATATCAGTTCATCGCCAAGGATGCTCGTCTGCTCGGCAGCAAACGGCATTTCAAAAAATACGGCCGCAGCGGCATCGAAGTGTCCGACCTCTTCCCGCACACCGCCCGCCGTATCGACGACATCGCCGTCGTCCGCTCCTGTCACGGCGATTCCGTCGTGCATTCGGCGGCGCAATATGAACTGCTGACCGGCCGCGTCGTGCCGGGTTTTCCGAGCATGGGTTCGTGGATCGTCTACGGACTCGGCTCGGAGAGCCAATCGCTGCCGGCTTACGTCGTGATGCCGGACCCCGGCGGCGCGTTGGAGGCCGGCCAACCGATGTACAGCAACGGCTTTCTGCCCGCCGTCCATCAGCCGACCATGTTCCGCGGCGGTTCGCGCCCCGTTCGCAATCTCGATCTGCCCCAAGGCGTCGGCCTGACCGAGCGCCGCGCCACCGTCGATCTTATCCGCTCGCTCAACGAGGCCGCCCTGCAACCCGATGACGACGAATTGGCCGCTCGCATCGGCTCCTACGAACTCGCCTTCCGAATGCAGACCGAGGCGCCGCAAGTTTTCGATCTGTCCGGCGAAACGCGCGAGACGCTCGACCTCTACGGTGTGGGCGCCGAACCCACCGACAACTACGGTCGCCGCTGTTTGCTGGCCCGGCGGCTCGTGGAGAAGGGCGTGCGTTTCATCGTCGCCGTTTCCGGCGGCGGTGCGCAGCAGTGGGACGCCCACAAGGACATCGAAGGCAATCACGGCAAGATGGCGGCGCGGGTCGATAAGCCGATCGCCGGCCTGCTGACCGATTTGAAGCGTCGCGGCCTGCTCGATTCGACGCTGGTGCTGTGGGGCGGCGAGTTCGGCCGCTCACCGGAGGCGCAGGGCGGCAAAGGTCGCGATCATCACAATCTCGGCTTCTCCATGTGGCTTGCCGGCGGCGGCGTCAAGGGCGGCCAAGTCGTCGGCGCGACGGACGACATCGGCCTGCGCGCCGTGCAAGATCCTTATCACTTCCGCGACATCCACACGACCATCCTGCACCAACTCGGACTCGATCAGGAACAGCTGACGTATCTGCACCTTGGCCGCAAGGAACGGCTCACGTCGGTACTGGGTAAGGTGATTCGACAGCTCGTGTGAGGCGTGCTGGCTTGCGGCTTCCTTGACGCTCCCAACGGCACAAAGTAGCATCCTGAAGAGGACATCGGGAAAGGAACGCTTCATGCCGCACGCCACGCAAATGTCGGCCGCCGACACCGGACTGCTCGTCATCGACGTTCAGGAAAAACTCGTTCCTCGGATCATCGACGCCGACCGCCTGGTTCGCAACATCGCCTTCCTCCTCGACGCCGCCCACTTGCTGAACATGACGGTGCAATGTACCGAGCAGTATCCGCGCGGTCTCGGCGCCACGGTGCCGGAGTTGGCCGCGAAGCTGCCGGATCGCCCCGACAAGGTCGCCTTCAGCAGTTGCGCCGTGCCGGCCGTCGTCCAGACCTTCCACCGCGAAGCGCGACCCAAGTTGGTTCTGTGCGGCATCGAGACGCACGTTTGCGTTCTGCACACTGCCCTCGATTTGCTCGCCCTCGATTTCCGCGTCTACGTCGCCGTCGATGCCGTCGGCTCGCGCTACCGCATCGATCACGACATCGCCCTGCGCCGCCTGGAACGCGCCGGAGCGGTCCTGACGACCAGCGAAATGTGCGTCTTCGAGTGGATCGGCGGCTCCGGCCATCCACAGTTCAAGGCCGTCAGCAAGTTGATTCAGGAACGTATGCAATGGATGGGCGAGCGGCCGGCGTGAGCCGGCTGTTGACCCTTTAACAGCCGGCTCACG
>DATBGU010000339.1:0-47775 GCA_036557825.1 Gemmataceae bacterium
ACCCCGTCGTCCTTCAAGGAGCGAGGCGCTCATGGATAGATCAGGCGCTGCGTCCGAGCCAGATCGGCTTGAACTGGGGCACCGTGTCGAACGGCTGGCGGCGGTCCTCGATCTTCTCGCCCAGCTGCTGGATGGCCTGCTCCTGGAGGTTGCCGAGCTTGCGCTGGTTGCCCAGCACGAGGTAGCCGATCCGCGCCGGGTCCAGCTGCATCAGCCGGCAGCAGGTCGCGTCGACGGCGACGAGGTCGCTGCCCATGACGATCAGACCCATGTGCTTCGGCGTGCCGTTGAGCGGGCCGTCGCCCTCCATGCCGATGATGCCGTCGACGATGGCCAGGTCGGGCCGGCGCGTCAGGGCGATGTCGACGATGCTGTTGTCGATGCCGCGCCAGTGCAGCTCGTTCTTGGGCCAGCCGTAGCAGATGCCCGGCAGCGTGCCGAACAGGTTTTTCAGCGACAAGGTCACCGCCGCCCAGTGATGCGTTTTCAGCTTCGGCAGCGAGATCACCACGTCGGCCGTCGCGATCGTCTCGGCCAGGTACAGGTGTTCCAGCCCGGTCAGCCGGCCGAGGTTGAGGCGCTTGCTCGGTTCGTCGTGGTTGAGATCGACGAACGGCGTTTTGTAATGGCGCAGCACGTCGCCGAGTCCACTCGCCGCCACGAGGTATTCGACGTTGCGCCAGTGTCCCGGACCCTCGGCGACGAGAACCTCGGCCGCCCCCTCGCGCCGACACAACTCGATGACCGCCGCGACGACGTGCGGATGGGTGTTGATGACCTTGTCGCGATGATACTCGACGAGGTTGGGCTTGAGGACGACGCGCTTGCCGGCCAGCGGGACACGGGCGCGGAAGTGCTCGTACTGGCGGCGCAGCACGTCGGCGAGGTCGGCGTTGTAATCGCCGGCCGGCGCGACGTGAACGCTCGATTGCAGCTCCAACTGCCGCAGCTTTGTCATCGCCTCGACGGCCAATCCCTGGACCTTCGCGCGGATGCGTGCGCCGAGCGGGCGCTTGAGGGTCGCCGGTTCGCGCGGGGCGAGCAACGTCGGCGATTCCTGTTCGTTCGTCAGGCGGAAAGGGTTGCCGTGTTCGAGATCGAGGGCCAGGGCCGCCAGCGCCAATTTCCAGGGCGAGCGGGGGGCGTCAGCCCCCTGTTCTTGCGACTTCAACAGGGGGCTGACGCCCTCCGCTCGCCAACCGTACACATCCAGCGCCAGACGCGCCCAGCAGAGATGTTCGAGATCGTCGCTGGTCCGCTCGATGCGGCGCAGATACTCCACACTGGCCGCGATGCGCTCGTCCTCGGGCCGGCCCTGAAGCGCCAGCAGCATTAGCGCCGTCGGCGCCGGAATCGGTTCCAGCGCGATGCCGAAAATGCAGCGGTTGCCGTAGTTGATGCCGCCCTTCTCTAGTGAGCGATCAAGCAACATTTTCAGCCCTTCCAGGACGCGCGGATGTCGTCCCTGTCCGGCGCGGCGCAGGGCCAGGCACGCCCACGCCGTCGGCTCGACCCACGAGAAATTGCCCTCCGCCCACGGCCAACCGATCAGGTTGTCGTCGAGGTCGCTGATGTCCTCGTCCGTCTTCTCCGACTTGCGCCCCTTGCGTCCGAGCAGGGCCGACGCGGTTTGCTGGATCGCGTCGCTGTTGTCCCCGAGCGTCGCCTGAACGAAGAGAACGAGCGCCGTCGGCCACACCGCTTCCGGCCGTCCGCGTCCGAGCCGATACGTCCCATCGCCGTCGGCGCACTGCCGCAGCCAGTTCCGCCCCGACTCGATGACAGCGGCAAAGCGCTGCGGTTGGCGCGACACGGCGAGCAGGGCCAGGCAGGTCGGTTCGAGATGCGTCGGCTGCCCGGCCGCGTAGCCCCAGCCGCCATCGCGACACGCCTGCGCCGCCAGCGCTTCCGAAAGATCGAACGCATCGCTCACGATTGCGGGACTCCAGCGGAGGAAGCGGGACGAAAGCCGGTAAAAGTGTAGTACACAAATGCCGCAAGCGATTGCGGCGGCGATTTGGGCCCACCTCGTTTGGTGCCCAGAGATCGAGGGGGACACCCGTATAGACCCAGACCAGAAGAGCGGCTGAGCGGCGGCGATAACTACGTGGACAACTCCTTTCAAGGGTGGCGAGGAGTTGCCGAAAGAATGTCCTTGAATTGTCATTTTTTTCCGTTTATGCTATTGCCGAGTCGGAGGACTATTCGTCGGGCAGTTCGGTTTCACCGGAAGGCCAATCGAAGAGTAAGCCGGCGTGGAAACTCCTCACGGATTCACCACGCCGGCTTATTCTTTTCCTCCCTCCCAGTAAGGAAGCATGAGATGAGCCTTCGCCTATCTACTAACCGGCGCGCAAAGACAGTCTAGTTTCTTCCAAGCCGGCTTCGCCCGCGCTGCCGGCTACGCCGGAGACGTTCCGCGCGGCGTCCAGAGCGGCAGCAGGGCGGTGGAATGACGTGGTCGAGTCGATGCTCCCAACATTGGTTAGGAAGTAAGGAGGAAACGTCCCCACCCGATTCTCTGAACAACGCACGGCATGGAGTGAGAGGAGAACACTGGCGTCTCTTTCTCTCGCAGAACAACTTGTTTTTCCCCAAGGAGGCAGTCCATGTTTCGCTCGTTGATCCACGCCCTGTTCGCGTCTCGTCCTCAGGCCAACACCCGTCCCCAGGCCCAGCACTTCCGGCCACGGCTGGAAGCATTGGAAGGCCGCCTGACGCCGTCCCCGGTTGTCAACCCCATCCAAATCCCGGGCAACCCCTACACTCAGTTTGCCGATCAAGACGGCATCCGCCCCATCTTCCAGCTACAATACCACAACTTTACCCCCTACAACTTCCAGTTTGCCTTCCAGCACGACACCAGCGATATCGATCAGGTCCAAGTGTACTCCGGATTATTCAACAGCCAGTTTGCCGTCGGCAACGGTAGCAGCACCATCAACCAGACCCAAGTGGGCGCGGGCATCGGCAACAGCCAAACCGCCATTATCGGCTAGAGCGGCAGCGGCACCTGAAGTGGCGGAAGGAGGAATGACCTTCCCAACGTCGCTTCCAGAAGACACCCAAGGGCGTGAGAGAAATCCGTAGGCGGATCTCTCCGAACAACGCGTTCGGATGGCGTGTCCACACGGTTGCCAAGGGCGGTTTACTCGGTGTTTTCTGTTGGACAACCTTTGTTTTCCCAGAGAAAGCAGCCCTTGGCAACCGTGTGGACCCGTGTTCCCTCTACGAATTCTTGGCAGCTTTTTTCAAGAAAAGTAGTTCAGTAATTCGATCTCCCCACCCCAGACACCCATCCGTAACGTCCGCCCCCTGCGTCCGCTTGTCACCCTCGTCCCGTGAACGGCTACGTTGGCGGAGTCAAGTCGTGCCAGGACGCGCCACCTGTCGCGGACTGGCACGACTTGGCAGCGGATTGTCGAGGATCGTGTGGCGGAGTGGCGGAGTGGCGGAGTGACAAAAGGGCAGGGACGGAGCCTCGCAGACTTGGTCCACTCCGCCGCTACTTGCACCATCCGAATCCGCCCGCACATCCCTTTTCCGGCTCGCTCTGAATTTTCGATGGCCTGGAGATTGTTTTGGTCGAACGACCGGATCGCGGCACTTATGATGAGGAAGAACGTCACCGCGAGGGCCGGTCCCATGCAGTCATCCACCCTTCACAATCTCCTCGGCCGGCTGCGCCGCTTGACCGATCCGGCGCGGGCCGGAGATCTGAGCGATAGCGACCTGCTCGCGCGCTTCCGCGGCCGGCGCGAGGAGGCGGCGTTCACGCTGCTGGTGCAGCGGCATGGGCCGATGGTGTTCGCCGTCTGCCGCCGCGTTCTCGGCGATGCGCACGAGGCGGAGGACGCTTTCCAGGCCACGTTCCTCGTGCTCGCCCGCAACGCCGATTCCATCCGCCAACAGCAATCGCTGGCCGGCTGGCTGCACGCTGTCGCCTCGCGTATCGCCTGCAAGGCGCGGACGAAAGCGCTGCGGCAGCGAGCTTGCGAACGCGAACTTCTCCCGCTCGCCCCTCGCCCCGATCCGTCCGAGACGTTGGCCGCTCACGAGCTGCGCGCGGCCCTGGACGACGAGATCGCGCGCTTGCCGGACAAATATCGGACGCCGTTGGTCCTTTGTTATCTAGCGGACAAAACTCACGAGCAGATCGCCGGCGAACTGGGTTGGCCGAAGAGTTCCGTCACGGCCCGGCTGGCGCGAGCGCGGCAGTTGTTGCAACGCCGGCTGCTCCGCCGCGGCTTCACCGCTCCGGCCGGCATGCTGGCCGCGCTCTTGATCGAATCGTCGATGAACGCGGCGCCTCCCGCCGTGCTGACGCTCTCGACGGTTCGCCTGGCGGTGCAAGCGCTGAACGGAGAGGCCATCGCCGCGACGGCGACGGCCGCCTTGGCGGATAGCGTCCTCAAGGGCGCCGCCCTGCCGAAGTGGACGGCCGCGCTGATGGTGCTGGCGACGCTCGGATTGGCCGCCGCCGTCGGCCATCGGCTATCGGCCGTCGGTTCGCCGTCCGGACACCAGCAATCAGCGACCAAGGCACCAGCCGCCAACGACCGGCGAGAACCGAAAGCCGATGCTCGTAAGCCGCGCGTTGATCGGCTCGGCGATTCGCTGCCCGACGGCGTGCTGACGCGCATCGGTTCGCAGCGGATGCGGCACTTCTGCCGATACACCTCTCACCCTCTGGCATTCGTGCCTGACGGCAAGTCGATTGTCTCCGGGGGCGACGGCAGCCTTCGTGTCTGGGACACGGCTACGGGCAAGCTCCGGCGGCACATTGCCTTGGAGGCGGGAATGGACCTGCCCCGACATGGTTTCTCGCCCGGATGGCATCGTGGTGGCGACTTTGGATCCAGATAAGAGAAGCGCCACGGTTCGTGTATTCGATCCCGCCAGTGGGGAGGTCCGCCGGTGCCTGGAACTGTCGCCCGCCGTGTTTGCCATCCCGGTTTTATCCCGTGACGGCAAACGGCTCGCTTACGGCCACGAAAAGAACTTCGTGGCCATCTGCGATGCGAGAACGGGACGAGAAAGTCTGCGTATCCCCGTGCGCGGCAATTGGGTATCGCACATGGTCTTCGCCCCCGACGGCAAGAGCATCGCCATCGTCGAGCACCCGAACAGGGTCCACCTTCACGATACAACCAGCGGCAAAAAACTGCGTGAATTCAAGCAGGACGAAAACGCTATCTCCCATCTCGCCTTCTCGCCGGATGGCCGGTTCCTGGCATCCGCCCATCGTGCGAAAAAAGAGGAGGATGCCGGACACATCAGCATCTGGGACATGGCGACCGGCGAGGAGCGCCACCGGCTGACAGGTCCATCTGGCTTCTTCATTCTCTGCGTGGCGTTTTCGCCCGATAGCAAATACCTGGCGATGGGTTGCCAATACCACGCGCTCGTTCTCTGGGATGTGGCCACTGGCAAAGAGTTCCGCCGCTACCAGCCCGAGCGTTTTTACGGCGGCATCGCGTTTTCACCGGACGGCAAGACCCTCGCCGCGTCGGCCGGTGGGGGAGCGATCTATCTCTGGGACACGATGACGGGGCGAATGCTGCCCGGCTCCGCCGATCCGCTCCTCCATGACATCGGCGATATCCGCTTCAGCGACGATGGCCGGGGGTTGATCGGCAGATCTTCCGAGTACGTCGCCTGGGATGCAAACACCGGCCAGGAAGTCCGCCGTTTCTTGAAGGTGCCGCTTCTCAGTGTGCCGTATCGGTATTTTAACGGCCCTCTTTCCCCGGATGAGTCGCTGCTTGCCGATGCGGACCGGGAGGGGACAATCCGATTGCGCGACGCGATGACGGGCCGAGAAGTGCGTGCGCTGAAAGGACATGAGAAATGGGTAGGCTACGCGATCTTCTCGCCAGACGGGCAGCGGTTGGTTTCGACCGGCGGCGATGACACGCTTCGCGTTTGGGACGTGGCTAAGGGCCGGCAACTGCACAAATTCAACGGCGGCGGTGCTCTCACAAGGTCGCTGGCGTTTTCGCCGGATAACCGCTGGCTCGCCTCGGCGACCGACACGCCCGGTCGAGGCCGCGGGGAAATCATCCTTTGGGATCTGACCACTGGCCAGGAGAAATCGCGTTTCGCCCTGGTGCGGAGCAAGCTCGTTTACCAGTTGGTCTTCTCGCCGGATAGCCGATTGTTGGCTGCTGTCGGCGGGCTGGCCGAGAACAGCCCCGGCGAGATCAAGGTCTGGGACGTGGCGACCGGCAAGGAGTGGCGCGTGCTGGACGGTCCCAAGACGACGGTCCTCCGCGTGGCCTTTTCGACAGACGGCCGCACACTGGCGACCGGCGGCAACGACGGTACGCTTTTTCTGTCGGAGGTGGCAAGCGGTCGCAAACGACACTCATTCATCGGCCATGAAACGATGGTCATGTCACTCGCCTTTTCACCGGATAACCGGCTGCTGGCGGCCTCAAGTTTCGATGCGCCGCTCTACGTCTGGGACGTGACCGGCACCGCCGAGCGACCGCGCCGCCGTCTGTCCGATGCGGAACTGCGGCGCTGCTGGGACGCCCTCGCCGGCGAGGATGCACCCGCCGCCTTCCAGGTGATCCGCCGTCTCGCGGCTGTGCCCCAGCAGGCAGTACCGTTGCTGCGCGAACATCTCAAGCCGGTGCCTGCGCCGGACCTGGAGCGCGTGCGGCAACTGGTGAAGACGCTCGACGGCGACGACTTCAAGGAGCGACAGAAAGCGGTGGAAGAGTTGAAGAAAGTGTCCGATGCCGCCGCCAGCACGCTGCGGCGGATGGCGAACGAGAAATCGTCGCTGTACGTGCGGCGGACCTTGCAGCAGATCCTCGACGCTCAGGAGACGGCCCCGGAAGCGTTGCGTGCGGTCCGCGCCGTGGAGGTGCTGGAATGGATCGCCACGCCCGACGCCGTTCGCTTGCTCGACGAGTTGGCGAAGGGCGCTCCCGATGCTCGCCTGACCCGCGAAGCCGCCGACGCGCGAAATCGAGCCAGCAAGTAGGGTGGGCTGACGAAGGAGGCCCGCCCTACCAAACCCACTCTCCCAAATCGAGAAGGACACCCTCCGAAGTTTTCCGAAACCATGTCGCGCCGAATTTGTTAATATCTACCAAGAACCACCCGCCCATAGCCGAGCTTCCCCGACGACCGAGGATCCCGCATGAGGTTGCCGCCGCCGGATCGCTCCCTTTCGTTGGCATCTCTCTTTTTGTTGGCGATGCTCGCCGCCGCGCCCGCACTCCGCGCCGCCGATCCCGGTATCGAGTTCTTCGAGAAGAAGGTTCGTCCGGTGCTGGTGGAACACTGCTATCGCTGTCACTCGACGGCCACGAAGCAGCGCGGCGGATTGGTGCTCGACACCCGGCAAGGCGTTCGCAAGGGCGGCGACAGCGGGCCGGCCGTGCAACCGGGCAAGCCCAACGACAGTTTGCTCTTGCAGGCGGTGCGCTACACCGAGGAGCCGCGCATGCCCCCAAAGGGCAAGCTGCCCGACGCCGTCGTCGCCGATCTGGAGAAGTGGATCGCGATGGGCGCTCCCGATCCGCGCACGGCCGGCGTCGCCGCGACGACGAATGCGCTCGACGTGAAGGAGGGCCGCAAATTCTGGGCGTTTCAGCCGCCGCGCCGCCAGACCGTGCCGAAGGTGAAGAATATGGATTGGCCGCGCGGCGACATCGATGCGTTTCTGCTCACCGCCCTGGAAGCGAAGGGACTGCGGCCCGCCGCGGACGCCGAGCGCGCCGTGCTGCTGCGGCGCGTCTGCTTCGACCTGATCGGATTGCCACCGACGCCGGAACAGATCGACGCCTTCGTCCGCGATCGTTCGCCGGATGCTTTCGCGCGGGTCGTCGAGGAACTGCTGGCATCGCCGCACTTCGGCGAGCGCTGGGGCCGGCACTGGCTCGACGTGGCCCGCTTCGCGGAATCCAGCGGCGGCGGACGCTCGCTGCTCGCCCCCGACGCCTGGCGCTATCGTGATTACGTCATCGACGCCTTCAACCGCGATGTGCCCTACGATCGCTTCGTCCGCGAGCAAATCGCCGGCGATCTGCTGCCGGCCGCCACGCCGGAACAGCGCGGCCGGCAACTCATCGCCACCGCTTTCCTCGTCCTCGGACCCACCAATTACGAGCAGCAGAACAAGGACGTATTGGAGATGGACGTGGTGGACGAGCAGCTCGATACGATGGGCCGGGCCTTCCTCGGTCTGACGATCGGCTGCGCGCGCTGCCACGATCACAAGTTCGACCCGATCCCGACGGCCGATTACTACGCCCTGGCCGGCATCCTCCGCAGCACGCAGACGCTCGTTCACGACAACGTCTCGCGCTGGGTCGAGCAGCCATTGCCGGTCGGCGCCGAGCAGGAACAAGCGCTCCGCAAACACGAAGCGCTCGTCGCCGACCTGCGCAAGCGGATTGGACAGGCCAAGGCGAACGAAAAGGCCAAGGGCAAGGCGGCGACGAGCGAACTGGAAAAGATGCTGCGCAAGCAAATCGAGAGCGGCCCGCATCGCCCGCTGGCGATGTCCGTGCGCGACGCGGCCCACATCGAGGACTGCGCCATTTGCGTTCGCGGCAGCATCGCCAATCGCGGCGCGAAGGTGCCGCGCGGCTTCTTGCAGGTCGCCAGCATCGGCGCGGCGCCGGTGCTGCCGGCGAAGGAGAGCGGCCGGCGCGAGCTGGCGGACTGGCTGGCGAGCGCCGACAATCCGCTGACGGCGCGCGTGATGGTCAACCGTGTTTGGCACCATCTCTTCGGAGCCGGACTCGTGCGCACCGTGGACAATTTCGGCACCGTCGGCGAACGGCCCTCGCACCCGGAACTACTCGATTACCTCGCCCTGCGCTTCATGCGCGACGGCTGGTCGGTGAAGAAGCTCATCCGCGTCGTCGTGCTTTCGCACGCTTATCAGATGAGCAGCGCCGGCCGGGCGGGCGGGACGCCCGCGCTCCGGAGCGCGGGCGTCCCGCCCGCAATCGATCCGGAGAATCGTCTGCTGGCGCACGTGAACCGCCGTCGTCTCGATGCCGAGTGTCTGCGCGATGCCATGCTGACGGTCGGCGACCGGCTCGATCGCTCGCTCGGCGGTCCCACCATCAAGAAGGGCACGACCAGCGAGATCGCCTACCGCTTCGACGACGCGCGGCGCAGCGTGTACACGCCGATTTTCCGCAACAAACTGCTGGAATTGTTCGAGGCGTTCGATTTCGGCGATCCCAACCTCGTCACCGGCCGTCGCAATGTCAGCACCGTCGCCACGCAAGCTCTGTTCCTGATGAACAGCCCGTTCGTGAGGGAGCAAGCTCGCCACGCGGCGAAGGCGTTGCTCGCCGCGCCGGAGCTCGACGAGGCCAGACGGGTGGACCGCGCCTATCGTCTGGCGCTCGGCCGGCTGCCGGCGCCGCGCGAGCGCGACATCGCCTTGAAGTTCCTCGCGTCTTCCCGCGGCGAACGGCTGGAGGCATGGGGACGGTTGTATCAGGCGCTGTTCGCGTGCATCGACTTCCGATACGTGAATTGAGGGCGAACATTCATGGCTCCGCAATCTCTGCCGCTGACGCGCCGTCAGGCGCTGCTGACCACCGCCTGCGGATTCGGCCATCTCGCCCTTAGCGGACTGATCGGCAGTGCAGCCGCGAACCCGCTGGACCCCAGGGTGATGCACGTTCCGCCGCGCGCCAGGCGCGTGATCTTCCTGTTCATGCAGGGCGGTCCCAGTCACGTCGATACCTTCGATTACAAGCCGCGCCTGGCCCAGGACCACGGCAAGATGCGCACCTTCGACGACGCCCGCACGCTGGCCAAAACGCACAAGATCGTCGATCACCCCGTCATGAAATCGCCGTGGGAGTTCCGCCGGCATGGAGACTGCGGCTTGTGGGTGTCCGACCTGTTCCCCCACATCGCCCACCACGCCGACGACCTGTGCGTTCTCAAGGGCATGCACACCGAGGGCATCGCACACGGACCCGCGACGCTCTTTCTGCACACCGGCGCCATTAACTTGGTGCGTCCGTCGGTCGGCTCGTGGGTGCTGTACGGCCTAGGCAGCGAGAATCACAATCTGCCCGGCTTCGTCACGCTTTGCCCGTCGATGGGCAACGGCGGCCCGCGCAACTGGAGCAGCGCCTTTCTGCCGCCGATCTATCAGGGCACGGCCGTCGGCCGCGCCGGCATCCCCGCCGCCGAGGCGAAGATTCGCAACCTCGGCAACGATCAGCTATCGCGCGCCGAGCAGCGCCGGCAACTCGACCTCGTGCAGTCCCTCAACGCCGAGCAGCAGCATCAAGCGCCCGGCGACACCGAACTGGAGGCCGTGATCGACTCGTTCGAGCTGGCCTTCCGAATGCAGGCCAACGCGCCGGGCATCCTCGATCTATCGCAAGAAACGAAAGAGACGCAACGGCTGTACGGGATCGGCGAGAAAGAGACGGATAATTTCGGTCGTCAATGTCTGATGGCGCGTCGTCTCGCCGAGTCCGGCGTGCGTTACGTGCAGGTCAACTACGGCGACAACACGGCCAATCCGGCCTGGGACCAGCACTCGAATTTGCCCAAGCACGCCGATCACGCCCGCGCCGTCGATAAGCCGGTCGCGGGCCTGCTGGCGGATTTGAAGCGCCGCGGCCTGCTCGACGATACGCTGGTGTGGTGGGGCGGCGAGTTCGGTCGGACGCCCTACGCCGAGAAGAACGGCACCGGCCGCGATCACAACCCGGACGGCTTCACCGTCTTCCTCGCCGGCGGTGGCGTCAAGCCCGGCCTGTCGTTCGGCGCCACCGACGAGTTCGGCCATCACGCCGTCGCCGGCAAGGTCCACATGCGCGACCTGCACGCCACGCTTCTGCACCTGCTCGGCGTCGATCACGAGAAGCTGACGTACCGCTACGCCGGCCGCAACTTCCGCCTGACCGACGTGGCGGGGCGCGTGGTGAAGGAGATCGTGGCCTAACGAAACGAGCGAAAGCGCCCTTTTTTCGTTGCATTCCGCGAAGGCGGGCGTATCATCATATCATTCTGAGAGAAGATGTCTCGTACGTGCATTGTCTGTCCCTTCTCTCCTCCCTTGGATTTGCGGATGTATTGGGTGCGTGTTGCCGGGCGACGCCTGATCCTGTCCTGGGCGGGAGTGCCGATGGCATTCCTAACCGCCGCCCTCACCGCGCCGTCGAGCGCGCGGGCGGGCTGCGATTATCCAACTCATATTGAGTGGACACGCGCGGCCGACTTCACTGTTTCGCCGGCCAAGGAACCGAAACCGCCAAGCAAACCGCGGCCCTGTTCCGGCCCGACCTGCTCGCGCAAGCCCTTGCTTCCCTCGATTCCCTTCGCGGTCCAACCCGTGCAAATTCAGGAGTGGGGCCATCTGGTTCCGCGTCTGATCTTCGCTCCTCCTTCCCACGAATCGCGGCCGCCCGAGGCCGCGAGCGCGGCGCCCGTGCGGCGCGCCTTGTCCATCTACCGCCCGCCTCGCCTCCTCTCTTGATTCCCTCGCCCGCAACATCGGAACGAACTTCGAGCAAGCGTCCGCCGGCGCCGGCGGCTTGACCGCTCCGCGCTCGGCGTGCGCCGCGCCCGCTTCGCGATGATCCCAGTAAGCCGTGAGCGCGTCCGCTCGCGGCCCGATCTCCGTCCGTACTCGTTCGCGCCTCGAAACCTTTGTTCTCATACACCGAGGATGATATATCATGACTCGTCGCCGATCCGCGTTCACGCTGATTGAGTTATTGGTGGTGATCGCCATCATCGCCATCTTGATCGGCCTGCTCTTGCCCGCCGTGCAGAAAGTCCGCGAGGCCGCCGCACGCATGCAGTGCAGCAACAACCTCAAACAACTCAGCCTCGCGCTGCACAACTATCATAGCGCCTACGGAACGCTTCCTCCGGGGTCCAACTCTTCGGGCTTCACGGTGGTGTCTTTGCTCCTACCCTACGTCGAGCGAAACAACCTCTACAACCAGATCAACTTCAGCGTGTCGGCTAACGACCCCACCAACGCCGTACCCACGGCAGCGGTCGTCAAGGGCTTTCTCTGTCCGTCGGACCGCACATCGCTGGTTCCTCCGGGCGGCGGCGGAAACAACTACTTCGCCAACTACGGCACCGAGCCGTTCTTCTTTCAAAATCGCTCCGTCGCCAACGGCGTCTTCGCGCTGCGCGAGACGAGCGGCGGCGTTAGATTGACCGACATCACGGACGGCACCAGCAACACAGCCGCCTTCTCGGAGCTTCGCAAGGGCGATTACAACAACGCCGTCTACAGCCCCATGGATTGGCTCAACGCCAGCAGCGCGGGCATGCCGACCACCGTGGATCAGGCGTATGCCCTATGCCAGGGCATCAACCCGATGGACCTTGGCTACCAATGGCTTTCGGCCGGGGGCGAATGGCTGAATGACAATCGCACGGGCACTGCTTACATACACTGCGCTCCGCCCAACAGTACCAACTGCGGCTTTCCGGCCAATCTGCGGTTTTGCGTTAACCCCAACAGCGATCACACCAATGGCGTGAACGTGGGCCTTTGCGACGGCTCGGTCCGCTTCGTGACCAACGGCATCAGCCTTCCCACCTGGCGGGCGTTGGGCACACGCGCCGGAGGCGACATCCTGGGCTCTGACTGGTAGTCGCTTTGCCGCGAACATTCGCGAACGCGCGGCTCGGTTCCTGAAATCACAACCTGGACCCCACTGAGGATAAATCCATGAAACGTCTCGTTCTGTTTACCATGCTCGGCGTTTGTTTTCTGCAAGGGTGCGATCGCAGGCTCGATAAGGCTGCCGACGCCGACGAGGGCGCGAAGGCCTTGCAAACCGCCCTGCAAGCCTGGAAAAGCGGCAAGCTCCCGGAGGATCTGCGCGAAGTGAAACCTTCCATCGTCATGAATGAGGATGAATGGCGGGTGGGGAAGCGACTGCTGGACTTCAAGGTCGAGGAGATCGCCCTGTCCGGGAGGCAAATTCGGGCAACGGTCCAAATCAAACTTGAGGACAAGAGCGGCAAGACACGAGACCAGAAGGCGATCTACATCGTGGACACCACGCCGCGAATCGTCATCGTCCGCGACACCTTCGCCTTGTAACCGCGGGTGGGGTAGGCTTCCCAACCGCCTACCTCTCGCAGGCACCAATATGAAAGGGGGAGCCGACGTTGGCTCCCCCTTTCGTTGCGGATGGGCCCTTGCAGGCGTGTCCGCGGCGAGTCGTGACCGCGTTAACGGCTGGCGACTCCGGCCAGGCTGCCGGCGTCGAGCGTGACGCGCGTTTCATTGCCGGCCTGCACCGCGATTTCCTTGCTGACCGTCACCGGCTTGCCGTCCTTGACGAACTCGGCCTTCAGGGTGTAGTGGTAGTCGCGGCCCGCTTCCAGAGCGGGGGAGACGAACACGCGCCGCGTCGAGGTCGAGGTGGTGGCCTCGCCGTCGATCGTCAGGCGGGCGTCGGCCGGCACGGTGACGACGATCGTCGCCGGGGCGACGTTTTCCATCGTGGACTTCTTCTTGCCGTCTTCCGGCTTGACCGGGGTCGTCGGGACGGTCGGAACCACGGTGCCGGGAACGATCGGAGCTCCGATCGCGCCAACACCGCCAACACCGCCGACGCCGCCGACGCAACCGCCGTAGCAGCCACCGCCGTAGCAGCCGCCGCCGTAGCAGCCGCCGCCGTAGCAGCCGCCGTAGCAGCCGCCGTAGCAGCCGCCGCAGCAACCGTGACTCCGGTGATGTCCGCCGTGGCAACCGTGGCAACCGCCGAAGCAGCCGCCGCAGCAGCCGTGGCTACGGTGATGTCCGCCACCGTGGCAACCGTGGCAACCACCGAAGCAACCGCCGTGGCAGCCGTGGCAACTGCCGAAGCAGCCGCCGGAGCAGCCGTGACAACCGCCGCCGCAGCAACCGTGGTTGAACAGACCGGCCGGCACATCGCCGCCACCGGTCAGCGCCACCATCAACACAACACTGTACATTGCGAAACGCCTCCCAGTACTGAAAGGGAACAGAATCGACCTTGCTACGCGTAAGCCCTCGCGGGCTTGGAACCCAAACCACGGCGCGCACCTTCCACGGGCGCAGGACGCTGCCGCCTGCTTGCCTCTCTCCTTCGCCGTTAGATAAAGAAGAGAAGATACGTAACACTGAGAATATAGTTAATTTGGTAAAGATGCGTCAACACGCCGCGGGACAAACTCCCCCTCTTCCGCCTCCGCGCGGTCGGATTGCGCCGACTGTACGGACTTCAACGATTTCATTCCGGCGGTGAAAGGATTCCCCACGCCGTTTCGCTCGCATACAATCAAATCCAATTCCACGAGCTGCTCCCTTCTCCGAACCCGAGGGTTTCGTCATGGCGAACCTTTGTCCTCTCCTGATGTGTTTGCTCCTCCCCGCCGAGCCGGCGGTCGAAGCGGATGTCGTCCTGCGCGGCGCCACGCTGTACGACGGCAGCGACGCGGCCGGCGTCGTCGGCGACCTGGCCGTGCGCGGCGAACGCATTGTGGCCGTCGGTCGGTTCACCGTCGCCGGCAAGCCGCGCATCCTCGACGGCGAGGGACTGATCGTCGCGCCGGGCTTCATCGACCTGCACACGCACAGCGACAAGCCGCTCCAGAATCCCCGCACGCGAGCCAATCTTTGTTACCTGCGCCAGGGCGTCACGACCGTTGTTACCGGCAACTGCGGCTCCGGTCCAACCGACTTGGCCAAGTATTTCCGCGAACTGGAGAGCGACGGCGGCGTCGGCAGCAACGTCATCCATCAGGTGCCGCACAACAACGTGCGCCTCAGCGTGATGAAGAACGCCAACCGCGCCCCGAACGCCGACGAGCTGCGCCGGATGGAGGAATTGGTCGATCGCGCCATGAAGGACGGCGCCTGGGGGTTGTCCACCGGCCTGATTTACAATCCCGGCACCTACGCCAAGACGGACGAGCTGATCGCCTTGGCGAAGGTGGCGGCGCGGCACGGCGGGTTCTACGCCAGCCACATCCGCAACGAGGGGTCCGGCGTCCTGGCCGCCCTCGACGAGGCGCTGACAATCGGCCGTGAGGCGAAGCTGCCGGTCCACATCTCGCACCTGAAAGCGTCCGGCCGGTCCGCGTGGGGCTTGGCCGCCGACGAGGTGGCCCTGATCGCCAAGGCACGCAAGGCGGGCCAAGCCGTCAGCGCCGATCAATATCCCTACATCGCCAGCAGCACGAGCTTGGCGGCGACGCTGGTTCCCTCCTCGTTCCGCGAGGGCGAGCGCAAGGAGTACCTGGAGCGCCTCAACGACCGCGAGCAATCGGCCCGGCTGCGCAAGATCATCGAGACAGGACTGGAACGGCGGCAGGGCGGCAAGAGCATCCACATCGCTCGCTATGTGGCGAAACCGGCGTGGCAGGGCAAGGATCTGGCGGCGCTGGCCATCGCCGAGAAGCGGCCGGCGGCCGACCTGGTTCTGGAGATCGAACGCAACGGCGGCGCGCAGATCGTCAATTTCGGCATGAAGGAAGAGGACGTGCGGTTGATTATGCGTCAGCCGTTCGTGGCGACGGCCAGCGACGGAGCCTCGATGGTGCCGGACGCCAACACGGTGCCGCACCCGCGCAGTTACGGCTGCTTCGCGCGCAAGATCGGCCGCTATGCCATTGAGGACCAAGTCCTTCCGTTGGAGCAAGCCGTGCGCAGCGCCAGCGGCCTGCCCGCCGACATTCTCCAATTACCGGAGCGCGGTTATCTCAAAAGCGGCTATTTCGCTGACGTGGTCGTCTTCGATCCCAAGACGTACCGCGATCGGGCGACGTTCGACAAGCCGCACCAGTACGCGACCGGCGTGCGTTATCTGTTCGTCAACGGCAAGTTGGCGATCGACGATGGCAAGTTCACCAACGTGCTGGCGGGCAAGGTGCTGCGCCACAAGAGCAAGGCGACGAAGTGACAAAACTCATCGGACCCGCGACGCTGGGGTGGTCCGTGCGCCGAAACGCAGCGACTCGCGTCAGGGAGAAATACCTTATGCTGAATCGATTCATTCTCACCATGTTCGCGGTCAACCTGGGCGCGATCGTATCTCTGGTGCGGGCGGGGGAAGGGGATGCTCCCCAAAAATCGGGGAGCGAACGGCTGGCCGACAACGCCCGGACGGTGCTGGCCGCCATCGTGAAGGCCGCCGGCGAGAACCATCGTCTGCCCCAAAAAGACGCGCCGGGCGCACGCGCTCCCTTCCGGCGCGGCGGCGACGATCTCACCGAGTATTACGTTCGCGCCGCCGCGGCCGCCGCGCGGCGATTGCCGGAGAAGGAAGCGGCCCCGGCTTTCCTGCTCGCGCTGGGCATCGCCCTGGACGATTCGACGCTGTTGCGCGACAACTTCCTAACGCGGTCGCTGTGGCGAAGGGTTGAGACGAACGAAGCGCGCAAGCAGCGGTTGGCCGTGCTGGGTTCGCCGGCGCTCCACGGCCGGCACGATCTAGCGCAGCACTTTTCGGTGTCGGCCGCGCTGACGGCGGTGTCCGGGCCCGCCGCCGCCGAGAGCGCCGGCGTGCTGAAGGAAGTGATGGATTCGCGCGGCGGCAGCGGCTTCAGCTTCGCCGACCTGTCCGCCGATTTCGCCGGCATCGCCTTCGCCCGCCGCCTCCTCGACAAACCCAGCCGCTTGGCCGACATCGAGAAAGGCTTCCGCATCGGCGATTACGCCATTTCGCCGCGCGGTCTGCCCGAAGGGATGCAGGCCGCCGACTTCGCCAAGAAATACGGCTCGCTCAAAGACGAGCGTTACTTGCGCTTGCAGGAGGACATTCGCAAACGTATCGCCGATCTGCCCGGTTATCGTGACAAGGATTGAAACGGCGAACGGCCAGCGTCAGCCGGCTGGTTTTCGGTTATCACCAGCCGGCTGACGCCGGCCGTTCGCCCCTCATTTGATCCCCTGTCCCGCAAGGAGCCTCCCATGCTTCGGATTGCCGCACTCGCTCTGTTAGTCCTGGCGACATCGTCGATGGTCTTTCCTCCCGCGTACGCGGAGGACGCGCCGCCGGGGACGCCGAAGAAGCCCGTCACCGACACCTATCACGGCGTCAAGGTCGTCGATCCCTATCGCTGGTTGGAGAACGGCGACGAGGCCGCCGTGCGGAAGTGGGACAAGGAACAGAACCAATACGCCCGCGCTTATCTCGATAAGCTGCCTGATCTCGCCGCCCTGCGCAAGCGCTTGACCGAGCTGAACAGCGCCACCTCGGCCGATTACCTCGCCCTCACTCATCGCGGCGGCAAATTGTTCGCTCTCAAAATGCAGCCGCCGAAAAATCAGCCGTTCCTCATTACCCTGGCGTCCGCCGACGAGTCGAAGAGCGAGCAAATCGTCCTCGATCCCAACAAGATCAACGCCAAGGGGACCACGGCCATCGACTTCTACGTTCCGTCGCAGGACGGCAAGCGCGTGGCGGTGTCGCTGTCGGAGGGCGGCAGCGAGGAGGGCACGGTCCACGTCTACGAGACGGCCGGCGGCAAGGAACTGGGCGACGTGATTCCGCGCGTCAACGGCGGCACGGCCGGCGGCAGCGTGGCCTGGAACGCCGACGGCTCCGGCTTCTGGTACACTCGCTATCCGCGCGGCGACGAACGGCCGAAGGAAGACTTGAATTTCTATCAGCAGATCTACTTCCACAAGCTCGGCACGCCGCCCGGCGAGGATGCGTACGTCCTCGGCAAGGATTTCCCGCGCATCGCCGAGATCCAGCTGCGCACGTCGCCGGACGGCAAGCACGTCCTGGCGATCGTCGCCAACGGTGACGGCGGCGAGTTCGCCCATTATCTGCTCGGTCCCTCCGGCAAATGGGTGCAGCTGACGCGCTTCGACGACAAGATCACCGGCGCCGCCTTCGGTCAGGACCAGGCGCTGTATCTGCTGTCGCGCAACGGCACGCCGCGCGGCCAGATCCTGCGGATGCCGTTGGCGTCGCCGAGCCTCAAGGAGGCGAAGACGATCGTCAAGGAGAGCGACGCCGCCATCCAGGCTTTCGTCGCCGCCGACAGCCGGCTGTACGTCGCCGACCTTGTCGGCGGGCCGTCGCGGGTGCGCGTCTTCGATCTGCACGGCGAGGCGCAAAAGCCGGTGCCGGTGCCGTCCATCTCCACGGTCGGCCAGGTGGTGCGTATCAAGGGCGACGTCGTGCTGTTCCGCAACGAGAGCTATCTGCAACCGCCGGCCTGGTATCGCTACGACCCGGCCGACGGCAAGGCGACGAAGACGGCCCTGTTCCGCACGTCGCCGGCCGACTTCGGCGATTGCGAGGTGAAGCGCGACTTCGCCGTGTCGAAAGACGGCACAAAAGTCCCGCTCAACATCATTCACAAAAAAGGTCTGCAATTGACCGGCGACAATCCGACGATCCTCTACGGCTACGGCGGTTACGGCGTGAGTCTATCGCCGAACTTCCGCGTCGGCCGCAAGGTCTGGCTGGAGCAGGGCGGCGTGTACGTCCTCGCCAACCTGCGTGGCGGCGGCGAGTACGGTGAAGCGTGGCACCACTCCGGCAACCTGACGCACAAGCAAAACGTCTTCGACGACTTTTTCGCTTGCGCCAACTATCTGATCGAGCACAAGTACACCAACGCGAAGAAGCTGGCCATCGAGGGCGGCAGCAACGGCGGTCTGCTCATGGGCGCGGCACTGACGCAGCATCCGGAATTGTTCCGCGCCGTCGTCTGTCACGTCGGCGTCCTCGACATGCTGCGCGTCGAGCTGCATCCCAACGGTGCGTTCAATGTCACCGAGTACGGCACCGTCAAGGACAAGAAGCAATTCGAGGCGCTGTACGCCTACTCGCCGTATCATCGCGTGAAGGATGAGACGCCGTATCCGGCAGTGCTGTTTCTGACGGGCGAGAACGATCCGCGCGTCGATCCAGCCAATTCGCGCAAGATGGCGGCGCGCGTGCAGTCGGCCAGCTCATCACGCCTGCCGGTACTGCTGCGCGTCAGCTTCGATTCGGGGCACGGCATCGGCACGTCGCTGAAGGAACGTATTGCTCAGGAATCCGACGTTTATGCGTTCCTCTTCACGCAACTGGGGATGAAGATGAAGAACTAACCACAGAGTCACAGAGAACACAGAGAAAAACACAGAAAGAAGAAAAAAATGTGACGAGTTCTCGCTTGTGCTCTGACAATTTGATTCTCTGTGTTTTCTTCTCTGTGTTCTCTGTGACTCTGTGGTTAGTTCTTCTTCATGTGCCCAGGATCGCCTTGATGGGTTCGCCGCCCTGGACGATGGGCACGGGTTGGCCGCCCGGCGTGCGGTAGTGACGGTGCGGATCGATGCCCAAGAGTTGATAGATGGTGCAGGCGAAGTCGGCGGGACTGTGCGGATGCTCCTTGACCGCGGCGGCGTGGGCATCGGTTTTGCCGTACACCAGGCCGCCGGGCACACCGCCGCCCGCCAGCACGATCGCCATCGCCTGCGACCAGTGATCGCGGCCCGCCTGCTTGTTGATCTTCGGCGTGCGGCCGAACTCGCCGAACATCATCACCAACGTCTCATCAAGCAATCCACGGTCGGACAGGTCGTCGAGCAGAGCGCTCAGACAGTGGTCGATGTCGTGTAGCTGACCGGGCTTCGAGGCCGTGCCGCGCAGGCGCTCGAAGTTCTTGGCGTGCGTGTCCCAGCCGTCCGGCTCGCTGATGGTCACGAAGCGCGCGCCGGACTCGATGAGCCGGCGCGCCAGCAGTAGGCGCTGGCCGCGCTTGGTTCGGCCGTAGCGGTCGCGCACGCGGTCCGGCTCGCGGTCGATGCGGAAAGCCTGCTGCGTCCGCGGCGACAGGATCATCTCGTGGGCGTCGCGATAGAACTTGTCGAGTCCCTCGAGCAAGGGAGAATGGACATCCACAAAGGGGCTATCGGTGTCGCCGCGCAGCTTGCGGAGGCGCTGGAGATCGACGCCGGGCGGCGCGTCGAGCGAGCGCACGGCGAAGGTTGGAGCGTTGGGATCGCCGAAGGTGGCGAAGGAGCGATAAGCGGGACCGAGGAAGCCGGGTCCGGGGCCTTCGCTCGGCTCGCTGGGAATGGCCACCGCCGTCGGCACACCGGGCTTCTCGGCGAACTCCCTTTTGACCACGGCCGACCACGTCGGATGAAAGACAATCGGATTGGGTGGGTTGCAGCTGCCGAGCATGAACATGCTGCCGGGATTGTGGTCCGCGATGTGGTGATTCACGCCGCGCAGGATACACAGGCGATGGACCTGCCGCGACAACAGCGGCATCAACTCGCAGACCCGATAGCCGGGCAGATTGGTGGCGATCGGCTTGAACTCGCCGCGAATGTCGGCCGGGGCGTCGGGCTTCATGTCCCACATGTCCTGATGCGGTGGGCCGCCTTGCAGCCACAGGAAGATCACGTTCTTCGCCTTCGGTCGCGGCCCGGCCTTGCCGCGGCGTTCCGCCTCCGCGCGGAGCAGCGACGGCAGCGAGAGGCCGAGCAGTCCGGCGGAGCCGAGATGCAGAAAATCGCGGCGAGTCAGCGGCGATAGCGATGATAAGGCCATGTCCGTAAACCTCAGCGGAGGACGAAGAATTCCTTGCGGTTGAACAGCGACCAGAGGATCTCGTGATACCCGTCGCGGCGGGAGCGGGCCGTCTTCAGATTGACGAGCGCGCGTTCGACCTCGACCGGCGATGGCAGCCGCGTCAGCGTCAACAGGTACAACTCCTCGATCAATTTTCGATCGTCGGCGACGGTATCGACCAGTTTTTTGAGCCGGCCGTTGTCGGCGGCGATCTTGGCGTGCAGCTCGCGCGAGTTGTAGAGGTACATCACCTGACTGAGACTGGCTTCGCTTCGCCGCTCGTAGTCGCTGGCTTGCGTGCGCTGCGGCCGGCCGAAAATCTGTAGCAGGTAGCCGTCGTCGGTCGGCGACAGCCGGCTCGGCGGCAACTCGATGGCTCGCGCGATGACGCGCTTGGGCGGCGGCTTGGCGTAGGGCGGCGTCACTTTCAGAGGAGCGCCCGTCGCCTGGTTGATCGCATCGACGATCTGCTCCGCCTGCATCAGCCGCAGGACGCGGTGCGAGAAATTGCGCTCGTCGCGGGCGTTGCCGGCGTTGGTCCGCCAGCTGCGCCCATACGCTGTCGTGTTGAGAATGCGGCGATGCAGATGACGAAGATCGAAATTGTGCGCGAGGAAGTCTTTCGTCAGTTCGTCGAGGAGTTCGGGATGGATGGGGGGATTGGCGGCGGCCTGGGCGTCGATCGGCTCGTACAGTCCGCGGCCGAAGTAGTGCGCCCAAACGCGGTTGACCATCGCCCGCGCGAAATATGGATTGTCCTTCGCCGTCATCCACTTCAGGACTTCCTGACGCGGACTGACGCCGTCTTTCAGGTCGAGGACGCGACCGCCGAGGAGGCGCGGCGGCAGCGGCCGGCCGGTGACGACATCGCGGAAAATCTCGGCCGGCTTGCCCGGCGGCTTCTTGGCGTCGTTGTAGGCGAACGCCTGGGCGAAGCTGAAAAAATCGTTCTGCGTCCAGCGGTCGTGCGGATGTTTGTGGCACTGGGCGCACTCCAGATGGACGCCGAGGAAGGCGTAGGCCGCCTGCAAGGCGACGCGGCGGCCGTCGAGCGGCAGTTTGTCGTCGCCGTTCCGGTTGAACTTGTAACCGGCGATGTAGTCCAGAGAGACGATCTTGTCCCAGGGCGTGTTCTTTTGAAACTGCTCGCGGAGGCGGTCGTACCAGACGTAGACGGGAGCGCCGAAGCGATCGTCGGCGCCGACCCACTCGCACACTTTCAAGGCCCACACAGCGGAGTGCAGCGGATGCGCCAGCAAGGCGTCGATCAGCCGGGCGCGCTTGTCCGGCGAGCGGTCGGCGAGGAACTTGCGCGCCTCGTCGGGCAAGGGCAGCGAGCCGGTGATGTCGAGGTAGGCGCGGCGGAGGAACTCGGCATCGTCGCAAGGCGGCGACGGCACGAGGTTGAGCCATCGCAACCGGGCGGCGAGCAGTTGATCGATGCGATCAGTCAGCGTCTCTTGTGGAAATGACAATCCGGGCGGCAGCGTTCCTGCGACGGTGACGGTGGCGAAGCCGACCTGCCCGGCGTAGCGAGCGAGGACGGCTGTATCGCCGGCACCGCGGGCGGTGACGCGGCCCGCATCATCCACGGCCGCCGTTTCCGCATCGACCGCCTCGAAGCGCGTCCAGCGGGTCGCGTCCTCCTCGCGGCCGTTGGACAGTTTCGCCCATACGCGCAGGGTCTGGGATTGGCCTACCCCAGTCAGCGGCAACGTCGGCGGCTCAAGGCGTAGCGACAGCACACGCTCGGTATCGAACGGCATGCCCGCTTCGATCCACGACCGCAGGAGTTGATATTCCTCGCCGCCGGGTTTGAGGCGGACGCCGCCGCCGTGCGGCAGCGCGCCGGTGGGCTTGAGCAGCAGCAGACTGCGCTCGGGCCGGACGCGATCGACGCGGCGGCCGAGGTCGGAATAGCGGACGGCCTGATAATCGGCGTCGGCGTCGGCGGCGAACAGCGACAGGCGGAAGTTGCCTTTGCCGGCGAATGCTCCGTGACACGCGCCGGCGCTGCAACCGAGTTTGTAGAACAGCGGCGCGACCTGCCGGGAGAACGACGGAGCCGCGACCACGGGCGGCGGGAGGATGAAGACGAGCAGCAGCAGGGAGAAGTGCCGGCGTGTCATCGAGCGCTCTCCGGGGCGGTTCATCTCGACAGGCGGCGGGTGGTTGCTCAGGCAGGCGGGCGGAACCTTCACCTTCTCGAAGATACCTGCAAGGAGGGCATCAACGCCATTCACTTTTTTCCGGAAGCTGATCTCGGTCCCGAGTCGCCCCGCGAGCATCTCCCCGCACGATTGGCCGAACGCTATGATGAAAGCGTGCCGCCGGAGGGGTGGCAGAGCGGCCGATTGCACTGGTCTTGAAAACCAGAGACGTCGAAAGGCGTTCGAGGGTTCGAATCCCTCCCCCTCCGCATCGCTAAACATTCATCCATCTTCGAGAGGCGCTCTGGAATGACCCAAGCCACCGCGGACATCGGCCTGATCGGGTTGGCCGTCATGGGCGAAAACCTCGTCCTGAACATGGAAAGCCACGGCTTCACGGTGGCCGTGTACAACCGCACCCGCGCGCGCGTTGACGATTTCATGGCGGGACGCGCGCGCGACAAACACATCGTCGGCTGTCACTCGGCCAAGGAATTCGTCGCCGCCCTGAAGCGGCCGCGCAAAGTGATGCTCATGGTCAAGGCCGGCCCAGCCGTCGATCAGGTTCTCGATGAAGTCGCCCCGCTGCTCGAACCCGGCGACATTCTGATCGACGGCGGCAACACGCACTATCCCGACACCACGCGGCGAACGCGCGCCTTGAAGGAGCGCGGACTGCTGTTCATCGGCACCGGCGTTTCCGGCGGTGAGGAGGGGGCGCTACTGGGTCCGTCGATCATGCCGGGCGGCGATCCGGCGGCGTGGCCGCACGTCAAGCCGATCTTTCAATCCATCGCCGCCAAGGCGCCCGACGGCTCGCCGTGCTGCGATTGGGTCGGCGCCGAGGGCGCGGGCCATTACGTCAAGATGGTCCATAACGGCATCGAATACGGCGATATGCAGCTGATCGGCGAGGCGTACCATCTTCTCAGCCGTCTCGCCGGACTCGACCCCGCCGCCCTGCACGACGTTTTCGCGCGCTGGAACAAGGGACGCCTCGATAGTTACCTGATCGAAATCACCCGCGACATCTTCGGCTATCGCGATCCCGAAACGGGCAAGCCGCTGGTCGATCTGATCCTCGACGCCGCCGGCCAGAAGGGGACCGGCAAGTGGATGGTCGGCTCGGCCACCGATCTGGGCGTGCCGCTGACGCTCATCACCGAGGCGGTTTTCGCGCGCTGCCTGTCGGCCCAGAAGGACGAGCGCGTCGCCGCCGCCGAATTGCTGCGCGGCCCCGAGCCGCGCTTGACGACCGACCGCGAGGCATTCATCAACGACGTGGAAATGGCTTTGTACGCCAGCAAGATCATCTCGTACGCCCAGGGCTTCGCCCTGATGAACGCCATGTCGCGCGAATCCGGCTGGACGATCAACAACGGGGCCGTGGCGCTCATGTGGCGAGGCGGCTGCATCATCCGCAGCGTCTTCCTCGGCAAGATCAAGGAGGCGTTCGACCGCAATCCGAAGCTGACGAACTTGTTGGTCGATCCGTATTTCGCCGCCGAGGTGACACAGGCGGCTCCGGGTTGGCGGCGCGCGGTCGGCGCCGGTGTCGCCAACGGCATTCCGCTGCCGGCGATGAGCGCGGCGTTGGCGTATTTCGATGGCTATCGCAGCGGCCGATTGCCGGCCAATCTGCTCCAGGCCCAGCGCGATTATTTCGGCGCGCACACCTACGAGCGCGTGGACCGGCCGCGCGGTCAATTCTTCCATACGAACTGGACCGGCCGCGGCGGCAAAACGGCCTCGACGACGTACAATGTTTGAATGCTGGCGCTAGAGAGCAAACATCTGCTGCAACGTATCCAGTACAGCGGCGGCGGTTTTCGCGTCCAACTGCCCCAGCCGCTTTATGAGGCGCGACTGGTCCACCGTGCGGATTTGATCGAGGACGATTTGGCCATTCTTGCGTTTGAAGCGGCAGGGCACGCGGCTCGGATATGCTTTTCCCTTGGTCGTCATCGGAGCGATAATCACCGTGCGGAGATTATGGTTGATCTCGTCGGGAGACACCACCAAACAGGGCCGCGTCTTCTGGATCTCGCTGCCGAGGGTTGGATCGAGATTGATGAGGTAGATCTCGAAGCGGTTTATCGCCATTCCCATTCATCCTCATCCCAGGCGGTCAAGGCAGGCACGTCCGGATCCAATAACTTGTCGTCGCCGGCCTGCGCCATTTCTTGAAACGCTCGCGCCCAGCCCGCCCGTGGCTTCTTTTTCAGAGGGTGGATAACCAGCAAATCGCCTTCCACGCGCATCTCCACCTCTTCAAGCGGACCGATCTGCTCAAGGATCAGCTTGGGGATGCGGATGCCGCGCGAGTTACCGATACGGATGATACGTGTTTTCATATTTCCTCTCTCGTGCTTACAATGTAGCTACCGAGGCGACCAGGCACAAGACGAAATCCGGCAGCCCGCCGCGCCAGCAAGGGATACTCCTTACTGGCGCGGCGGGCTGGGGAACGAATCTTTCATCCCAGACTGATGCTCTGGTCGCTGGCGCTCCGGGCTTGTCAGGAAAATTTGTTATCTCCGCGACAATTCCACAAGCGCTTCGCGGATGATCCCCAGCTGCTTCGTCAGATCCATCTGGCCCAGCCGTCCCAGTCGGCGGCGCACCAGTTCCAGACTGGTACACGGGAAGAAATCGGCGATGCGCTCGCCCGTGCTGGTCCATAGATCGCACGAGCCGGGCCGGGTCGTGAACAACGGAATGTCGCCGCGCAGCAGGTCCGAGCGCTCGGCCTCGCGCAGCCGGTCGCGCCAGGAGGCTTGCTCGCCGCCCGCCCAGAGTCGATTGAAAAACTGCTCGCGCGCCGAGCCGCCGCGCAACAGATCGGGGTGATAGCTCTGACGGAGCAGCAGGGCGTAGGACGGCGTCGTCCGGGCGAGGAAACGCACTTCGTCACCGGCGAAGGCGTCGAGCGGCCCGCCGTCGGCGAGCAGTTCGTCGCGGCGGGTTCGCAACAACTGATACATCGCCTTGAAACCGCGAACCATGTCCTCCTGATAGTCGCGCAGATTGACCTCGGCGCCTTCGACGAACGCCCCCGTATCCGTTCGTTGAAAGCGCTGCGGGAGAAATCGCACGTCGAGGACGGAGTCGGTGTGTACCTGGCCGGCCGCCTCCTCCGGGCCGCGATGAAAGAGGCCTTCCAGATCCACCAGCACCGGATGCTCGCCGGCGGCGATGACGTTCTCCAGGTGACAATCGGTTGCCATCAGGCCATAGAGAAGCGCCAGGTAAGCGCCCTGACGCTGATAGAAGCAACGAACCTCCGCCTCAGCGGGGCAATCCGTCGCGGGAACGAACGCCCTCCAGCCGTGTTCGCCGCAGTCGAGGACCGGCATCGTTTGAAAGAACGAACGAGCGCCGCGTTCGTTGAGCCAGGCCAGAAGTTGCTGGAAATGTTCCTCGACGGCCAGGGATTTCGGCTTGTACACCAGACGCCAACCTGAACGAAAGCGGACGATCAGCACGCCCCGTCCGCCACGATGCCGATTACCGGCGAAGTCCAGGGCGACCACCGGACCCGGTTCATCTTGTGGCCGAAACGTCGAGCGGATGGCCTGCCAGTCCGCGCTCAGGTGCCGGAGGAACTCGGCGCTGAAAGCCGCCCAGCGGCTGATGACCAGCTCCGCCTGGATCGCCAGGATGGGATACTCGGCCAGCACGGCGCGAGCGGTTCCCGGCCGGCCCAGACGGCGAATGAAGCTGTCAAAGCGTTTCGCGGGCGTGTCGCCCATTAATTGCTTTTGCATACGGGCGGCGTGCAGTTCCAGGACCATCGTCCGCTCGAACATCGGCGCCAGCTGCGTTCGCAGGGAGACGGCCAGCGCTTCCTCGACGGCGGAGGCCTCGAAGGGCGCGTCGCGATACTGGCGTAGTCTCTCGGCTTCCGCGCGGAGGCGCTCGCGCCCCCGGCGGATCATCGGCGCGATTACTTCCAGGAACCGCAACGGAGCGGTTGCGCGATCGGTCTCGGTCTCGAAGGGAGAAGGGGTCATGACAGGAAACTCCTGCCTTGGGGCCAACGGAGTCCCTTTCGTTAGCCGCGACGCGCCGCGCTGCGCATCGCGACTAAACGAAAGGGTGGTTCGGGCGACCGCTTACGGGGCGAGGTCGGTTCGGCCGTGACATGTGCTGTGGTTGGCCGCCGCCTGCCGGCCCTCCACGGTGCTTGGTCACGTACACGCCAGCAACCCCTTCTCGACGAGATCCCGGCACACGGTCGCCAGTTCCTCTCGGTCCACCGAGGGTTCCTCCAGGGGATCGAATCCGGCGGCGAGGCGGCGAACCAGGTCCAGGGCCGGCGATTCCAGCCAGGCGGCGGCGACGCGCTCGCCGGCGGCGAAGAACACTACGTCCTGAACGGCCCGGCCCGGCGGAGCCAGACGCGCCCAAACACGGATGGGGTTCAGATGCAGTCGTTCGGCGGCCGCGACATCGACCTCCGAGGCGCGCAGACGTTGAAAGGCCAGGTGCGATCCGCGCAGGTCGCGGACCAGCGCCCGGACGGCGTACTCCGCCTGCCGGTAGGCGATGAAATCGCGTTGCTGCGCCGTCAAGGGCCGCGATTGCCGCAGCCAGTGCAGAAAGCGTTCGCGATCGCTGCACGCCGGGTCGCAGACGATCGGCGGCACGTCCCGCAGGTAGGCGGCGATTGCCTCGTCGAAATCGTCAAACGCCAGAGCCACGAACGCCAGCTCATGCCGCAGCAACCTGTGCCGCTCGCCGGCGCGGTTTTCGAGGAAACGCCGCACGTCGTCGGCCCCGCCCTCCGCCGCGTCGTCGCTCACTTGCGCGATGTCTCCCGTCGCCGGCGCGTGCGCCCAGCGACCAAGTTGTTCACCGTACCCATTCCCCGCAGGCAGCGTCCTCACGCTTGTGCCTCCGTTTCCATGAATCGCCGGTGCTGGAAGTCGATCTCGACACCGTCTCACGCCGGCTCATCCGTCCAGCGGCGGTCCTCTTCTCGCAGCGAGTGGCCGATGGCCGGCAGCATCGCGAAACTCCTCGGTTCGGGGCGACGAGGGACGGCCGGGAGAACGGGCCTCTTCTCCAGGCTCCGCACCCCCATATTCCGCGCTGGGGAGAAACTGTGACAGAACGAAGGAAACTTTTTTCGGGTCGCCGGTTTTTCTCACTTTATTCTGGACATCGCTAATCCCTTCGGGCATATAAGGTTATCTTCCTTGAATCCGCCCACTCCTCTGAAAAAAAGGCAGGCAGAGGCTGCCCCGTGACAGATCCACACGTTCCTTCTTCGAGAGACAGCGAGCTGTCCTCCAGCTTGCTCGTGCGCGTGCGGGCGCGGGAGACGACGGCCTGGGAGCGACTGGTCCATCTGTACACGCCCCTGGTGTGTCGTTGGTGCCAAGCCGAGCGGTTGCAACCGGCGGACGTGCAAGACGTGGGGCAGGAGGTCTTTCAAGCGGTGTGGCGGAGCATCGATACGTTCCGCCGCGAGCGGCCGACCGATACGTTCCGCGGCTGGCTGCGCACCATCACGCGCAACAAGATCGTCGATTTCTACCGCCGCCGCCAGGCCGCCGAGACGCCCGTGGGAGGCAGCGACGCCCTGACGCTGGCGCAGGAAGTGGTGGACTCGGCTCCGATTGATACCGACGCCGAGGTTGACAACGCCGAAGCCAGCTTGCTCTATCGTCGCGCCGTGGGTCTGATCCGGACCGAGTTCCAGGAGAAGACCTGGCGGGCGTTCCAGGCGCTCGCCTTGGAGGACCGGTCGCCGCGCGAGGTGGCGGCGGAACTGGGAATGAGCGTCGGCGCGGTTTACTCGGCCAAGTCGCGCGTTCTGAAACGATTGCACGACGAATTCGCCGACCTGCTCGATTTGTGACGCCGGGCGTATTCGCCTGTCCATCGCCCACGGAAAGAACCAAATGAGCCGAGACGAGATTGCGCTGCTCCGGACCTGCCCCGCGCGAGAGGAGTTGTACGCCTTCAACCGTGGCCGTCTCGCGCTGGAGAAGCTGGAGTCCATCGCCGAGCACCTATCGGTTTGTGAACGGTGCGAGTCGAGCCTGCAATCGCTGCAAAGCGAGGACACGTTCTTGTCGCATCTGCGGCGTTATCCACCGGAGGAGGCGGTGGACGAGTTCGCCATCGTGCAGCTGGCCGACCGCGCCCGCGCCCTCGCCGCGAGGCGCCTCGACAAAACCACGGTGGCGCACGATGCGGCCACCGAAGAAAGCAAAGCTCCGCCGCTGCCAGCCGCCTTCGGCGCCTATCTGCTCCTCGAACTCCTCGGTCATGGCGGGATGGGCGTGGTCTACAAGGCCCGTCAGGAGTCCCTGAAGCGTCTGGTGGCGCTCAAGCTAGTGCGGGCCGGTATCCATGCCAGCGCCGAGGAGCGCGCCCGCTTTCAACGCGAGGGCGAGGCCATCGCCCGCATCAAGCATCCGCACGTCGTGCAGATCCACGAATGCGGCGAACACGCCGGGCAGCCGTTTTTCTCGATGGAACTGTTGGAGGGCGGCACGCTGGCCGATCGACTGAAGGGCGGCCCGCTGCCGCCGCGCGCGGCGGCCGAACTGGTGCGCTCGCTGGCGCGGGCGGTGCAGGCGGCGCATCAGCACGAGGTCGTGCATCGCGACTTGAAGCCGGCCAACGTGCTGTTCGCCGCCGACGGCACGGCCAAAATCACTGACTTCGGCCTGGCCAAGGTGCTGGACAGCGCCGACAACCAAACGCTGACCGACGTCATTCTCGGTACACCGTCCTACATGGCGCCCGAGCAGGCGCGCGGCGAGAACCGCTCGATCGGCCCAAGCACCGATGTCTATGCCCTGGGAGCGATCCTGTACGAGACCCTGACGGGCGAGCCGCCCTTTCGGGCCGACACGCGCCTTCAAACCCTGGAGTTGGTGCGGACGCGCGAGCCGGAACCGCCGACGCGCCGCCGCCCGGAGTTGTCGCGCGATCTGGAAGCGATTTGCCTGAAATGCCTGGAGAAGAAAACGTCCCAACGATACGCGACGGCCGAGACGCTGGCCGACGATCTCGGCCGCTGGCTCGACGGCGAACCGACGCAGGCCCGGCCGCTGGGCCGAACAGGGCGCGCCTGGCGTACCGTACGAAGACACCTTGGGGTGAGCGCCGCGGTGGTCGCGCTGGCTGGGCTGTCCCTGGCGGGATTCCTGGCCTGGTTTTGTTTCGATCCGGAGCGGCCGATCCGAGACATTGAGGACCGGCTGGGACGGGGCCAGACCGTCACCTTGATTGGACAAACGGGGAGGCCGGCATGGTTCGCTCACGGGGCGGGCGGCAAAGCCTCGCAGGTATCGCAACGGGCCGACGGCGCCTTCACCCTCCACACCTGGAACCTGGCCCTCCTGGAACTCGTCCGCGACCCCCGACAGAAGAGTTATCGCCTCCAGGCCGAGACGCGGCAAGAGAACAGCGGCGACCTGGGGGAAGTGGGGGTCTACTTCGCCTCCCGTAAAGTCTCCACTGCTGGAGGAGACGTCCATTCCTTTATCCAATGGACCTTCAACGACATCGACGATATCCGGAAGCAGTACGATCGTCTCCCCGACAAGCTTCGCCGTCTTCAACCGCCTCCGCAAGGAAATCCGGTCCAGCTGCAAGCCCATTTGTACGTCGAGGGGGACGCGGCATCCCCCTGGGAGCATCGCATCGGCTGTGTCAGCGGAGTATTCCAGCCGGCCGGATACGGCAAGACCGACTGGCGCAAGATCGCCGTCGAAGTGACGCCGCAAAGTATCCGTGCGTTCTGGGAGGACCGCCTGGCCGGCGAGATTCCGACCGCCAGGTTAGCGCAGTTGGTCAAAGAAAACTTGGACACGACCCGGAAGAACCAGCCGGACAATCCCTTTGTGAACGCGCTTGCTCCCGATTTCGTCCCTCGGGGAACGCTGGGACTTTACGTCCATCGGGGGTCTGCCTCCTTCCGCCGCGTTGTCCTCAAACCCTTGAACGGACCCGAGTAATTCTGCACAGAAAGGGCACGAACATGGCGAACACCGGCGAGATTCATCATCCCAAGTCGAGGGAGCGCACTCACCGGAAGCATTTCGCGGCCTTCGGCCGGGCCGATAAGGACGCGAAAGTGACTGGAGAAGTGATCGGCCAGGCCAGCGGCACGAAAACGCCGGGCAAGCTGGTCTACTTCAAACCTTCCCGGCTCGATCCCACTCGAATGTTTTGGATCCTGGTTTTCGAGGTTGAACCGCGGCAATCCGAAAACTACAGGCTCCGGCTTATCGACGAATCGGACGGGCACGAGATGGGTCACAGCACCGACGTCGACATCGCCGATACCCATGGCCCCCAGATCAGCTGTCCGCAGAATAACGCGAATCTCCCTCGCGAGTTCGGGGCTTACGGGGGAACGAATTCGAATTCCCCGGTCAGCGGCTCGATCGCCCCGAGCGGGCCCAATACCTTCATCGCGCAAGAAGACGCCAGTTCTACGCCGCCTGATTGGTATCTCTATTGCATGGTTGATAGGCCCAACCCCCCTTGTACCCTGACAGTTACCCAGGGCGGCAGTAGCGCCATGGCGACCGGCTTGACTTTCTCCTGAGAAATCCTCCCGCGACCGGCCGGCGGTGATGGACCGGATATGCCTATCGATTTGGGGCTTCGCGGAAACGTCCGCGGCCGCGCCGCCCCAAATCGACAGGGACATCCGGATGGGCCTTCCTGATTGGCAACTTCTCCGCGAAGGGTTATAGTGGAGGCGGGGATTGGATCTCCTCGTTTGAGGAGGCCGATCTCCACCCCTTCGGCCCTGGAGGCGCGTCCGCGCGATGAATCGCTCCCTGTACGCATGGCTGCTGATCGGAGTGGCTGTCGGCGGCGCCTTCCTGGCGGGCAGCGCCGTCGCCGACACCCCGCTCGGGGGCGACGATTGGAAATACGATGTCGTTTATCCCCGCCAAATAGCTCCCTATCGGGGTCTCATTATCAGCCACCGCGGCGGGATACTGGAGATGTGGTCAATCGACCGAAAACCAGGCCGGCCCGCTATCTATCATCTCGAACGGTTCTCCGACCGTGAAATCGCCCGCATCGAACGATTGCCTGCCGAGGAGCGTGAAACGCTGCGGCGGCGCTTCGCGGCGTTGCAGGACGAACACAAGCGCCTGACCGAGCAACTGAAATCCCTCGAACCCGGCGCCGCCGAATCGCCCCTCGCCGCCAAACTCGCTCTGCGCGAAACGCCCTGGAACGGCGATCGGAGCGTTAAGGCGCTGCGCTACGACTCCAGCCATTTCATCCTGGTTTCCAACGCCCCGCGCAGCGTCGTGGTTGTGGCCGCCACCCGCCTCGAAAAAGTGTACGCCGCCTACGTCCGCTGTCTGCCGCCGCGCGCCAAGGGCGAACGCACCACCGTTCTGCTGCCGCAATCGCGGGCCGACTATCAGGCGCTGGTGCGCGGCCAGGGCCGTGAGCTGCTCAATCCCGCCTTTTTCGATCCCGACAAAAACCAGATCGTCTGCGCCTTCGACTGGCAGCACATGGCAGAGGAGTTGCATCTTATCCAACGCGACCACGTCAAGCTGCGCAAAGAGCTGGACAAGCGTGAAGAGGAATTGCGCAAGGCCTACAAGGGTTCCCTGCCCGCCGAGTTCAAAACGCGGTTCGCCGACAAACGCCGCGAAATCGACGCCGTCGAGGCGCGCAATAAAGAAACCTTCAAGCGCGCCCAGGACCGCCTCTTCCAGCGCCTGTTTCACGAGGCGTTCCACGCCTATCTGCTGAACTTCGTTTATCCGCCGCGCGACGGCGAACTGCCGCGCTGGCTCAACGAGGGACTGGCGCAGATTTTCGAGACGGCCATCTTCGAGGTCGGCGAGCTGCGCATCGGCCACGCCGACAAGGAACGGTTGGACGCCGTGCGCGTGGCGCTGGGCCGCGACGCCTTGCTGCCGCTGTCCGATCTGCTGCGCTGTGGCCCCAAGCAATTCCAGGTGGCCCACGACGGCGACAAGCAGGTATCGGACCGAAATTATCTAGCCTCGTGGGCGCTGGCGTTTTATCTGACGTTCGATCGCAAGGTGCTGGGCACGCCGGCTCTGGACGCTTACGTGCGCGACCTGAAGCGCGGCACCGATCCGCTCGACGCCTTCCGCACGCTGACCGGCCAACCGCTGTCGAAGTTCGAGCGCGACTTTCAGGACTACCTCAAGCACCTGCGTCCCGACGGTCGCGTCGGCGACGGAAATTGAAGACACCGGCGCCTCATGGGATTGATCCGGGCGAAATTGCTGCTGAGGAACCCGCGCAAACCGGAACTGCAACCGGTCGAGGTGGACGCCCTCGCGGACTCCGGCTCCGTTCATCTGTGCATTCCGCCCCACGTCCAAATTCAATTGGAGTTGGAAGAGACGGCGAAGAAGGAAGCGACCTTGGCGGACGGCGGCAAAAAGCTGGTTCCCTACGTCGGTCCCGTGGAATTGCATTTCAAGAACCGGATCGGCTTCGCCGGAGCCTTGGTGCTGGGCGATGAGGTTCTTCTCGGCGCGATTCCGAGGGAAGACATGGATCTGGTCCTCATCCCGCGCAGCCGGACCCTCGACGTTAATCCGAGCAGTCCGAACATCGCGACATCCACGGCGAAATAGCCCCTGGTGAGGAATGAAGCTCCTGCTGTTCAGCGATCTGCACGCCGATAAGGCCGCGGCCCGCCGGCTCGTCGAACGCGCCCGCGCCGCCGACCTGATGATCGGCGCCGGCGACTTCGGCAATGTCCGCCGCGAGGTGCGCGCGTGCATCGACGTGCTGCGGGCCATCGACAAACCCACCGTGCTGGTCGCCGGCAACAACGAGTCCACCGAGGAGCTGATCGAGGCGTGTCGCGATTGGCCGCAAGCCCGCGTGCTGCACGGTTCGGGCGTCACGCTGGACGGCGTGACGTTCTTCGGACTCGGCGGCGGCGTCCCGGTCACGCCGTTCGGATCGTGGAGCTACGACTTCACCGAGGAGCAGGCGACCGAGCTGCTGGCCGGCTGTCCGTCCGGCTGCGTGCTGGTCAGCCATTCGCCGCCCAAAGGGGCCGTCGATCGGTCCTCGCGCGGGCAGAGCCTCGGCAGCGTCGCGGTGCGGCAAACGGTCCTTCGTCAGCGGCCGGTCCTCGTCGTGTGCGGCCACATCCACGGCTGCGCCGGCCAGCACGCGATGATCGGCCCCTCGCCGGTCGTCAACGCCGGGCCGGACGGCGTCGAGTGGCTGCTGACTCCGCGCGTCTGAGGCGCGTCCGGTTTCATTCCCCGTGTTGCCCGGCCCTTCCCTTCCACGGTAGAATCACGCCACATCGCGCCGGTCTGTCCAGCGCGAAACAAGCGCCGAGCCGGCGAGCCTCCGGCTCCATCACAAGGAGGTGATTCGTGCGAGGGATACATCTGCCGCGACTGTTGCTGGTCGCGCTGCTGCTGTTGCCGTTGGGCTGCTCGTCCAGCAACAAGGGCCGCATCGAGGGCACGAAATGGACTTCCCTGGCCGCGACCGTTAAGTCGGGAGACCTCCCGGCCGGGGCACGCTATCTGGAGTTCCGCAACGACGGCAAGATGGTGTACACGACGGGTTCGCAGCCGTACAGCGGCACCTACACGCTGGGCCTGGGACCGACCGTCACGTTCAACCTGGAAAAAGAGCTGGACGGCCGCAAGATCCATCCGCAAAAGATCGTCATCGACGGCGATCGACTGACCATGACCGACCCGGACGGCAGCGAGGTGACGTTTCAGCGCGTCCAATAATCGACGCGTCGCCGGAGGAATCGCCATGAGCCGAGACCGCCCTGAAGAGTTCACGCGAGTATCCGGGGAGGTGTTCAAACCAGCCCTGGGCAAACTCTGGACCATGTTGCTTGTGTTCTTGCTGATGATTCCAGCAGGCGCCCTCGCGGTGATCTGTTGGTGGTATCAGGTCGAATTGCCTGGCGGCAGAGTGCTGTCCGCCAAGGCGGGCATCGTCGGCCTGATCGCGATGCCGGTGGCGTTCCTGCTTGTCCTGGTCATGGTGGCTTTGCTGGCGTCGGCCAAACAACTGGTGATCGGAGAGAACTGTATCCAACTGCTGTCGCGGGGGCGCGTGGTGGTTCACCTTCCATACCAGAATGTTGCCGAGACTTACGCCAGCGGCGAGGGCGGGGCCGGAGTGGTCGGCCTGAGACTGCGCGACCGCAACGATCCCGCGACGCTCGTGCCCTTCTGGACCAAGGACCGCTACGAGGTCCAGGTCTTGATTTACGGCAAGCCGCTGGCGTACATCCACAAGGCGGTGAACGACCGACTGGCGGCATTTCGAGCAGGCGCCAGGTAGCTCGTCATCACTTTGCCGCACGGGGATCGGAGGAACCGTTCACCTGCCGAAAGAACCCTTCTCTTCGGACAATCCGCGCCTGGCGGTCAATCTTGACCTATGCTTGCACAGATTGTTCGCCCAATCCTGGCACTCGCGGAGGCATCCTTCATGCACATGTCCATGCCGCTTTTGTTTGGCATTGTCGGCACGCTTCTGGTCGTGGCCATCTACTTCGTGTGGGGCCGCAAGTCCAGCAAGCAGTAGCTACAATGAGAGGACATTGAGCAGGGCGCGATTCCAAACGGGAATCGCCTCTCGTCGCCCTGCCTCTGTTCTTTTCGGCGGCGCGTCATGGAGTGCATCTACCTCGACAACAACGCCACCACGCCTCTGTTGCCAACGGTGTGGGACGCCATGCGTCCGTACCTGACCGAAGTTTTCGGCAACCCCGCCAGCGCGCACTCCGCCGGTCGCCGCGCTCGACGGGCGCTCGAAGACAGCCGCGAAGCCGTCGCCGCCCTTCTCGACGCCCATCCCGATGAGGTCGTTTTCACCAGCGGCGCCACCGAGGCCAACAATCTCGCCCTGCTCGGCCTGTCCGGCGCGCCGCCCGCTCACGTGATCGCCAGTCCCATCGAACATCCCTCCGTCGCGGAGCCGCTGCGCCGCCTGGCCGAGACCGGATTCGCCGTCGATTATCTCGCCGTCGATGAATTCGGTCGCGTCCGCGTCGATTCACTGGCCGACGCGCTGCGCTCCGATACGCGCTTGCTCGCCGTCATGCTCGCCAACCACGAAACCGGCGCGGTGCAGCCGATTCGCCCGCTAGTCGAGATGTTGCGCGGTCGCGCCGTGTTCCACTGCGACGCGGTGCAGGCCGCCGGCAAAATGCCGGTGCGCTTTCATGAACTCGGCGTCGATACGCTGGCGATCAGCGCTCACAAATTCCACGGACCCAAAGGCGTCGGCGCGCTGCTGGTGCGCCGGGGGGTGAAGTTGCAACCGCGAACGTGGGGCGGACATCAGCAGCAGGGCCGACGCCCCGGCACCGAGCCGGTCGCCCTGGCGGTCGGCCTCGGCTGCGCTCTCGAACACGCCTGCAAGGAGATGACCGAGCGCCGGACCCACGTCAACCGGCTCCGCCAGCACTTCCTCGATCGGCTGCGTCGTGAGGCCGCGCCGGTCGTCCTCAACGGCTCGGACGACGGCGTGCCGCACACGATCAACATTTCGTTTCCAGGGTTGAAGGCGGACGTGCTGCTGATGAGTCTCGACTTGGCCGGCGTCGCCTGTTCGACGGGATCGGCGTGTTCGAGCGGTTCGCTGCTGCCCTCGCCGGTGCTGCAAGCGATGGGCGTATCCGACGCCGTGCTGCGCTCCGCGATGCGCTTCAGTCTCAGCCCGCTGCTGAGCCTCGACGAGATCGACGAGGCCGCCCACCGCATCGCCGCCGTCGTCGCTCGGCTGCGGCAATCGTGAAAAGGACACGCTCTCAGGGCAGCAAATCCCGCACGGCGATGCTCGCCGCCGCGGCTCCATCCAGTGTCAGCGTCACGTCGTCGCCGGCAGGGAAGTCCTGCCGCTGGGCGTAGGCCGGGGTCGCCACCGAGCCGGAGGGAGCCGTGTAAACCTCCACCTGCCGATCGACGAGGTTGATGATCCAGTAACAGGCGATGCCGGCCCGCGCGTAGATGCGGCCCTTGTCCACGCGATCGCCGGCCAGCGTCGCGTCGGCCACCTCGATCGCCAGACCGACATCGGCGGGGCCGGGGTGACGGGCCAGATAGTCATTTTCGTCTCCGCGCACGACAGCCAGGTCCGGCTCCGGCTCGCTGGTGGTCAGTGTGACGGCGCTTTGCACGCGCAGATCCCAGCCCGGAGGCAGAACCCGCCACAACCGTTTCATGGCCTTTTGGATCGTGGCATCGTGAGGAGGATTGCGCGACATTTTGTGTACCAGATAGCCTTCGAGCAGTTCGAGATTGTCGTCCTCGGTGAGGATGCCGATCTCGATCAGCTTGTGATACTCGGCCACGCTGAAGCGACGAAATCCGGCCATGGTTCCCTGCCAGGGCAGATGAATGGTTTGTGTCGTCATGGTTCCCTCCCGCGTCCGTTGTACCATAGCCGCGCCGGTCGCGACACTTCTTCTGGTTCTTTCGGCAATATCGTCTTTTCCGCTCCTGCCAATTGTATCCGCGCAATTTCACTCTTTTTGCCGGTTTGCCGGGTGAGCGCGATTGTCTCCACCCCTCAATGTCGTTGAAGATGGAATCTTACGCCCGATCGTTTCCGCCGCCTTCCGCGCGGATCGGCGACGCGGCAGGCCATCTTGCCCCACGAGTCGAACACATCTTTGGGAGAATCGACGTGAGAAGAGCCAAGCGTTCGCGCGCCCTCCCCCTCCAATTGGAAGAGCTGGAACCTCGTCTGGCCCCCGCCGCCCCCGTGGGCACCCTCGAAACATTCGACACCACGACGCCGGGCACTCTGCCGGCCGGCTGGTCGCAGTGGAGCAGCACCGGCACCAACGCCTTCGCCGTGTCGTCCTCTCAGGCGCTCAGCGCCCCCAACTCCCTGGCCGTCAGCTCGCCCACCGCCAGCGGCTTGAATGCGCGCTCGTGGATCAACACCGCCCAGCCGGCCAACGTGCAGGTGGAATCCGCCGTCTACATGAACAGCCCCATCCCCGCCGAAATCCTGGCCCGCGGCACCGGCCTGAATACGACAACGCCCAGCTACTACGCCGTCTCGGTGACGCAAGGACTCGACCTGAAACTGCTCCGCGTCCAGAACGGCACGACGACCACGCTCGGCGAGGTCAAGTCGGCCAACTGGTTCGCCAATCAATGGGCCTCCGTGACGCTGTTCGCCAACGGCAGCAATCTGCGGGCGCAGGTGCAGCGCGCCGACACCGGACAATATCTGAACGCCTCCGGGCAGTGGCAGACGGGGCAGACGTGGGCGCTGAACCTGACCGACAGCGCCATCAGCGGCGGCGGCGAAGTGGGGCTGGGAAGGCTGCCCAGCTATGCCGGAAACGTCAACTTCGATGACTTCTCCTACGGCGCGATGACCGTCGATAGCCAACCGCCGACCGTGACCATCACCGTGCCGCCGTCCGGAAGCACCGTGTCCGGCGTGGTCCCCGTGCAGGTCAGTGCCACGGACAATCTCGGCGTCACTCGCGTCGAGTTCTACATCGACAACGTGCTGCGCGCCGTGGACGCCCTCGCGCCGTACACCTGGAGCTTTGATACCACCACGATCGCCAACGGAGCGCACACCCTGACCGTCCTGGCCTACGATCCGGCCCAGAACATCGGCCAGGCGTCGGCGACGTTCACGACGCAAAACGATTTCACGCCCTTGCCCAAGCCGGCCATTCCTCGGAACTCGTCGAGCATCCGTCTGGCCGACATCGCCTACAACGGAGGCAACGGCCAGCTCGCTCCCGCCGATGTTGCGCTGCTGCAAAACAGCGTGGATCTCGTCATTGACGATCCGATTTTTCTCAGTCAAATCAACGCCGTCGCCCCGAACACGCCGCAGCTGATCTACACCAACGTATCGAGCCTCTACAAGAATTTGCTCACCGATTGGCTCAGGTACGCCGACGCGAACGGCTTTTCGCGCGAGGAGGCGTTCTATCACGTGGCGCAGGCGACGCCGTACTCGGGCGCCGGCGGCTCGACGCAGCCGGTCAACTGGTTCTGGGGCATCTTCAGCGGCGGCTCGACGCTGACGGATTGGACCTGGCGCGGCCACGGCGGCAGCGGCGCCGGCATTCCCTTTGGCGGCGTGGGCCAGTCCGTGTACATCGCCTACCCCGATCAATTCTCGCAGATCAACCTCAACCTGACTTCCGCGGCGAGCAACGGTTGGTCGGGCGTCCTGGAGTACCCCACGGCCGTGGACGCTTCCGGCAATCCGACGGCCTGGGCACCGCTGACGACGCTCGGCGACACCACCGCCGGTCTGACGAAGTCCGGCCAGATCACGTTCAACCCGCCCGCCGACTGGAAGGCGGCCTCCGTCGATGGATCGGCCCCGATGTACTTCGTCCGCATCCGCACCGTGACGGCCGGGACGGCCCCGGTGGCGAACACCATCCTGGGCGACGACTATACCAATTCGGGCGGCACGAATTCGGGCGTCATTCCCGCGTTCGACGCGGCGGCCGACACCAACCACGACGGCTACCTCAACCCCACCGAGTACGCCAACCGCGCTCCCGGCATGAACGCCCACTTCGCCTACCAGAGTCGGCTGTTCAGCTACGGCCCGATGCGCTTCGCCACCAACCCCGGCGACGCCGCCTTCCGCAGCTGGGCGATCAATTATGACACCCGCTTGCTCAACAGCAACCCGCTGGCCGCCGGCCTGTTCATGGACAACTCCGGCGCCGCGGCGCCGACGACGGCCGGCAGCGTCGTCGAGCCGGTGAGCAGTTATTCCACCGACTACGCCTCGCTGCTGTATGAAATTGGCCGAGCCATCGCGCCGAAGTGGATCGTGGCCAACACGGCCGGCGGCGGCGCCAACGCCAACCCGACGATTCAGCAAGTGCAGGGCTATTTCGAGGAGTTCGACATCCGGGCGCTGGCCCACAATTATCAGCAGTTCGAGAGCGTGGCCGGGCAGGTCGCCGGCCGGGCCGCACTGACGTCGCCCGCCCCCTACGCGGTACTCGACAGCTATCCGCAGGGCGGCGCGCCGACCGACCCGCGCACGGAAATGGCCACGCTGGCCTACTACTATCTCCTCGCCGATCCCAACACGACCTTCCTGGATTACGACGGCGGCTTCGATACGACCGGACCGTGGAGCCAGCACTGGTTCCCGGCGATGGGATCCAATATCGGCCAGCCGCTCGGCAGCTGGTCCCTGTTCGCCACCGGCGCCGATCCGTCCAACGCCGCGCTGACGTATCACATCTATCAGCGTTCCTACACCAACGCCCTGGTTCTGTACAAACCGTTGTCGTACGGCAACGGCGTCACCGGCACGTTGGCCGACGCCACGGCGACCGCGCAGAACCTGGGAGGGACTTACTACCCCTTGCAGACCGACGGCACGCTCGGTGCTCCGATCACCAGCATCACGCTCCGCAACGGCGAGGGAGCGGTGCTGATCAAGGCTTCGTCGGTGGCGACCTCGTTCGTCATCAGCGGCGCGTCGTCGTCCACCACGGCGGGCGCTCCGATGCAATTCACGGTCAGCGCCGTGGATTCGTCCGGCAACGTCGTTCCCGGCTACAGCGGCACCGTGCATTTCACCGGCACGGACCCAGCGGCGGGGCTGCCCGGCGATTACACCTTCACGGCCGCGGACAACGGCGTCCACACCTTCAACGTCACCTTCAAAACGGCCGGCGCTCAGACGCTGACCCTCTCGGACACGATGACGGGCATCACCGGCACGCAGAGCATCGCGGTCAATCCGGCCGCGGCCAGCCAGTTCCTTTTGACCGCCCCCGCCTCCGTGGCTGCCCTCAGACCCTTCCGCTTGACCGTCACTGCCCTCGATCCATACGGGAACCGGGTCAGCGGCTATACCGGGACCGTGCATTTCACCAGTTCGGATTCGCTGGCGTTGTTGCCGGCCGATTACACCTTCACGGCCGCCGACAGCGGACAGCATACGTTCACGCGCGGGCTGATTCTGGAGCAGACCGGCGCCCAGACCATCAGCGTCACGGACATCACGACGCGGATCATGGGCAGCACCATGATTCTGGTCAAAAAAGGAGGGAATGGGACGAACTGGATCTTTGGGTTCTGAAAGCGCCCACCTCACGGCCGGGAAGTAGTCTCGAAACGACCAGCGTGAGGACTACCCCCCGTTGTTGGACGCCGGCATGAACTCCGGCCCATAGGCGCCGACGGCAAAGGCCAGGGAACCCGGCAGCGTAAAGCCGAAAACGTCGAAACTGGTGATAGTGCCCGGATCGTTGTAGTGGAAGTTGAGGATGCCCATATTGTTGGACTCGCCCTGGGCCGTGTTGAACGAGGGCAAGACGCCCGTCATTATTGGATGAGTCACCAGTTGCTCGTGCGTCAGTGTACCGAAGGTGAGTGTGGCGGGGAGGAGCAGGTTATCGAAGTTCGTGTAAAGTGGTGCCAGGAACTCGCTCCCAAACACGAAACTTGTGAGGTCCATGACCGGGAAAGTGACCTGGAGTGTCTGGCTGGTTAACAGCGTCAAGAGCGGCAGCGTGAAGATGGCGGTCGCCTGGCCGTTGCGGTCCAGGTTGGCCGACTGCTGCTGGTTGTTCAGGTTGAACAGGACCGTTCCACTCCCAACCGGAAACACCTCGATGAAATCAGTCGCGGTCACGTTGGCCGTGACCTTCTCTGTCACCGTGAAGTTGGACAGGTTCGGGATGATCTGGACGGTCGCATTCGTGTACGTCGGGAGATGGTTAATCGGCGCGATCCGCTCCTCAAGGGACTCAAGGATCGGACGCACTGTTTGGTGGTTCGCCGAGGCACGCGCGGCGCCTCTGCCCCCAATCGCCTTCAGCCAGCGTAAGAAAGACATGGTGCCAACTCCGGAATACGGCAAGGAGTTTTATTTGGGCAACGCACCCAGCTCCAGGCAACTTTCGTGCCGGGAATGTTGGACCGAACAGGGATAGCGACGCCTCAACGAAAACCACACCGTTACGGCCGCATGCTTGTTGGGAAACGTATTCCTCGCAGTCCCGAGGCACGACGAGCGCGAGTGGAGTCGGCACGGTTGTGCGATAACGCACAAGGCGGGAACAACCGCTGACTCGTTCGTAACCTCAGAAAAACGGACCATTCAATCGCTGGGCTGGATATTCCGGGTGATGAAGAGCCTGTCTCCAGTCCAGCCAGTGTGTCTGGCACTGCAATTGCCACTAGCCCGGAGCGCCCGCGACGGACTTTTCCCAGTCCGTCGCGGGCGCTCCGGGCTAGCCAATTTTCTCATCACTTGCGCTTGCGGTGGTTTCGCTCGCGGGCTATCATTCACCCACTCCCCAACGTTATGAGGCACGGAATCGCCCTCCCTCCGGGGATTGCATGGCCATCGTTCGTGTCGATGACCTGGTTCAAGTGCTGCGCCGGCGCCGGCTGCTCGAGCCGGACCAGTTGGAGGAGATGGTGCGCCTGCTGACGGCACACGCGAGCCCGCCGCGCGCCCTGGCCGGACAACTCATTCAGCGCGGCTGGCTGACGCCGTATCAGGTCAATCAAATCTTCCAGGGCCACGATCGCGATCTCGTGCTTGGCTCCTACGTGCTGCTCGAACGCCTCGGCGAAGGCGGCATGGGACAGGTCTTCAAGGCCCGCCACGCTCGGCTCGGCCGCGTTGTCGCTTTGAAAGTCATCCACCGCGCGCGTCTGTCCAATCCGCGCAGCATCCGCCGCTTTCACCACGAAATCCAGGCCGTCGCCCGGCTATCGCATCCCAACATCGTCCACGCCTACGACGCCGACCAGGACGGCGACACGCACTTCCTCGTCATGGAGTTCGTCGAGGGCATCGACCTGGCGCGCCTTGTCCGGGAGCGCGGACCGCTGCCGATACCGTTGGCGTGCGACTGCATCCGCCAGGCCGCCCTCGGACTGCAACACGTTCACGACAACGGCCTGGTCCACCGCGACATCAAGCCGCACAACCTGCTGTTGGCCGGCGACGTCGTCAAGATCCTCGATCTCGGCCTGGCCCGGCTGAATCAGGGCGGGGGACATGGGCCGGGAAGCAGCGGCTTGACGCGGCTGGGATTCATGGTCGGCACGGTCGATTACGTGGCCCCGGAACAAGCTGTGGATTCGCATCGCGTGGACATCCGCGCCGATCTCTACAGCCTGGGCTGCACCTTTTACCATCTGCTGACCGGACAGCCGCCGTTCCTCGGCGACGAACCGCTGGCCAAGCTGGTTCGCCATCAGTCCGAGGAGGCGCCGTCCGTCGAATGCCTGCGGCCGGATACGCCGGCCGAGGTGGCGGCGCTCATTCGCCGTTTGATGGCCAAGCGCCGCGAGGAACGTCTCCAAACGCCCGCGGAACTGGCCCACCTCCTCGCGAAATCACCTGAAACCGAATCGCTCCTGGACGAGACTCAATCCTCGGACGAACGGCCGCGCCAACGCCGTCCCGTTCGCCGTTGGCGCAGGCTGCTCTTCGCCGGAGTGTGCGCGGTCGTCGCGCTGGCGCTGTGCGGCTGGTTGCTGATGCGACCTTCCGGGTCGGAATCGCCGCCCGCCGCCATTTCGTCGCCGCCCTCGTCGCCGACCACGCCGACGAACGAGGAGCCGGCGCGAGCGATCCGCAACTCTCTCGGCATGAAACTGGTGCGCATCCCGGCCGGCGAGTTCGTCATGGGTTCACCCTCGACTGAAGCCCACCGCGCACCCAACGAAGGCCCGCCGCGCCGCGTCACCATCCCGCGGCCGTTCTACCTCGGCGCGCATCTGGCGACGGTCGGCGAATACCGTGCTTTCGTCCAAGCGACCGGGAACTCTTCCGATACGGCAAAGGGCAAGGGAGCGGACTGGAGCGATCCCGGATGGCGGCAGACGGACGCGCACCCCGTCGCCTGCCTGAGCTGGCACGATGCCAAGGCGTATTGCGATTGGTTAAGCGAAAAAGAGGATCGCAAATATCGCTTGCCGACCGAGGCCGAATGGGAGTACGCCTGCCGGGCCGGCTCCGCCGCCGCCTACGGATTCGGCGACGACCCGGCACGGCTGGACGAATACGCCTGGTTCGCGGGCAATTCGGAAGGGCAGGCGCATCCGGTGGGCCGGCTCAAACCCAACGCCTGGGGCCTGTACGACATGCACGGCAACCTATTTCAGTGGTGCGACGATTGGTACGATCCGCATCTGTTCGGCCAGCGTCCCGAGGCCGAGAAGCAGGAGCCGCGGAACGGCACGACGCGCGTGCAGCGCGGCGGTTCGTGGAAGAGTGGAGCCTCCGATTGCCGCTGCGCGCGCCGTATCTGGGACGCGCCTAACGGCCGACGCAACGACCGCGGCGGTTTCCGCGTCCTGCTCGAATCGGCGGAGAAGGACTAAGGGCGCGCATCCGTGGGGCAGGCTTCCAGCCTGCCGTCGGGAGGATGGATATCACTTGGCTTTCGCCTGCGCCAACCAAAGATCCGCCTCCAGTCGATGCCACTCGGCACTGAGGTTCTCGCCGGGTGGCAACAGGTCTCTGCTCAGATCCTTGACCGCTTTTTGCAATTGAATCATTCGCTTGAGGTGGGCTTCGAGAGCCGCCAGTTGATCGGCTCGTTTGGGCTTCATTTCGCGCTCGGTCTGAAGCAAGCGAACCGACCAGGTGTAGACCTCTTCCGGCTTTCCGACATAGACGAGGGTATTGCCCATCCTCTTGGTAAGGCCAATCCTCTCGACGGCTACGTCATACCCCTTCTGTGCCAGGTCCAGGCGAGCCTTGCGAAGGTCGGTGACATCGTCGGCCGTTTTCGCTTCCTGGGCCGGCTTCGCCGCCTCCTTCTTTTCGGGGAGCGGCGTAGGCTCCCTCGTCTTGCCGGGTTCTTGCTCGGTACGCCCCAGGCTCACCGCGGCGCCCGTGAGGCCGCACAGAGGGAGAGCCATCACGCTTATCAGCACAATCGTCTTTAGTCTGGTCATCATCATGCTCCTCATCACGCCCTCGGTGAGAGCGGCGACCGGGGGCAAAATCAGACCCGCTGTCGTTTGCCCTGCCGCATACACGCTTGCGGCCTCGATTGTGGAAGACAGCACCGGATCCGGCACGGACGCCGTCGCATCGCGCGCCAGTGCCGCCGACACCGCGCTCCCCGATAGCGCCGGACCGTGCCGAGCCATCCGCTTCGCCAACATCGACTTCGCCCTCGCCAACCGGCTCGCCACGGTCCCTTCCGCTAATCGGAGTTGCCCAGCCGTTTCCTTGCGGCTCTTGCCCTCCAGCTCGCAGAGAACGAGGACAACTCGATACTTGTCCGGCAGGCGGCTTACTTCGGCGTCGAGCAGCGGTTGCAGTTCGTTCAAGGGATCTTGCGGCCGCGTTTCGGGTTCGGGCATCTCCGCCACCTGCGTCTCCCGCAGCCGTCGCTTGGCGGCCGTCGTCCTCGCCTTGAGCGCCGTCTGACGGGCCACGCCGTACAGCCAGTTAGCGACCATCTCTCGGGGCACGACGGAATGGGCTTTGCGAACGAGGACGAGAAAAGTGGCCTGAAAGGCGTCTTCGGCGTCGTGGTGGTGGGAAAGGATTCGCCGGCACACGCCCCACACCATCGCGCCGTGCCGCCGCACCAGCGCGTCGAGGGCCGCTTGCTCACGGCGGCTGACGAAGCACGCCAGCAGATCTCCATCGGTCCGTTCCGCTCCCCGCGGATGCGACACGGACCTGCGAAGGTGTTGGAGGATCTCGCTTAAAGGATTCGTCATCTCCCGCTCTGCGGCACGCCGTTCTTTCCCCCTACCCTTGTATTTACCCGGTCACGCCGATTTGATCCATTTTTTCCTCGACTCGGCGTATCCTAGCTGGAAGGGACTGGTCCTGTGCGGAACAGGTCGTCGAGAATCCCCAGAATCGCTTTCAAGAAAGGATCTGCCGTGCGCTACGTTCCTCACCTCGCACTCCTTGGTTTCGTCCTCGCCGTGGCGGCGGGGCTGGCCCTATCCGGATCGGCGCGGGTCGCCGCCAAGCCGAACGATCTGAAGGTCGGCCGCTTCGCCAGCGTCACGATCGAGAAACAAGGCGTGCCTTCGGCGCTGGACATCCATTTGGACGGCAAAGGCCGGGCCGTACAGTTCTTCGCGCCGCCCTGGGAGGGTACTCCCCAACCGGGACCGCGAACGTACTTCAATGACGTGGGGATGCTGTACACGAACGGCTGGGTCACCATCTCCGGGACATATACCGGGAAAGGCGCGGATTACCACATCGAGCCTCCCACCAAGGATCCCTCCATGTTGGCCGTGTGGTCGGACGTTCTGGGGCCGGCCATTCAGGTGCGGGCGGCCAATGCGGGGCCCGCCAGCTACATCTTTCAGGCGTTGGACCGCAACGCCAACTACACGTTCGGCATCGAACAGAACGGCGCGCTGCGCTGGGGTGCCGCCTCACGAGCGGAGATGGACGTCAACCTTTATCGCGCCGCGGCAAAGACACTCAAGACGGACGGCGCGCTGGTCGTCGCCAAGCAACTTGGAGTGGGAACGTCCGAGCCGGCCTCGACGCTTCACGTCAAGGGTTCGCGTTCGGTCCAGCGAACGGCCGTGCAAGCCGACTATACGCTGACGGACACGGACTACTACGTCGGCATCACCAACACCGCCTCGCCCCGGACCATCGCCTTGCCGTCCGCTTCGGGCCGCGAGGGCCGGGTGTATGTCATCAAGGACGAGTCGGGAGGAGCGGCGGCCCACCCCATCGCGGTCACGGCCCCATCGGGCGAGACGATAGACGGAGACAAAACCACGACCATCCGAACGAACTATGGCGTATTGCGGCTGATTTCCAGCGGCAAGAACTGGTTTGGCATGTGACGGCCGCCGCCTCCCTTGCGATCACGGCAGGCATGCCAGGGCCGCTCGCGCCTGGCGCGTCAAACGCGCCGACTCCGGTCCCTTCGCCACGCCTTCCAGCACGCGCCGCGCCTCCGCCGAACCGATGCGCTCCAACACAATAATCGCTCGCAATTGTCGTAATTCCTCCACGGACGGCGGTTGCGGCGCCTCTCGCAGCGCGGCCAGGATCGCCTCGATTCGCCGCTTCGTCTCCAGCGACGGCTTCGCTTGCAGCGCCGCTCGCAGCGCCGGCTCGGCCCGCAACCCCAACTCCTTCAGTCGTTTCGCCGCCGCCTCGCGCCGCGCGAACACTTCGTCATCGAGTTCGGCCAAGAGTCGCCGCGTTTCGTCCGCCGCCGCCGTGGGATACGCCTTCACGCGATCGCGCAGAAACGGCAGCGCCTCGTTCGGCGCCTCGGCCAGACGCGCGACCGCCTCCCAGGCCTTGGCCGCGTCCTCGCTCGCCAGGTCGGCCCACCGAGCTTCGAGTTCCTTCGCGGACAGCGGATCGACGGAAATCGCCGGGACGCGCACGTCCCAGATGAGGATGGTGCTGTCCGGGTGGCCGGTGGCCATGCGCCGGCCATCGTGCGTGAAGGCCAGACAGCCGGCGTAGCTGCCGCGCGTCGTGCCGGCGCGGACCGCCTCGGGCATCGTGAAGTGGGCCACGACCTCGCCGCCGTGGGCGTCGCGGATGTGGATACCGTCGAGATCGTTGGTGACGACGAAGCGGTTGTCTGGGTGAAAGGCGGTTTGAGCGATCCAGGACTTCGTCTTCAGCCGGGCGACGACCTTCCCCGTCGCCGCCTCCCAGACGCGCAGGCCGTCCGGCCAGACCGTGTCGATGCCCTTCTCCCGCGTCACTCGCTGGGCCTGTCCCACGATGAGCGCGCCGTCGCCGGAGAAAGCCCCACGGTCGCTCATGCCAAGCAATTCGGCGATTTTCTTCCCCGAGCGCACGTCGATCAAGGTGTTCCCCGCCAGCAACACATGCCCATCGGGAGATAACGCGCCGGAACCACCGCGCATTTCGATGGGGTGCATCTCCAGCAGGCCGCCCGTCTCGGCGTCCCAGGTGGCGAGCTTGTCGGTCAGCTTCGGCGGCGGCTGGCCGACAACCGCGTAGCCGCCTCGGGCGCCGAAATAGCCGACGATCCGCCGGCCGTCCGCGCTGATCCGCACCTGATAGACGTGTCGTTCTCCCTCGCCGTTCTCGCGGGCAGGCAGGCGGATCGTGCGGACTTCCTTGTCGGAGGC
>DATBGU010000340.1:0-28935 GCA_036557825.1 Gemmataceae bacterium
GACAACGAAACACGCGCACAGAAGCCAGGAAGGCCATTGACCAGGGGGAAGGATTCCCCCGTTGTTCCACCTCGTCCGAGCTGCGCCGTAACAATACGCATCAAGCGTTTCGGAGGGTGGGGCCATTGACCTTGAGCGGGAATGGGAGCGTTGTTAAGATTCGGCCGCGTTAAGGATGACGGGCCAACCGTCCGCTGTCCCGACCGCGATCTGAAAGCCCTTCTGCAACGTTACTGCTGGTCCCGCCGGAACCGGAACCGCAGGCGATCACGTCGCGGCACGTCCACGGAGGGGGTGCCGCGCGCGTGAAGGGGGAGAAGAGGAGGTTGGTCATGAGTACGAACCGCACGGAAAAGGAACAGGTTCGTGTCCATATCCGCTGGATGATCCGACGCGACATGCCGGAGGTCTTGCAGACGGAGCAGGAGAGTTTTGAATATTCCTGGACCGAGGAAGACTTTCTGCGCTGCCTGCGTCAGCGCAACTGCATCGGCATGGTCGCCGAGCAGGGCGAGAAGGTCGTCGGCTTCATGATCTACGAACTGCACAAGAACAAGTTGCACATCCTGAATTTCGCCGTTCACCCCGGCTGCCGTCGCTTCGGCGTCGGCGCGCAGATGGTGGCCAAGCTCATCAGCAAGCTATCCAGCCATCGCCGCACGCGCATCACACTGGAGGTGCGCGAGACGAACTTGCCGGCGCAGCTGTTTTTCCGCAAGCAGGGCTTCAAGGCGCTGCGCGTGCTGCGGGCCTTCTACGAGGACAGCGGCGAGGATGCCTATCTCTTGCAGTATCGCCTCGCCGACGACAGCGGCGACGACCTGGACGAGACGGTCAATCGCATCGCGCAGTACGAGGAGAGTTGAGAACCCTCTCCTTACAAGCCCGGAGCGCCAGCGACGGGCGGGAACCCGTCGCTGGCGCTCCGGGCTTGTTATTTGGGTTGACTATTCCGTTTATGCCGGCCGCGCCGCCGCAAGCGCGCGCGATTGTTCCGCATTTGTCTTGCTTGTCGATCATTCCTTTTTTAAGCTCAATAACAATCCTGGTCCCGCGCGCCCGGGAGGGCATTTCTTTTCAACATCTGAGGAGGCACCGCGATGCGTACCTGGACACGAATTGTTCCGGCCGTCTTGCTGGTTTTGCCATTAACGATGGCGTCCGTCCGCGCCGCTGATGCGGAAACCAACGAGCAGAAGATCGCGCGACTGCGAAAAGACGTAGACGATCTCCGCCGCGATATGAAGAGCCTCGGGGATGCCGTGATGGAGGGCAGCGCGCGGGGCGCCAAGATGGCGGAGGATCTCAGCTACATCAAGGACACGTTGCTCAGGATGGCCAGCGCCTCGGAGTTGAACACCCGGCGGGCCGGCTACGCTCCGCTGCCGACGGACGAGCTGCGCGAGATCCGCGATCTCCTGCATCAAATCGCCCGTGCCCAGGAGGCGAATATCCGTCGAGCCGCCTACGCGCCGACGCCTTCCCAGACGGACATTCCCGTTCCCACCACCGGCACGATCACAGTGCGAAATCGCTACTCCGCCACCGCGACAGTTCGCATTAACGGGCGCGTCATGACGGTTCCCCCCTTCCAGGATGCGCGGATGTCCGCTGTACCGGTCGGGCCGTACAGCTACGACGTGGAAGTGGACGGCTTCGGCATCGTGCAGCCGTTGCGCACCGAGACGCTGCGGCCCAACGGTCGAATCATCACAGTCTTTCCGCAATTCGGTGGGTGAACAACTCCCTCACCAGCCCGAAGCGCCAGCGAGGGCGCCCTCGCTGGCGCTTCGGGCTGGTACGAAACGCCGCCCAGCCCTTGACGGACCCACCTTAACTCCCCATTCTGTACCCATCTGCATCCGCGTCCCCAACCGCGCACGGGCCGCCATGATTATCACCATTGACGGTCCGGCCGGCGCCGGCAAGAGCAGCGCCGCCCGGACCCTGGCACAACGTCTGGGCTTCGAGTTTCTCGACACCGGTGCCATGTATCGCGCCGTGGCCCTGGCCGCGCTGCGCGGCGGACTCGATCCGCGCGATGAGTCGGCCCTTACCGCCCTCGTCGAGACGCTGCGTCTGGAAATGCCGCCGGGCGGCCGAGTGCTGCTGGACGGGGAGGACGTGACGCCCCTCATCCGCACGCGCGAAGTGACGGCGGCAACCGGACCTGTGGCCGACAGCCCCGCCGTGCGACGCCGACTGGTGCAACTGCAACGCACCATCGCAACCGGCCGGAACATGGTCTGCGAGGGCCGCGATCAGGGCACCATCGTTTTCCCCGATGCGCAGTGCAAGTTCTATCTCGTCGCCGACCCCGTCGAGCGCGCCCGCCGCCGGCAGCGCGAGATGGCGGCCCGCGGCGAGACGGTCGAGTTGGAACAATTACTGCGCGATCAGGAGGTCCGCGACCAGCGCGACGCGGCGCGCGATCTGGCGCCGATGCGGCCGGCCGACGACGCCGTGGTGCTGAACAGCACGGGGCTGAGTCCCCAACAAACGGTCGAGGCGATGGAGGCGGAAGTTCGCCGTCGCGTCGCCGTCGGTTCGTGAGGATCGGCTTCGATGCACGACGGACACTCCTGGATCTTGTACGAGATCGGTTACTGGCTCTCGATCACCGGCCTGACGGTGGGGTTCAATTATCGCTTCGAGGGACGCCGGAACATCCCGCGCACGGGTCCGGCCTTGCTCCTGGCCAACCATCAGAGCTTTTTCGACCCTTCCATCGTCGGCTCGACGACGCGGCGTCATCTCTGTTTTTTGGCGCGCAAGACGTTGTTTCGCGGACTGTTTGGCGCTTTGATTAGCCGTCTCAACGCCGTGCCGGTCGATCAGGAGGGCGTCGCCAAGGAGGGGCTGAAGACGATCCTCGAACAGCTCAAGGCGGGCCAGGCGGTGCTGATGTTTCCGGAGGGAGAGCGGACGCGGACGGGAGAGGTGCAGCCGCTCAAGCCGGGGGTTTTGCTGCTCATCAAGCGGATGGCGGCGCCGATCGTGCCCGTCGGCATCGCCGGCGCCTTCGACGCCCTGCCGCGCGTGCGGAAATGGCCGAAACTATCGCCGTTCTTTCTGCCGCCGACCGGGGCCGACATCGCGGTGTCCGTCGGTCAACCCATCCCCGCCGAGCGCTATCACGACATGCCGCGCGCGCAGGTGCTGGCGGAGTTGCAGGGAGAACTGGAGCGCGTGAAAGAGCGCGCGGAGCGATTGCGTCGCCGGCCGTGAATCACTTCCGCTTCGCGCCGAGCTTGTCGGCCACGGCCGCCATGATCTTCTCGACCGCCGCGTCGTTGAACTCGCTCTTGGGCAGAGCGAACACTTCGACGATCTTGAGCTTATTGCACAGGACGACCGTGACGAGATTGGCGTCGCTGAGTTTGTACTTCTCCACATCGGCCTTGGTGTCCAGGCACAGCACGACGTGCTTGAGCTTCATGTCGCCGCCAGCCTGCTCCACCTTTTTCGCAAGTTCCAGGCGGGCGTCGTCGGTCTCGCTTTTGGCGCCGGCGATGTCCGGCAAGTCCTCGGGGAGAAAGACAACGAAGGAGCCGAGACGCGCGGTCGGGTTCTTCTCGATGGCCGCGTCAAGCTTCTTGAGGAGCGCCGGCAGCGGGTCGGCCAAATCGGCGTCCTTGTGGAAGATCATGACCATCGGCTCCAGGCCGTGCTCCGAGATCAGACAGTGGAAATGCCCCTTGTGCGGCCCGGTGACGTTGTAGGGGTGGAACGTCCCGGCGAGCTTGGAAGAATCCTCCTTCTGCTTGGAAGGCGCGTCCTTGGGCGCTTCCCTGTCCTTGCCGGCCGGTGGGGCGTCGGCGGACACGATCAGGACCACCACGACGAACAGCGCCAGAGAGGAGAAGATGCGCATTGGAGGAGCCTCGCGCCGGAAATCGGAAGCAGATCGGAGTTCGCCAGCAATTTGTTCAGCATGGCCGAGACGGGCGCGGCCGTCAATGGCAGACGAGGGGCGGCGCGGAGGGAAAGAGTTAGCGAGGGCGGCACAAACGGAAGGGGCTTGGGCGAGACCAGCCCGCAGCGCCAGCAAGGATTGCCCTTGCTGGCGCTGCGGGCTGGTTGGAAAACCTCCTCCTAGCGCTTGGCGGAGGCCTTGGCGCCCGCCGAGGAGGTTTCGTGACAACCGCAGGCGACCGGGGTGTTGTTCATCATCACGCAGCAGGTGCAGCCGGCATTGGTCATGCAGCTGAGGCAATCGCAGCAAGCTTGGATCATCTCACAGCACTTGCTGTCGCCGCTGGTGCAGGTGATGCAGACGCCCTTGTCGGTCGTCTCACAGCGGCAAATACCCATGGTCAGATTGCAGGTGCAGACCGTCATGCCGTTCATCATCATGCAGCAGCTGACCATGCCGCCCTGCAACATGGTGCACAGGTTTTGCATCATGCTGCACGCCATCTGGTCGTCGCACGAGCAGGTGATCTTCATGCCACCCTGGCACTTCTCGAACTTCATCGTGCAACGCGGCACCATCAGATAGTTGCTGCTCGGCGCGACGCCGGTCGGCGAACCGATCGTCGAGCCGCCCATGCCAGGCATTCCCATGCCGGGCATCCCCAACCCTGTTCGTTCCATCATCATCGTGCTGGACATTCCTAGCTCCTTTCCCGCAACACACGCCTCCCCGATGCGGGGAGAACGGAAGGCCCGTCCGTCGGGTCTTCAGGGTTGGGGGAGATTATAGACAGGCGGACGGACGGATGGCAACGATTTTACGGCCGACGGCGCAAGAAATTCCGACGCGAAAAGAGTGGGGGACGCCACGAACGGGGCGAAATGGGTCGATATTTGCATCAAGAATTTCCTGGCTGCCGTCTCCGCGTGGCCGCCTTTGACGCCGCCCCCATACCCTCAACCGCCGCGAAGCACGAGGAACCGCGTCATGTTTTTCAACCGTTTGCGCTCCGACTTTCCCGCCCGACCCGTGGCCGATCCCTCTCCCTCGCCGGCGGCGTTCGTCCTCTGTCCGCTGATGGGCCTGCCGGCCTGCTCGCCCGCTCACAGCCAGTGGCAGCAGAGTCTCTACGAGTACGCTCTGGCCCAGGCGCGGGCCGTCGTCCGCCCGTCGCTGCCGGAACGCGATCTGCTCGCGGTGTGGAACTGATTTCGGGCCGGCCCCCATTACTCTGTTTTGCCAGCCCGCAGCGCCAGCTAGGGATGCCCTTGCTGGCGCTGCGGGCTGGCAGGGTTTTGTCCGCAAGCGTCTCACTCACTTTTGCGGCGAGTGGGCAGCGTCCGCGCCGCCATGTCCTCGGCCGCTTCGAGCCTTGTCGCCGTGGTGGGCGGCTCCAGTCCGTCCAGCAACGGCGCGATCGCGCCGCGCGTCTCGGCGATTTCTTGTTGGAGCTGAATTTCAAAGACGAGCGGGCCGACTTGCACCTGATCGCCGTGCCGCAGGGGGCGCTCCTCGTGCAGCAGTTCGCCGTTGACCAGGGTTCCGTTCCGGCTGCCGAGGTCGCGTAAATACGCCTCCGTCTCGGTGACGCGCAGCAGACAATGCTGGCGGCTGACCCATTCGCTGTTGGGACGGACCTGACATTCCGCGCCGCGGCCGAAGTAGTATTCGCCGAGGGGAAAGTGCAGGCATTTGCCGGCGGGCCGTCCCTGAACCACGAGCATTGTGACGTTCATTTCCCGTCCGCCCCCCGCGCTGGTCGCCGCCGCGTTCAACCCCTAACACAGAAGCATAGTGTATTTTCCAGGCCGTGCGCCGCAGGACGGTTCCTTTTGTGCCGGCGGCGCCGATTTTTCCTGGCGAGGGCTTCTCCATAGCGCATGGTGTGCGCCGACGCCGACGAAGAAGTAAGAGACGCTGTCTTGGCACCAACTAGCCCGGAGCGCCAGCGACCGGCGGCTGGCGCTCCGGGCTAGTCGTGCGTTCGGAGATGACAGCCCCCACAGGCACTCATAGGGTAATTTCAACCGGCTCCGTGGGGGGCCGAATTGTTACGATTCTTCCTGAGAAAGCCTCGCACCGTGACTCTGCCACCGCTGAGCGTCCCACCGCTGGACCCGACGCCGATCTTCGAGTGTTTCCGCGGCCACTACGGCACCGAACTGCTGACGGCCGCCGTCGCGCACTTCCGCGTCTTCGAGCACCTGGCGAAAGGAGCGCGATCGTTCGACGCCCTGCGCGGCGATCTCGGCCTGACGGAACGCCCGGCCGTCGTGCTGCTGACGGCGCTGCGAGCGATGGGACTGCTGGCGATCGACAGTGCCGGACGGTTGGAGCTGACGGCCCTCAGCCGCGAGTTTCTCGTCGGGCCGCCGTTCGACATCAGCGGCTACATCGGCCTGAACGCCGACAGCCCCGGCGTGCTGGGCATGGTCGAACGGCTGCGGACGGACCGGCCGGCCGGTATGAAGCCGGAAGAGTCCGGCACCGCGTTCATCTACCGGGAGGGCGTCGCCTCGGCGATGGAAAAAGAGGCGGAGGCGCGCCGCCTGACCCTGGCGCTGGCGGGACGCGCGCGCAACGTCGCGCCGGTGATGGCGGGGCGTGTGCCGCTAACTGAGGCGCGCGTGCTGCTCGACGTCGGCGGCGGCACCGGCCTGTTCAGCATCGCTTTCCTGCGCGCCAACCCGGAACTGCGCGCCATCGTCTGGGACCGTCCGGAAGTGCTGAAAGTCGCCGCCGAGATGGCCGCGACGCACGGCGTCGGCGATCGGCTGGAGTGCCGGCCCGGCGACATGTTCGCCGATGAAGTGCCGGCCGCCGATGTGATGCTGCTGTCGAACGTGCTGCACGATTGGGACGTGCCGCGCTGCCAGGAGCTGATCGGCCGCTGCGCCGCCGCACTTGCGCCGGGCGGCCGGCTGCTCATTCACGATGTGTTCCTCAACGACGCGCTGGACGGCCCGCTGCCGCTCGCGCTGTACTCGGCGGCGCTATTCTGCATGACGGAGGGCCGCGCCTACAGCGCCGCCGAGTATCGCGGCTGGCTGACCGCGGCGGGCTTGGAGCCGAAGACCGTCATCCCCACGCTGGTTCATTGCGGCGTGCTGCCGGCGGAGAAATGATGATTGGCGAGCGGGGGGTGTCAACCCCCTGTTGGCTCCAACAAGGGGTTGACACCCCCCGCTCGTCGCGCGACGAACTTCCCTCTTTCACGAAACCCGCTCCTGACGGATAATCGGACGGCATCCTCTCCTTTTCTTCATACGATTCCGGTCCGTTGCGGGCGGGCCGGGTTCGACACTAGGGACGACGAACATGAGCGAGGCCGGCACTACCTACGAAGGCTCTTTGCTGCTCACGCTCGAAGAGATCAGCCAGCTTGTCGCGCACAGCCATCATGCGAGCGAGACGCTGACGAACATCGTCCGCCTCATCCAGGGCCGCTTTCACACCGCCGTCTGTTCCGTCTACTTCCACGACCCGCAGCGCCACGAGCTGGTCCTGGGGGCGACGGTCGGATTGCAGCCGGAGGCGATCGGCCGCGTGCGCATGCGCCTGGACGAAGGACTCACGGGCCTGGTGGCCCAGAAGATGGCGCCGGTGGCGGTGGCCGACGCCTTCGCGCATCCGCGCTTCAAGTACTTTCCGGAAACCGGCGAAGATCCCTATCACTCGTTCCTGGGCGTGCCGTTGGTCGAGGGCGGTACGCTGCAGGGCGTGCTGGTGGTGCAGACGCGCGAGCCGCGGCAGTTCACCCCCAGCGAGGTGCGCATGCTGGTGACGGTGGCGGCGCAGTTGGCCGCCCTGGTCGGCGACGCGCTGCTCTTGGAACAGGTGTCCGCCGTCGCCCATCCGTCCGCGTCCGCGCCGCCGGCCGAAGCGCGGGCGGCGCTGCTGCATGGCACGCCCATCAGTCCCGGCACCGGACTGGGACAGGCGTACGTCGTCGATGCCGTCGAGGATTGGCGGCGTGACGTGCCGGCGAAGGGCCGCGGCGTCGTCGAGGAGCGCCGCCGTCTCATCGAGGCGATGCACCGGGCGCGCGAGGAAATCACGCGCCTGAGCCAGCGCATCTCGGAACTGGTCGGCGAGGACCACGGCGCCATCCTGCAAGCGCAACTGATGATTATGCAGGACCGCACCATCGAGCGCGACCTCGACGCTTGCCTGGAGTCCGGCGCCGCCGCCGAGTCCGCCCTGCTGGCCACGCTCGACAAATACGTCGCCGCCCTGCAAAAAGTGGCGACGCCGTTCTTCCACGAGCGCATCTACGACATAAAGGATGTCTTTCATCGTATTTTATGGCAGCTGCGGCCGCGCCAGCCGGCCGACCCGGTGGGCGATCGTCTGGTGCTGGTGGCGCGCGAGGCGTCGGTGATGGAGCTGTTCGCCGTGGATCTGGACCGGCTGGCGGCGGTGGTGGTCGAGCACGGCGGGCCGCAGAGCCACGCGGCCATCCTCGCCCGCAGCCTCGGCATTCCCATGGTGGGCCAACTCACCGATTTCGCACCGCTGTTGCACTCCGGCCGGCGTCTGCTCGTCGATGGCACGGCCGGCACCGTGGCGCTGGACCCCGCGCCGTTGTTCGTGGTGCCGCCCCGCAGCGTCGGCGCCGCGCGCGCCCTCACTGCCGCCGTGCCGCCGACGCCGGGTTTGCCGGCCATCGAGGTCAACATCAATCTGCTCTACGAGGCGCGTTCGGCCGTCAGCCAGGGAGCGAGCGGCGTCGGCCTGTATCGCAGCGAATTTCTCTTCCTCGCTCGCCGCACGTTGCCGACCGAGGAGGAGCAGGTCGAGATTTACCGCAAACTGTTGCAGATGATGGCGGGCCGGCCGGTGACGATCCGCACCTTCGATTTGCGGCCGGACAAGTTGGCGGCGTACTCGCACCTTAGCTCGGCGGCGGCGCGGCCGTTCGATTGGCGGCTCGTGCTGCAATCGCCGCCCTTGCAGCAGCTGTTCGGCGATCAGGTCCGCGCCATCCTCCGCGCCTCGACCGTGGGTCCGGTGCGCATCCTCATTCCGCTGGTGACGAGCAGCGAACTGCTGGATTTCGTGCTGGAAACCGTGGCCAAGGCGCGCGACGGTCTGACCGCGGAGGGATTGCCGTTCGCCGCCGGCGTGCCGCTGGGCGCGATGATCGAGGTGGCGGCGGCTGCCTCGCTGGTCTCCGCCTGGGCCGAGCAGGTGTCGTTCTTCGCGCTGGGCACCAACGATTTGACCGCTTCCGCTCTCGGACTGGACCGCGATGATCCGCTGCTGGGACGGCAGGTGGACACGCTGCATCCGGGCCTGGTGCGGCTGATTCACGATGTCGTCGAGGACGCTCACGCTGCCGGACGGACGGTGTCGGTGTGCGGCGAGGTCGCCGCCGATCCGCTCGGCGCGCTGGCCCTCGCCGCGCTGGGTGTCGATACGCTGAGCGTGCCCGTCAACCAATTGGCCGCGACGCAGCAAGCGCTGGCCGGTTGCAACGCCGCCGCCTTGGCGGAATTGAAGGCGAACCTATTACGGCAGCGCACGACCGACGCCATCCGCACGCTGCTTCAGAAATCGCTTCCCTGTTCCTGAGCGGAGACCGTCATGGATCGCAAGAAGAAACGCTGGCTCCTCGGCTGCGGTTGCGGCGTCCTCGGCCTCTGCGTGTTGGGCGGATTGGCGTTCCTCGGTTGGGCGGTCTCGGAGCGGAGGAAGCCGGGTCCGGTCGTGGAAGTAATGACGTTCTATCCCGGCATGTCCGCGTCCTCGATCGAGAAGACGATCACCAATCGCATCGAACGCTGGGTCAACCAGGCGGAGGGCGCCGAGAAAGTCACCTCGAGCTCGCTGGCCGGCGTGAGCATCGTCCGCATCACCTTCCGCAATGACATCGATCCCAACGCCGCGCTCACGCAGGTCAATGAATTGGTCCTGGGCGTTTTGCCCACGCTGCCGCCGGACACTGTGCCTCCCATCGTCCTCCCCCGCGATCCGAGTTCCGCGTACCCTGTGGGTCTGCTGGGGATCAGTAGCTCGACGGCCGATGATAGGGAGCTTCAAGATCTGGCGAAAATGCCGGTTTGTGTGCGGCTCCTCAATGTCGTCCCGGGTGCAATCCCGGTCGTGCTGGGCGGCAAGGAGCGCTCCCTCCTCACTCTCAACTTCGATCCGAAAAAATTGGCGGCCCACAAAGTGTCCCCGAAAGACGTGCGAACGGTCGTGGAGACGCTTTGCGACAAGGTCCGTATCTACAATGACAAGAACGGACTGCTGATGCAGGCGAGCGGCCGGGCCTTCCCAATAATCAACCTGGTGAAAGCGTTGCCCGTCCATACGGCGGACGGCGCGGCCGTCCGCCTCGGCGAGCTTGGCATCGTGCAAGAGCAATCGGTCGCGCCGACCGTGCGGCATCGGATCGACGGCCAGCCAGTCGTGGGCGTGCCGGTCTATCTCCAGCAAGGCGCGAAACGCAAGGACATTAGCGAAAAGATCGCGGACGACTTGCCGTCGTTGCAGGATGCACTGCCGCCGGAGGTCAAGGCGCGCTGGGTGCCGCTCGGCGTCGATCACAAATGGCTGCGCGAGCACGACAATGGCCTGCTCACGATCTATCTCCGCGCTCCGTCGTACTTGAGCTTGGCGGAGACGGAGAAGCGCGTCAGCGCCGTCGAGGAATTCCTCCAAAAAACCATCCCGGCGAACGAGCGCGAGGCCATCGTCGCCGAAGTGGGCCTGACACCGGACTGGTTGGCAATCTTATCTGCCAACGCCGGCCCTATGGACGCGACGATCTACGTGCAGTTGTCGGCCGCGCGCACGCAATCCGCCGCCGCCTACGCCTCGAAGCTGCGCGGCCTGCTGAACGCGGACATGGATTTTGCGGACTTGCGTTTCCGCTTCGCCTCGCAGGACATGCCCGAGCCGGTGAACATCCGCGTGACCCGTCGCACGTCCGGGGAGGCGAAGGAAGCGCGGAAGTTGGCGGAGGATGTGAACAAGCAGCTTGGGACCGGCATCAAGGGAATCGTGGATTGCGAGGTCGTTCAGCGCATGGACGCTCCCACGTTGACCATCTGCGCGGATTTGCACAAAGCGGCCGCGTTGGGTCTGAGTTGCCGCGAGGTCATCGCGCAGGCTGCCGCCGCCCTCAAGTTACCCGCTCCTCCCGACCAGGAACTATTTACTGACCTTCGTTCCGGCGATCAATCCGTTACGCTACCGCTCCAGTTACGGCCGGGGGTGGACGTGGGAGCATTGGCCGATGCGAAGGTTGTCGGCGGCAAGGCAGAGTTACCCGTCAAGTTGAGTGCCCTGGCGACGGTGCAAAGAGGCACTACGGCCATCGAAATCGACCATGAGGATCTGTTGCCCGTCCTCAACGTGCGGGCCAACATCGAGGGACGCGATCGCGGCGACGTGATTGCCGACATCCGTAAAATGCTCATGGAGTTGCAGGCGCCTCAAGATATGCGCGTGGAACTCGTGGACTGAGACATTGCCTCCTCAACCTGCGGAGAAAGGCCAAGAGCATGGAGCGTCAAGACGGCAAGCAACGGGTCACGCCCGAGCGGATCATGCAGTTCATGTGGGGCTACGCACCGCCCTTGATCCTGGAGGCGGCGGTGCGCCATCGCCTCTTTGACGTGCTGGACAAGGGGCCGCGGACAGTCGAGCAACTCCACGCCGAAACCGGCGCCTCGGTGCGTGGTCTGCGAGCGGTCCTGAATACGCTGGTCGGTCTGGAACTGCTTGCCCGCGATGGACAGGGACGCTATGCCCTGACGCCGGAAAGCGCGACGTATCTGGTGCGCGGCAAGCCCGACTATCGCGGCGGCCTGTTGATGCACACCAGCTCGCAGCTGTTGCCGAAGTGGATGCAACTGACGGAAATCGTCCGCACCGGCAAGCCCGCCGGCAGCGTCAACCGCGAGGGTGAAGGAGCAGCCTTCTTCAAGAAGTTCGTCGAGGATCTGTTCCCGTTCCACCACACGACCGCCCGGATGCTGGCCGACGTACTCAAGCTCACCGAGTCCAAGAAACCCGTGCGCGTTCTGGACTTGGCTGCCGGCTCCGGCGTGTGGGGGGTCGGCCTGGCACAGAAGTCGCCGCAGGTGCGCGTGACGGCGGTGGATTGGCCGGGCGTCATTCCCGTCACGCGGCGGGTCGCGGAACGTCAGGGCGTGGCTGATCGCTTTCAGTATATCGCAGGCGATCTGCACGAAGCCGATTTCGGCAACGGCCACGACATTGCGATTTTTGGCCACATTTTGCACAGCGAGGGCGAGGCGCGCAGCCGCCGGCTGCTGCAAAAGACGTTTGCCGCCCTGGCGCCGGGAGGCACGACGGTCGTGGCGGAATTTCTGGTCAACGACGAGCGCAGCGGGCCGCCGGCCGGCCTCATCTTCGCCGTCAACATGCTGGTGAACACCGATCACGGCGATGCGTTTTCCTTCGAGGAGATCCACCGCTGGCTCGAAGAAGCCGGCTTCCGCGAGGCGCGGACGGTCGAATGCCCCGGACCGTCGCCGTTGATTCTGGCCGTCAAGCCCGGCGCGTGAACGGAGACGCCCGCATCATGCCCCCGCGCTCGTTCCTCCTCGACCTGGACCGGCTCGGCTCGTCGTACTCTCTGCTGCTGACGTTCCTCGGCCTGGGCGTGCTGGCGGGCTTGCTGTTCTGGTCCGGCATCGTCGGCCGGGCGCTCGGCCTGGTCGGCGCGATCATCCAGAAGGGCATCGCGGCCGGGTTTCGCTTGTGGGCCTTGCTGCTCGCCTGGGCGACCTGGCCGCGCTTCCTGATGCTCGTCGCCGTCCTGCTCGTCGTGGGCCTGGCGGCGCGGCCGCTCTCGCCGCTGCTGACGCTCTTGTGCGGCGCGGTCCTGTTGCTTCTGGGCGTGACGACATGCCTGGCGTATATGTCCATCGACCTGGAACGCTACGAGGTGGCGCGCGGCTACAAGGCGCTGCACAACCCCCTTAAGGGACAGCAATTGGCGGTCAACCTGGTGCGCTACGGTCCGCAGGTCGGCGTGCCGCTCCTGGCGGCGGCGACCGTCGGCGTGGTGGCCGGCTTCGCGCTGACCAACCAGGGACTGTACGAGACGGTCGGCCGCGAGTGGTATCGGCTCAGCGAGGGCCGGGCCGAGCCGAGCTACGCCGACTTCCTGGCGTACACGCTCCTCAACCTGTTTCGCGTCGTCGATCTGCTGCACATCGCCAACTCGTACAACTACGTCCACTCCACCTACGTGCAGCAAGCGGCGTGGCCGGCCTCGACGCTCTTGACCCTGTTCAAGACGTTCTTCACCCTGGTACTGCTGCAACAAATCTTCGCCTCGGTGCGGCGCGGCCGGCTGCTGGCCGAGACGATCGCCGACTTCTGGAGTCCGCATCCGCCCATCCACGAGCGCGCCCGTGTTTCGCTGCCGCAACACGGCACCGGGGCGGTTCGGCCGCTGCTCTTGTCGCTGCGCGGCGTGGAGGTGCTGACGGCGGAGCAGCGCGTTTACATCCCGCGCATCCTCGCCGACATCGGCCCGGCCGCCATCCCCATCTTGACGCATCACCTGACCGACACGCACGAGCACGTTCGCGGCGTCGCCGCCGCCGCGCTGGGGCATCTGCATGCCCTGGACGCGACGCCGGAACTGGTGCGGCTGGCGAAAGATCCCGGCGACTGGGTGCGCCAAAGCCTGGCCGAAGCGCTGGGCCGTATCGGTGGGGCGAACGTCGCGCCGAAGCGCCGGCGTCGCGCCGCCAACCGCGCGGTTCGTCTGTCCGGCGACTGGCTCTGGCGCGCGTTCCGCCGTTCGGAAGTCCAAACGGGTCCGCCGCCCGTCAACGCGGTCGAGTTGGCCGTCGCCACCTTGCGCGTCCTGCTGAACGATTCGTCCTCCGTTGTGCGCATTCAGGCGATTTGCTCGCTGGGCGAGATGGGCGCGGCGGCCTCGGCGGCGGCCATGGATTTGATGGCCCTTCTGCACGACGACGACGAGGCGGTTCGCTGTCAGGCCGCGGAGTCGCTGGGACGGCTGGACGGATCAGCGGAGGAGACGGTGGCCGCGCTGCGGGAGTTGCTGCAAGATCCCAGCCCGCCCATTCAGATCGCGGCGGCGCGGGCGCTTGGAACGCGGAAAAAAGAGGCGGCCGACGCCGTGCCGCACCTGCTCCCCTTGCTGCAAGAGGCCGACGAAGAGGTCCGGCAGGCGGCGGCCGAGGCAGTCAGTCAGATCGGCAGTTTGCCGGGCGACGCCCTGGAAGCGCTGGGCGAAGGCCTGTCCAGCCGCGACAACGTGGTGCGCGCGCAGACGGCGGAGGCGCTGGGCGCCATCGGCGAGGCGGCGGCGGAGGCGACTCCCATGCTGGCCGATGCGCTGGAGGACGACAACGACCGCGTGCGGGCCAAGGCCGCCGAGGCACTGGGCAAAATGGGCGAGGCCGCCGCCGAGGCGGTGCCGCATCTGGTCAACGCCCTGCGCGATCAGGACAACTGGGTCAGCGCTCTGGCGGCCGAGGCGCTGGGCGAGATCGGCGATTCCGCGTCCGACGCCGTGCCGGCCCTGGTCCGCTCGCTGCGCCATCTCAATCCGCAGGTGCGTTCCAACGCGGCGGAGGCGCTGGGCAAGATGGGACCGGCGGCGGCCGCCGCTCTGCCCGCCCTGGAGCGCGCCGGCGGCGACGACGAGGACGAGGTGCGCCGACAAGTCGTTTTCGCCCTGGGCGAGATCGGCGGTCTCGATGCGCGGCAGCGTCGCGTCCTGTTCGTCGCCCTGGAGGACGGCAATCCCAGCGTGCGGGCCGCCGCGGTCGAGGCGATGGGCAAGCGCGCGGAGTTGGGCGCGGAAGGAGCGTCGGCCCTGCTGCGCACCGCCCTGGACAGCAACGATCCGGTGAAGATCGAAGTCGCGCGGGCGCTGCCGCGCCTGGCCGGAGCGGCGCCGGCTGCGATCGAGCGTTTGACCGCGATGCTGGAGGACGACAATCCCGCCGTGCAGGTGCAGGCGGCGCAGGCGCTGGGCCGGTTAGGTTCTGCCGCCGTCGCCGCCGGTGAGGGCTTATTGCGGCGAACGCAGGCCGGCGAGGCGGAGGTGCGCGAGCACGCGCTGCGGGCCATCGCGCAGATTCAGCCGCCGCAGGCGCCGGCCGCGTTTCTGGCCGGGCTGAAGGATGCTCAGCCCGAGGCGCGCAAACTCGCCTCGGCCGGTCTGATCAAGGCCGCCGAGGTTCCCGCCGAGGCGGTGCCGGCGTTGATCGAAGCGCTGCGCGATCCCGAAGGGCAAGTGCGCGCCAACGCGGCGCGTGTGTTATCGCGTCTGCCGGAGCTTCCCGGCGAAGCCGTCGCGCCGCTGATCGAATGCGCCGCCGACCCCGACGACAAGGTCCGCCTCGGCGCCGCCCTCGCTCTGCGCTCAGCCCCTGCCGCGCGGCTGCGCGAAGCCTTCGAGCATCTGCTGACGGACAGCAATCCACGCCTGCGTCTGCTGGCCGCCGGCTGTCTTCTGGAGACCGAACCCGACGACGCCGAGGCCGCCGCCGCGCTCGTCCAGGCGCTGGCCGATCCGACGCCGCGCGTACGCCGCTCGGCGCTCGAATGGATCGAAGCACATGCGCCGCAAGATACGGCGATCCTCGGAGCATTGAGACAACGGATGGAGTTGGAATCTGAGCCGGAATTGAGCGATTTGCTGGCGCGGATCGTTGAGCGAGTAGAGCGACAGCAGACGGCAACCTGTTAGGGGTTTGCCGGGATTCCGTCACGGCGACGCGTTCGCCAACCCCGAACAGAAGACGCCGCCGGTCACGCGCTCCAGCGCGGCCAGGGCGATCGCTTGGCGGAACAACGCCTCGTTGTAGTCGGTTCGCGCCTGGGCTGCCAGCAGGCTCTCCGGCAGAATGCCCTCGATGACGCGCTTGAGGGGGCCGCGGAATTCCTCGCGCAGCCGGCCCACTAGCCGCAGACCGACCTTCTCGGCCTCGCGATAAACGACCGCCTTTCGCGACCACTCCTCCCAGCTGAAGTACGCTTCGTCCGCCTCCAGGAGAATCAGGTTCCACGTCTTCTGGGCCACCGCCGCCGCCTGCGCGCCCAGCTCCTGAGCCGATTCGACGCGGGCGGCGCGCGGACCGACCAGGATGATCGGCATGGCCAGCGGGATGCCGCCGGGCCGGAAATCCTCGCCGTAAATGGGCTGCGGAACGTGGCCGGCGTGGAGGTCGGCGCCGGCGGCAAAGGTGCGGATCGCCCCGCGGCGGCAGGTCTTGGCCTGGGCGTCGGACTCCAGACCGACCACGTCCACGGCCACAGCCGCCTCGATCGCCTCACCTCGCCGCGCCACCGCCGCAGTCAGGATCTCTTCGCGGCAGACGCGCACCGCCGGTTGTGGGATCGCCTCGTCGGCGATGCGCAGACATACCTGGGGTTCCACGTTCATCGCTTCGCGCAGCGCCGCGAGCGACACCTGCACGCCCCGGTCGGACTCGGCGACGCGAGCCTCCGCCCGCCGCAGGTACAACTCGATCAGATCGACCGTGGCGGGCGTCCACTCGGGACGCTCTTTCTTCTCCACGGCCGTCTTGATACGGTCGCGCAGATAGGCCAGATCCTCGACGAGATCCTTCAAAATGCGCCCCTGGGCCCGTGCGTATAGCACGGAGAGATAGGCGCGCGTGACGACATAGCGCTCCTCCACTTCGAGACGGTGCAGATCGGCTTGCGCGCTGTCCACTCCCAGGCGAGCCTGTTGCTGCCGCACAGGAAGTTGCTGGCGGAGAATGTTCGCGGGACCGCTGAGGCTGTCCAGGGCTGCCGCCTTGGTCCGCGCCGCGGCGAGACGGGCGCGCGCGACCATCAGGGACGGCTGTCGTTCCTGAGCGATCGCGAGGCAGTCGGCCAATCGTAACGGCCGATCGGGTATGGCCGGAGCCGGCGCCTGGGCCGGCGCTCCGGCCGTCGCAATCAACCACAGGACGAATCCGGTCAACGTCCGGCGAGGGGAGGCGAACTCCGGCGGGCCGTACATGGCGATCCTCCGTGATCGTGCGGAATCCCTCCTGCTAGGATCGGCTGGCAAAAAGGCGAGGCCGGCGCGGTCGTAGCGGATGTGACGGTGGTTCACGCATTGCGGGGCAGTGTGACGATGAACTCGGCGTGGCTGCCCTCCTCGGACTCGACGCGCAGCGTGCCCTTGTGCATTTGCACGACGATGTCGTAGCCGATCGACAAACCCAGGCCGGTGCCCTCGCCCGCCGGCTTGGTGGTGAAAAACGGCGTGAAAAGCTTATCGCGCATCTCGACCGGCACGCCGTCGCCATTGTCCCAGAAGCGCAGCTCAACCGTGTCGCCCCGGTCGCGCGTCCTCACCACGACGCGCGGCTGAAACGACGGACCGGCCGCGCTGCGCTTCTGATGCGCGGCGTACAGGGCGTTGTTCATCAGGTTGAGGATGACACGACTGAGATCCTGCGGCGACACCTCCAACGGCGCCAGCCGGCGATCCAGGTCCAACTCCACCGCCACCTGAAAGGTCGCGTCCTGGCCGCGCACTCCGTGGTAGGCGAGATTGACGGTCTCGGTCACGAGCGTGTTGAGGTCGGTCTTCTGCCGCTGGCTCGGTTGGCTGCGCGCGTGCAGCAACATGCCGTGAACGATGTGGTCGGCGCGCCGGCCGTGCTCCTCGATCTTGGTCACGTTCTGTTCGAGATCGGCCAGCAGTTCCGCCGTCTCGCCGTCGGTGTGCTTCAGATGATCGCGGAGTTCGCACACCAGTTCGGCGGCCAAATGGGCGAAGTTGGTGATGAAGTTGAGGGGGTTGCGGATCTCGTGAGCGATGCCCGCTGTCAGCGCTCCCAGCGACGCCAGCTTTTCGTGGGCCACCAGCCGATCTTGCGCCGTCTTCAATTGCCGCAAGGCGCGCTCCAATTCCTCGGAGCGGCGGCGCTCGGCGTCTCGCAGCCGCTTCTTTTCCAGCCAGGCGTTGATGCGCGCGGCGAGGATGATCGGGTCGAGCGGTTTGGTCAGGTAGTCCTCCGCTCCCTCCTCGATGCAGCGGACGACGCTGGCCACCTCGTCCAGTCCCGACACCATGATGACCGGCACTTCCCGCAGATGAGCGTCGGACTTGATCTGCTTCAAGGCCGACACGCCGTCCATCTCCGGCATCACCACGTCCAGGAGCACCAGATCAAAGGGATGCTCGCGCAACAGCGCCAGCGCCTGCCGGCCGTTCTCCGCCACGGTGACAGTGTGGCCCAGCAGGCTCAGCAAACGATCGAGCATCTGCCGGTTGGACTCTTGATCGTCGGCGACGAGGATCGAGCCGGCGGGACCGGGGCGCGGCACCACGTTACCGGGACCACTGGCGGTCATCGTCCCGCCTCCTTCTCGTGGCCGGTCGGCCCGCGCCACTGGGCGGCCAGCGCGGTCAGGTCATCGGACTGCGCGGCCCCGGCCGTGAAGTGCCGAATCGCCTCGACGACGCGGTCGATCAATTCGGCGGGACCGGCGCCGTCCGCTTCGCGCAGCAGCCCATGCAGTCGAGCTTCGGAGAATTGTTCCTGCCGTGCGTTCAGTGCCTCGGGAACGCCGTCGGTGTAAAGGAAGATCCGATCGCCGGAACCGAGCGGGACGGTCTTCGTCGGATAGCGCGCATCGGCGACGACACCGAGGACCAAGCCGGCCCCGGCGAGTTCTTCCACCGCGCCGTTCCGTATCCGCAGCGGGCGGTTGTGGCCGGCGTTGGCGTAGCGCAGCTCGCCGCGCGAGGCGTCCAGCACCGCGTAGAACACCGTCACGAACCGCTCCGCGGACGTATCGCGCAAAAGAAGGCGATTGACTTCCTCCAGGCACGCTCCCGGTTCGTCGCCGCGCAGGGCGCGCGATCGCAGCAGCGAACGCGTCACGGCCATGAGCAGGGCGGCCGGCACCCCCTTGCCCGATACATCGCCGATCACCACGCCCAGCCGGTCCTCGCCGAGCGCGAAGTGATCGTAAAAATCGCCGCCGACCTCTTGGGCAGGGTCCATGACGGCCCGCACGTCGAAAGCGGATTCGCCGGCGTCCCCGGACGGCGGCAGAAAGGAGCGCTGGATGTCGGCCGCGATCGCCAGATCGCGCTGGAGGGCGATCAGCCGATCGCGGTCGGCCAGGGCGTCGCGGAAGCGGCGCACCTGGGCCAACGTCTTGTGGACCGTCACCTCGAAGTCGTGAAAGTCGATGGGTTTGGTGAGGAAGTCGAAAGCGCCGCGGTTCATGGCGGCGCGAATGTTGGGCAGGTCGCCGTAGGCCGAGACGATCACGGTGGCCGGCGGATTGGGCCGTTCGTTGAGCCGGCCCAGCAGGGTCAGGCCGTCCATCACCGGCATATTGATGTCGGTGAGCACAACCTCGATACCGGCGTCCGTCCCCACCGCCGCCAGGGCTTCCTCGCCGTTGCGAGCGAAGCGAAAGTCGAAGGCTCCCTCGCGTATCTCCCGGCGGAAGCGCTGACGAATCAGCAGTTCCACGTCCGCCTCATCATCGACAATCAGGATCTTGCTCGCCATAGGCTCCATTCTACCGGAAGGAAATGGCGTTCGCGATGAGCACGGCAAGCCGCCACGATCCTATTTCCAGCAACCACCGTGCCGGCGCCGCTCCGAGTCCGCACGACGAAGGCGAACTCGAATGGATTTCGCCGTGTCTGCCGTCTATCGCCGGATACGAGGGCGCGATAGCATCGAGACATGTACGAAACCTTTGACCACACGGCCGACCTGGGGTTGCGCATCCGGTCGGCCGACCTGAACACGCTATTCGCCGAGGCGGGGCAAGCCCTGTTCGCCGTCCTCGTCGAGGATCTCGCCACCGTCGCGCCCGTCCGCAAACTGGACTTCGCCATAGCCGGCGACGACCGCGAATACCTACTCTTCGACTGGCTCAAGGAGTTGCTCTATCGCTTCGACGCCGAGCATCTGCTGCTGTCGCGCTTCGAGGTGAAGATCGACGCCGACGGCTTGCGAGGAAGCGCCTGGGGCGAGCCGCTCGACCCCGCGCGCCACGAGCTTTCTCACGAGGTAAAGGCCATTACCTACCACGGTCTGCGCGTCGAGCCGGACGGCGACGGCTGGCTGGCGGAAGTCATCGTGGATATTTGAGGTCCGTCAATTTTATCTGCCGAACGCACGAGACGGTAGCGCGAGGCCGCGAGACTGTAGCCGTACCAGTTCAGGGCGCGGCTTCGGCGTTCGAGGCGGCGGCGTTCGCGGGCCGGAGCGGCGGCGAAAAAGTGGGCGGCCAGGCAGTACCAATCCGGCGCGCCGCAGCCGACCCCGCGCAAAAGCGCGAAGGCGCTGCGCGGACGCTCGTCCCTTCCTGCCCAGCGCGACGGATGCAACATGCAGCCCACGCGTTCGCGCTTGTCGTCTTCGTAGCCGAGGAAGGCGCAGGTAAGGCGACGCGACAGCACCGGCCGCAGCAGATCGCCCAGCAGCGGCAACAGCAACAGCATCCCCCAGAACACATCGGCGGCGCCGCGCACATCCAATTCGTACAGGAGCAGATCGAGCCGGCCGGGCCGCGAGCGTCCGGCGAATCGCCGTGCGAAGACGCGCGTTTGGCGACGGAGGCGAGCGTCGAGGGCGGAGTACGAAACCTCCTCGCCCCAGCAGCAGGCGGCGCAGGTGTGGCCGGCGAACCGGCACAGCGGAGGAAGGCCCGAACGGGAAGCCATCGTCACAGCTCCTTGCCGCAGCGGCCGCAGCGCGTCACGCTCGGATGATAGCGCAGGCCGCAGTCGCAGCGCCACGGCTGGCGTTCGCACAACTCGACGAGCAGTGCCTCGATCTCGCCGGGGTCGTCGCCCTGTTTCACCAGCTTGTCGCGCACCTCCTCGATGCTGTTTCCCTCTTTCAACTGACTGGTCGCCGCCAGCACCAGAAGATCGTCCTCGGCGGACGGCGGCCGATAATCGAGCACGCCTTCGTTGAACTGACTGCCGCAGTGATCGCATTCGACGAAGCGCGTCGCGGAGCCGACCGGGAAGACGGGCAGGAAAAACAGCGTGAAGTAGCGGCGGATCTGTCGCAGTCGATAGGACGAGTGATTCTGACAGTGCGGACAATCGAAGTCGCCGCCGGACAGGTCCGAGAAGATGCCCCGCGACCCGTAGATGATGATCGGCATAAGCGCAGCTCCGCGATGGTTCGATTCGCCGTCTCCCCACGCGAACCCTGCGCGGCGGATTGCGACGATGGACGGATTGCATCACACCGCGATCCGTCCCGCAATCGAAAAAGTGCGCGCTCGGATTCCACCAACACAGCGACGAGCGCTTGCTTTCGTGCCGGCGATCCCGCCTACGTCCGTAAGAGTTGGCGTACAAAACTCCCCCGTTGCCCGTTGTGGCACGGTCTCCCGACCGTGCCACGTCCGCCGACCGCAGGTCTCCCAGGAAACTTCCCCAACCGCGGGGACTCCAGGTAACCTTCGGTCAGACCCCGTGGCACGGTCAGGAGACCGTGCCACAACGCGGGCGTCGGGTGCGCCGGACGATCTTGCAGTGGCCGCTGCCCATTCCAATGAACCAATCTTCCATTCCTTTTCTTGCTCTTGTGGCCCGCTCACCTCTTCGGTGAGAATCTCTCCTTGGCCATCCGAAAAAAATGTAAACGCTGCCGGTTCTCGGGGCAGTACGTTGAGGAAACCCCGACGGTCCCAGGAGAAGTCACGGAATGACGACGACACGAACGAACCCGGTTCTGGGCTATATCCGTCACCTTGCTGCTTGCGGCTCCGTCGTGGAGTTGCCGGACGCCACGCTCCTGGAGCGCTTCGTCCGCCGGCGCGAGGAGGCAGCCTTCGCGGCCCTGCTTCGCCGGCATGGACCGATGGTGCTCGGTATCTGCCGGCGCGTGTTGCGCGACGACCACGCGGCCGAGGACGCCTTTCAGGCGACCTTTCTCGTTCTTGCGCGCAAGGCCGGTTCGCTGAAACAACCGGGATCGCTCGGCCCTTGGCTGCACGGCGTCGCCTTGCGGACGGCGCGGCGCGCGCGGACGGATGCGGCGCGGCGTCGGGCGCGCGAGACAAAAGCCGCCATCGAGCCGGCGGTTGAGGCGGAGGAGGAGCTTGTATGGCGCGACATGCGGCCGGTGCTCGACGAGGCCGTGGCGACCCTGGGCGAGAAATACCGTGTACCCTTGATCCGTTGCTACCTCGAAGGCGAAACGGTCGCCGAGGTCGCCCGGCAACTCGGCTGCAAGAAAGGGACTATCGCCATGCGCTTGGCCCGAGCGCGCGAGTGTTTGCGAACGCGCTTGAGTCGGCGGGGCGTAACCCTCTCGACGGGAGCCTTGGCGGCGGCACTGGCTGAAAGCAAGGTATCGGCCGTTCTGCCGGTGCCGTTAGCGGAACGGACGGTGGCGACCGCGACAAGCGCCGCGTTGTATCCGGCCGCCGCTGATCTCGTGTCGGCGGATGTCGCGAGTTTATCGAAAGGAGTTTTGCAAGCGATGTCGAAAACGAAAATCAAAATGGCGGTGTGCCTGTTGCTGTTTGTCACCCTCGGGAGCGGCGGGATCGCCCTGATCGCCCGACCGGCGCCGGCGGATCACCCCTCTTTGGATGAAGACCGGGACCGAAAGGCTGCCGCGCCCGCGGCGGAGATCAAACGGCAGCAAAGGATCTTTCACGTGACGGCCCTTGTCGTCCTCCCCGATGGCCGTCCGGCCGCGGGCCAGCGGACCAAGACGGACACGACCGCAGCGGACAAACTGATACAGCTCATTCAGGAAGCCATCGCGCCGGCAAGTTGGGCCGGCCGGGGCGGAAAGGGCACGATCGACTATCACCCGCTGAACATGGCACTGGTCGTCAACCAAACGCCGGAGATTCAGGACCAAATCGCCGAGTTTCTGGATTTTCTGGGACGGCTCGACGAAACGGATCGACACGGACAATTTCGGTTCATCATGTTGACAACCAAAGAAGGGCGATCGATCCTTCGGCGTTATGTCCAAGCAATGAAGGGAAACAGGCAACGCGGCGGAAATGACAGTCGGCCGCAATAGGTCTCTGACCGGCAATTCGCCAAGATCGGCCACCAATCGTGTGCGGCGTTTCTTCGCTCAACGCGCGCGGGCCGAGCGCTTCGCCAGGCGCTCCAGCGATGCCTTCGCCTCGCGCGTCAACCGAGCTTCCGGCGCTCCCTCGGCCAGTCGGCGCAGCAGGGCCGTCGCCTCGGCATCGCCGATTTGTTCCAGCACCTCCAGCGCGCGCACGTCGCGCAGGACGGTGAGGGGAAGAGACTCGACGCCCATCTTCGCCAGCAGCGCCTCGGCGCGCCGGCGCAGTTCCAGCGAGGGGTTCGCGTCCAGCACATCGCGCAGCGCCGTCCGAGCGGCGTCGCCGGCTTCGGCCAGATCGCGCGAGGCGCGCTCGCGGACGGCGAACTTGTCGCTATCGAGGTTTGCCACCAGGCGGGCGATGCGCGGATCGGTGGGCGGCGCGGGAAGAAGATGGTCCTTCAGGAACGCAAGCGACGAGCGCGGCGCCGTCGCCAGCGCCTCGATGGCGCGATACGCTCGCGCCGCATCGCGTCCGGACAGGTCCGTCCAGCGTTCCGCCACTTCCGCGTCGGTCAGCGTTCGGTCCGGTTTCGCTCCGCGCCGGCGCAGCGCGGCGGCGTCCCAAATGAGGATGGTGGTATCCCAACTGCCCGAAGCCAGCCGTGTGCCGTCGGGCGAGAAGGCAAGGGACATGACATGGCCGCGATGGCCGGTGAGGCGATGCATCTCCTTGGCGGTGGCCAGATCCCACAAGCGCACGAGGTGATCTCGCCCGCCGGTCGCGAGTACCCGGCCATCCGGCGACCAGGCTGCGCACAGCACTCCATACTTCGCCTCAATCCGCCAGCGCTCCCGTCCGCTGACCGTCTCGCACAGCCGCAGCGCGTTTTCGCGCCAGCCGACGAGCGTTCGCCCATCGGGCGAAAAGAGGACGGGATGGTGCCAGTCCGCCAATCCCTCGATCGGTTGGAGAGCATTCCCCGTGGCGATGTTCCACAATCGCACCGGCTGCCGCGGCTCGGTCGCGAGCGCGAGTATTCGGCCATCGGCGGACAGGGTGAGCGCCCTTCGCGGTCCCGACGCCGACGGTTTGCCTTGCTCCGTCTCACTCTGGTGACTGAATTCCCACCGTCGTTTGCCGCGAGTCAGATCGAGTACGCGAAGGTTTTCCTGCGTGTCCTCCACGGCGAGAGTGTGCCCGTCGGCCGAGACGGCGAAGAAAGCGACCTCTTTCGGCACGTCGGCCACAGGTTTCGACTGACGAGTGGCGGTATTGAAGCGCACGATGCCATCTTTCTGCCAAGCGATCAAGGTCTTGCCGTCGAGAAAGGACGCGGCCCCCGCGTTGCCGATGAGAGTGATCGCCTGTTGCACAACCTCGGTGCCGGCGGCCACGTCCCACAACCGAAAGTGATCGCACCAGCCGCTACTCGCCAGGGTCTTCCCATCGAGCGACCAGGCGAGGTGGTAAATCGCTTCTCGCGGGGAATCGGCGGGGAGCATCTGTTTCAGGCTCTTCGCATCCCACAGGCAGAGGGTGGCCCCGTTGGCCGTCGCCAGCAAACGGCCATCGCGGGAAAACGCGAACTTCTGGGCCTCAGTGTCAATGCGGCGCACCAGCTCACCGGATTGCACCGACCACAGGCCCGCTGATTTCTCACCACTGGTCGCGATGAACTTGCCATCTTGGGAAAACGCGGCCGATGCGACCATCTTGTCTGTGGCCCCTTTCAATTGCCGGACCTCTTCGCCACTCGCCGTCCGCCACAGACGGACGCCCTGTCCCGCCGACGCCAGCAGTTTTCCATCGGGAGAGAAGGCCAGCGACCGCTCGCCGTCTCCCGACACTTTCCAGCGCCGCCGTTCCTTCCACGCCGCCACGTCCCAAAGATGAATCGTGTTCGTGGCGTCGCGGATCGGCGGAGCGTTCGGGATGCCGGGAGGATACAAGCAATGCGCCGTGAAGGCGAGCGTTTTGCCGTCCGGCGAAAACGCGACCGCCGCAATTATCTGATCGTCGCTCTTGTGGAAGCGATAGAGTTCCGCGCCGGTTTTCGCATCCCACAGCTGTACGGTGCCGTTCCAGGTGCCGCTCGCCAGCGTCGCGCCGTCCGGCGCGAAGGCGATGCAGCGCCCGCCCGCGCCGGCCAGGCGCAGGGTGTGGATCGTTTTTCCACCGGCGACTTCCCAGATCCGAATGGTCGTGTCCATGCCGGCGGAGGCGAGTTGTTTGCCGTCGGACGAGAAGGCGATGTCGTAGACGGTATCCTTGTGCCCCTCGAAGGCGCGCAACTCCCGGCCGGTCGTCGTGTCCCATAGCCGGACTACCGCGCCGCCGCTGGTGGCCACGCTGCGTCCGGAAGGCGCGAACGCCACGGCGGAGATTCCGTCTCCGTGCCGCAGCACGAGATGGCCCAATCGGGCGATGGCGTCTGGCGGCAGCGGCTCATCGCGACCCCTCGCGAAGACATCCGCGCCGGCGATCAAGACCGCCGTCAACACCAACGCCGCGCCGGCGGTTCGTTTCGCTGTGGCCATACTTCGACCTCGCCCATCAGGACAGTCCGCGATAGGTTTCCGCGCGACGATTCGCCAAACTCGGCATCTGCGTCCTTATGCGGTCCTGCGCCTCGAAATTCAGATCGGCGAAGATATACCCTTCGCCGTCCGGCGCCTGCGCCAGCACGATGCCCCACGGATCGACGATCATCGACCTGCCTAACCAACGCAATTTCGGCGTGCTGGCTCCCACCTGGTTCGCGGCGATCACGAAGACCTGATTCTCGATGGCCCGCGCCCGCACCAGTATTTCCCAGTGATCGCGGCCGGTGCGCTCGGTGAACGCCGAGGCCGACACGATCAGCCGCGCGCCGCCCAGCGCCAGAATGCGGAACAGCTCCGGAAAACGCAGATCGTAGCAGATCGACATCCCCAGCGGCACGTCATCCGCCTCGGCGCGGACGATCTCGTTCCCCGGCATCATCGTGTCCGATTCGTGCAGGCTCGCCCCCGGCACGTCGCAGTCAAATAGGTGAATCTTGCGATACGTAGCTCGCCGTTCGCCCCGCGGATCGAAGAGACAGGAGGTGTTGAACAGCCGGGTCTGCCCGGCGACGCGCTCCATGATACTGCCGGCGACGAGCCAAACTCCCTGCCCCCGCGCCAGTTCCATCGCCCAGCGCAGCGTCGGCCCGTCGAGCGCTTCGGCGCCGGACTGCAATACCTCGGCATCGCCCAGTACGTTGAACATCTCCGGTAGCACGATCAGCCGTGCGCCGTCGGCCGCCGCCGAATAGACGAAGCGCTCGGCCGCTTGCAGGTTGCGCGACTTGTCCGCCGTCGAGGTGAGCTGCACCGCCGCGACGCGCATGATGTCCCTCCCGACTCAGGTGAGAATGTCCGTGATGACGTGGCCGTGTACGTCTGTCAGGCGGCGCTCGATGCCGTTGTGATAGAACGTCAGCCGTTCGTGTTCGAGTCCAAGCAGGTGCAGGATCGTCGCATGAAAATCGTAAATCGTCGCCACGTTCTCGACGGCCTGATGGCCGAACTCGTCGGTGGCGCCGTGGCTGTACGCCTTCTTGACGCCGGCGCCGGCCAGCCAGACGGTGAAGCCCTTCGGGTTATGATCGCGGCCCTGCGCTCCCTTCTGGTACGTCGGCATGCGGCCGAACTCCGTGGACCAGACGACCAGCGTATCGTCGAGCAATCCGCGCGTTTTCAGGTCATTCAACAGCGCCGCCGCCGGCTGATCGAGGATCGGACCGTGCCGGTCGTAGTCCTTCTTGAGTTGCTTGTGTCCGTCCCAGTTGCCGACGCCCTCGCCCATCGCATACGCGCCGTTGAACACCTGCACGAAGCGCACGCCGCGCTCCAGCAGCCGCCGGGCCAGCAGACAATTCCGCGCGAAACCGGCCAGGTTCGCATTGGGATGCGTCGTCCCGTACAGATCGTGCGTCGCCTTGCTCTCGCGCGACAGGTCGCTGACCTCCGGGGCGCTCAACTGCATTCGCGCGGCCAGTTCATACGAGGCGATGCGAGCGCTCAACTCGGTGTCGCCGGGGTTGCGCTTGAGGTGCTCCTCGTTAAGCATCTGCAAGAAATCGCGCGCATCGCGCTCGGTTCGTGGGGCGATCTTCGACGGCCGGGCCAGGTTGGGGATGGGCTTGTCGGCGTTGAAGGCGGTGCCTTGAAAGACGGCCGGCAGAAAACCGTTGCTCCAATTGGCGGGACCGATCTGCGGCACGCCGCGCGGATCGGGGATGGCGACGAACGACGGCAGATCGCGGTTGGCCGTGCCGAGAGCGTAGCTGACCCACGCCCCCATGCTCGGAAAGCCCTCCAGCGTGAAGCCGGTGTTCATCTGCGACTCGGCCGGCCCGTGCGTGTTCGACTTCGCCGTCATCGAGTGGAGGAAGCACAGGTCATCGACGCACGCGCCCAGCCGCGGCAGCAGATCCGACGTGTATTTGCCGCACTGGCCGCGCGGCCGAAAGATGTAGGGACTTTTCGTCAAATTGCCGTTGGCGCCCTGGAAGGTGATGAGCTTTTCACTACCGGGCAGCGGTTTGCCGTGATGGCGAATCAATTCCGGCTTGTAATCCCAGGTGTCGAGATGACTGCATGCGCCGGAACAGAAGATGTGGACGACGCGCTTCGCCCTGGGAGTGAAATGCGGCGTCCGCGCCGCCAGCGGTTCCGTCGTCCGGATGTCCGGCCGCCATAGTTTGCGCTCGGCGCTCAATCCCTGTTCGGCGAGCAAGCTGGCCAGCGCGATGCCGCCCAGGCCACTGCCGAGGTGACTGAGGAAAGTGCGGCGATCGAGCAGCCGATGACCAACCAGGGAAAGAGCCGGATTCATGGTGTCAGCCTCGCAGCGAAGTGGCGTCCTGAACCAACTTCGACTCGTGTTGCTGCCGAACAAACGTAAACGGTCGAGATCGTACTCCCAGAACCGATGAAGGGACTCTACTCGCCGGTTTGCAGGGCAGTGCTGACCAACTCCGGTGGTGTTGCGGACCACCGTCCCTCCTTGTTTACGAACGAACCCTTGTACTCGAAAACACAGGCTCGGGCTCCGGGGCGCGGTCGAACGACGAGTGTATAGATGGCCTTGGATGGATTGAAGCGAAATCCCGCCGTCCAGGCATACCAACCGTTTTCCTCATCCTCGATTGTCATCTTCGCCATTTCATCGGGGATGTCGCCATCGAACCAGCCCAGATCCTGTCCGGGTTTCGAGCGCATCATCTCCAGCAACGCTGCTTTGGCACGTTCGGGGGTCAACGTCTCTTCCTGAACAGCAGATGCCGGTTGCTCCGGCTGCGAGGAGCAACCAACCAGAACGCTCAACGCAGTTCCCAAGAAGGCCGAAAGGAGAAAGCCGCGTGTGAACATTGACTATGCCTCCCTCGCTGGTGCCGCCTCTCCAACTGTACGCCGATCCTTAATTCCCGAACACAAACTCATTCGCGTTGAACAGCGCTCGGCACAACATCGCCAGGCCGTGCGTCCGCACCAGCTTGGTCGCGGCGTTCGCCTCGATCGCCGACGGTTCGCGGCCGAACACCAGCCGAAACGCCCGTCGCACCTGCGCCTCCGGTTCGCTTCCGGCCTCGCGTCGCAAGCGGGCGGCGAAGCGTTCACTCTGATCCAGCACGAACGGATCGTTGAGCAGGTTCAGCGCTTGCAGAGCCGTCGTCGAGCGGTTGCGGCGCGGCATGGTCGTCGTGGCGTCGGGACAGTCGAAGACGCCGAACGTGCCGTCTTGCTGCAAACGCGGCTTGAACTGATAAATCATGCGGCGAAACTCGTCCGGGCCAAGCACCGTCTTCGGCGTGAAGACGATCACGTAGCCGGAGTATTCCCACAGGTGATAGCCCGGCCCACCCATGCGGCGGTCGAGCGCTCCGCTGATTTGCAGCATGGCATCGCGGATCGCCTCCGCCTCCAACCGCCGCGGCGGATAGCGCCACAACAGCCGATTGCTCGCATCCA
>DATBGU010000341.1:0-21807 GCA_036557825.1 Gemmataceae bacterium
GAACTCGCGCTCGTAATTGCGGGCGATGCTCTCGCGGAACGAGGACAGTCCCGCCGAGGCGCAGTAATGCGTTTCGCCGTCCTCGATCGCTTTCAAACCGGCGGCGACGGCGTTCCGCGTGCTGGGGAAGGGACTGTCGCCGATTTGCAGCTCGATCACGTCCTTGCCGGCCGCCTTGAGGCGCTTGGCGACGGCGAGGACATCGAAGGCGGTTTCGGCGGACAGACTGCGTGCGAAGGTGCTGAAGGTGATAGTCATAGGGATGAATCACCAGCCCGAAGCGCCAGCGAGGGCGGCCCTCGCTGGCGCTTCGGGCTGGTTCGATGAAGTTCTCGTTACTGTTTGGCGGCGATCGTCTGGGCGAGCGGACGGACCACCGCGGGGATGATGTGCGAATCGACCAACTCCTGGCAGATTCGACGTTGATTGCGGTACGACTCGGCGAAGTCCTTGGACGACTGCCGGCCCCAATACTGGCGGACGGTGAAGTAGACGCTGATCGGCGCCTCCGGGAACTGGCCGGATCGCACCTGATAAAAGTTCGTCCGCGTCTCGATGCTCAAGCGGCACTGCAAGCGACACTGATCGTCCAGCGACAGCATCAGCGACGGCTCGTAGTTGAGGACGCGGCTGCCCGGCATTTGCAGCAGGCTCTCCAGTGTCGTGTTCAGTCCCAGCGCCTCGGCCACCACCTCATCGTGGTTGCCGGTGTACATGAAGTCGAAGGCGAACAGCACGTCCAGCGCCTCGCAGTCCAGCGGATCGAAATCGAGGTGGAAAGGAGCCGTGCTCAGAAGATGTTCGTGCAGCGCGTCGGCCGACTCCAGCTCCGGCGGGTTGACGTAGCCGGCGCACAGGCGGCGCGATTCGAGCGTGACCCAGCGATAACTACCCTGCTCGCGGTCCTCCTCCAGCACGAACTCGCCGCTCTCGCGGCAGTCGAAATCGGTCATCTGCGGATACGTTTTGCGCAGACTGTCGAAGAAGTGCAGAACGGTTTCCCGGCCGGAAGGAAGCTCCATCTTGGTGTTCAGGTAGACATAGACCCCAAAATCATCGCACAGGGAGCTGTAGGGATTCATTTCAGTTCCTCAGGTTCGTTTTGGGTTGCGAACCGATCGCGGTAACGCCGCCCCCCGACTCGGCGCTCCTTCCAGGAGTGCGCACACCCACCGCCTCGCCGGCACGAGGAAGGGGAGCGGAGCACCGGAAGGGAGTTCCTCTACTTCATTGTTCGGTTTTTTCCGCGCGGATGCAAGGTCCGTGCGGCCGATTTTCGCGCCGGATTGTCGTCCGCTCTGACAGGACAGAAAAAAACCTCGGCCTCGCCGTCTGGGGGAGAGACAGCTGCCGAGGTTTACAGGATCGCGCGTCGGGAAGCCCGTCACGCGCTGCGGGCCAGCTTGGCCTTGACGGGGATGGTCAGGTTGGTCTGGTGCATCCAGCGGCCGGCGTCGGGGGCGCCGTGCCAGCGTTGCAGCGAGATGGAGCGAACGCGATCGCGTTCCTCCTCGTCGAGGACTTCAAAGAAGGCCTGGGTGAAGTTGGCGCGAACTTGAGTGGAGGAACGTCCGAGGTAGATCAGCAGATCACTGCGGTCGTCGAACACGGCCACGGCTCGCCATCCCTGGGGTTTCGCCTCCGTCTGGTAAAACATGGTCTGACCCTCCTTGGTCGGGGTGTTGGACGTGCCGATAAAGTGACGGAAAAATCGAGCGCCGTCAAGATCAAGTCGGCAACGATTCGCCTGCGGAGCAGGAAGTGGGAAAAATGGCAGGCCCGACCGAATGGTCGGGCCTGGAAGAGATCCGTCGCCGAGGTGAGCCGGAGGAGAGCGTCCGCTCGCGGGACAGATCAATAATTGCCACCGCCGTAGCCGCCGCGGTCGCGATGTCCGCCGCCGCCGCCACCGCCGCCGTAGCCACGACCGCCGCCGCCGCCATAGCCTCGACCGCCGCCACCGCCGCCGCCGTAGCCCCGACCACCGCCGCCGCCGCTGCGGTCCTCGCGCGGACGCGCTTCGTTGACGGTAAGGGGCCGACCCCGGAAGGGGGTGCCGTTGAGGTTGTCGATCGCCGTCTGCGCTTCCTCGTCATTGTCCATTTCGACAAAGCCGAAGCCGCGCGAGCGGCCCGTCTCCCGATCGGTGATGACCTGGGCTCGCGCTACCGCGCCGAAGGACTGGAACAGGGCCAACAAGTCGTCGGCCGTGGCATCCCATGTGAGATTGCCGACATAGATATTCTTCGCCATCGCAGAACCTTTCCGTGCCGGGTCGCAGGACCACTCGACCGCCGGGGAGGCCAGAGGAACACAAGTCCTCGCTGGGTTCCGCGCGACCGCCATCGGCGGCAACCCGTGCCCCCCGCGCGGGGCACTCCACAAAAAAAGCGTCAGAAAAACAGTCCGCCTCCGGCCCACGGGCCGAGGTATGTCGCGTTGTCGTCACCAATCGGAGGGGCGGCGTCCGCCTCTCCGCGGTCAGTCAGCCATCCCGGCTGGTCCGGATCCGAGCCGGACTCGTCTCTCCTGGTGCGGAACTGGCGCTCCGCCGTCGAGAGCGAACCGATCCCTTCTCCAGCCCGGTCAACACGAGAGTCTGGACGGAGAGCGTCTGGCGACAGGCGCCATCGCCGGTCTGAGGCTCCGGGCTGGATAAGGCCTACCTTCTCGGGATCTTTCGGAAGGGACTACTCACAACGGGGAGTGAAACGCCACTCGAAAAATGCTGAGGAGGAAGGGATTCGACCCTCGGGACCGGATAGCGGGCTCTCCTAAATCAAAAGGGCAACCGTCTCCGACCAACAAATCGGCATCCTGCCGAATAGCCGCATTATATAGCAGGCTCAAGAGTACATGTAAAGACATTTTTACGGAGATTCTGTTCGGGGCGCTGGAACGGTTTTTTACAGTCCCAGCCCCCAGTGTCCGCGAGGGAAAGTACGCCTTTGCGGGGGGAGCCCGCAGCGTCCGGAGATCCCTGATGATGCAAGCGGCTCAAAACGCTCATCCCCAACAAACCAGGCCCGGCTCGTAGGCGCTGGCCAGGTCGCCGTGGTGCGGCAGCACGCGCACGGCGAAGCCGTGCTGGCCGCTCGTGCGGCAGGGGATGGAACCGTGGAACTCCCACACGTTGTCGTTCTTGGGCACGCCGTTGTGGCTCATAGTGACGAGGTGCGGTCGCGGAATGTCGCCCAGCGAATCGACCAGGCCGTGGAACAACTGCACCTCCACGTCCTGCGGGGCGAAGCGCCCCAGGTTGACACGCACCGTGACCGGCAGTTCGCCGCCGACGTGCATCGGGTCGGCGGTCTTGACCTCGACGCCCTCGACCTTCACCTGGTTCCAGCCGCGCTGCAATCCCTGCCGCCACTGCGCCAGGGCGTTGGCCTTCTGCATTTTGTCGGCCATCAGCCGCATGAAACGCTGCGCCGACGGCAGATAGCACGTCGTCAGATACTCGGCGACCATGCGGCCGGTGTTGAAGACGGGGCAGTTGGTCGTCATCGAGCGCTTCATGCGCTTCAGCCAGCCGCGCGGCAGGCCGTCGGACGAACGGTTGTAGAACAGCGGCACGATCTCCTGTTCCAGTAGATCGTAGATGGCACGCGATTCGACGTCGTCCTGGTAGGTCAGGTCGGTGTACTCCTCGCCGGCGCCGATGGCCCAGCCGTTCTCGCCGTCGTAGCCCTCGCACCACCAGCCGTCGAGCACGCTGAGGTTCAGGCCGCCGTTGCAGCAAATTTTCATGCCGCTGGTGCCCGACGCCTCCAGCGGGCGGCGCGGATTGTTCAGCCACACATCCACGCCTTGCACCATGTAGCGGGCGACGTTCATGTCGTAATCTTCGAGGAAGACGATACGGCGGCGAAACTCCGGCCGGCGGGCGAACTGCAAAATCTCGGCGATCAGTTCCTTGCCGCCGTGGTCCTTGGGATGGGCCTTGCCGGCGAAAAGGAACTGCACCGGCCGATCCTTGTCGTTGAGGAGGGCGGCTAAGCGGTCGAGGTTGCGGAAGACGAGCGTGCCGCGCTTGTAGGTGGCGAAGCGGCGGGCGAAGCCGATGGTCAGGGCGTCGGGATCGAGCACCTCGTCGGCGCGGCCGATCTCGGCCGGCAGCGCGCCGCGGTTCTTGAGCTGCTGTTTGAGGCGGATGCGCGCGAAAGCCACCAGCCGTTCGCGCCGTCGTTCGTGCGTTCGCCACAGTTCGGCGTCGGGAATGTTCTCGACGCGCTTCCACATGGCCGCCTCGCTGGGCCGGCCGTCGTAGGACATGCCCATGTAGCGGTCGAACAGCTGGGCCATGTCCGGCGACACCCAACTGGGCATGTGAACGCCGTTGGTGATCGACGTGATCGGCGCTTCGGTGTCGGGCAGTTCCGGCCAAATGCGCTTCCACATCTTGCGCGACACGCTGCCGTGCAGCTTGCTGACGCCGTTGGTCACGTTCGCCAGGCGGATGGCGAGGACCGTCATGCCGAACGGCTCGTTCTGATCGAAGGGGTTTTGGCGTCCCAGGCCGAGGAACTCGTTGCGGTCGATCTTGAACTCCTTGATGTAGTTGCCCAGATAGTGCTCGACGAGTTGCGGCGCGAAGACGTCGTTGCCGGCGGGGACCGGCGTGTGCGTGGTGAAGACGGTGCCGGCGGCGACGGCCTCGCGGGCGGCGTGGAACGACAGGCCGTTCTCCTGCATCAAGGCGCGGATGCGCTCCAGACCGCAGAACGCGCTGTGGCCCTCGTTCATGTGGCACACGATCGGCGGCTTGCCCAGCGCGCGCAGGGCCATCACCCCGCCGATGCCGAGCACCATTTCCTGACGGATGCGCATGTCGTTGTCGCCGCCGTAGAGACGGGCCGTGATGAGGCGGTCTTCCGGTGTGTTCCGCGGGATGTTGGTATCGAGCAGATAAAGCGGCACGCGACCGACCTGGATGCGCCAGATGCGCACGTGAACGTCGCGGCCGGGGAAGGGGATGCGGATGGTCGCCGGCGAGCCGTCGCGGTTGGATTCGGGGATGAGCGGCAGATTGAAGAAATCGTTTTCCGGATAGCGCTCCTGCTGCCAGCCATCGACGGTGAGATATTGGCGGAAGTAGCCCTCGCGGTACATCAGGCCGATGCCCATCAGCGGCAGACCGAGGTCGCTGGCGCTTTTGAGGTGGTCGCCGGACAGCACGCCCAGACCGCCGGAGTAGACGGGGATGCTCTCGTGGATGCCGAACTCGGCGCTGAAGTAGGCGATGCGAAGATCGCGGCCGGCGTCGCCGTCGCGGCTGGGCGCGGCGTAGGTTTCCTGATACCAGGTGGCGGCGTTGAGATAGTTGTCGAACGCCTCCTCGACGCGGTCCATGTGAGCGAGGAAGCCGTCATCGTGCAAGAGTTGATCGACGCGGGCGGGATCGAGTCCGCCGAGCACCTTGACGGGGCTGTGATCGAGCGTTTCCCAGGCCTCCACGTCGATGCGCCGGAACAGGGCCACCGCCTCGGGGTTCCAACACCACCACATGTTGTACGCGAGATTGTGCAGAGCCTGCAACCGTTCGGGCAGATGAGGCAGCACCGTGAACGTGCGAATCGGTCGAGACGCCATTGCTTCCTTCCTCTATGCGATGCAAGCTGCGAAAAAGCGGCGCTTCCTCGCAACTCCAATGCCCTTCCTTGGAGAAAATGACCAACGCGTCCCCCCAGCATACCGCGAACGATCGGATTTTCAATGCGGCTTGTCCAGCTTGCCACGCCTCGTGGATCGTGTATCGTGTATCGAGAAGAACGACCGGCGATCACCATTCACGAGGGAGACGTGCGAACCGTCATCACCGGCGGAGCCGGGTTCATCGGCTCTCATCTGTGCGAGCGTTTTCTGGGCCGCGGCGATGAGATCCTCTGCGTGGACAACCTCATCACCGGGGCGTTGGCGAACATCGAGCATCTGCGGAGCAATCCGCGCTTCCAGTACATCCATCACGACATCTCGCATCCGCTGGAGATCGACGGGCCGGTGGACAACGTGCTGCACTTCGCCTCGCTGGCCAGTCCGGTCGATTATCTGCGCCATCCGATCCAGACGCTCAAGGTCGGTTCGCTCGGCACGCACAACACGCTCGGCCTCGCCAAGCTCAAAAACGCGCGTTTTCTGCTGGCCAGCACCAGCGAAGTGTACGGCGATCCGCAGGTGCATCCGCAGCGCGAAGACTATTGGGGGTCCGTCAATTGCGTCGGGGTCCGAGGTTGTTACGACGAAAGCAAACGCTTCGCCGAAGCGATCGCAATGGCCTACCTGCGGACGCACGGCGTCAATACGGCGATCGTTCGTATTTTCAACACCTACGGACCGAAAATGAGACTCGACGACGGCCGAGTGCTGCCCAACTTCATGGGCCAGGCGCTGCGCGGCGAGCCGCTGACCGTCTACGGCGACGGCTCGCAGACGCGCTCGTTCTGCTACGTGGACGACCTCGTCGAGGGCATCGTCCGCCTGCTCGACACCGATTTCCACGAACCCGTCAACCTCGGCAACCCGGCCGAGATCACCATCCTGCAATTCGCCCAGGAGATCCTCACCCTGTCCGGCAGCAAGAGTGGGATCGACTATCGGCCGCTGCCGGAGGACGATCCGAAGGTCCGCCAGCCGGACATCAGCCGCGCCCGCTCCCTGCTCGGCTGGGAGCCGCGGATCGACCGGCACGATGGGTTGAAACGGACTCTCGCGTATTTTCAGGCGCGTATCGCGCAGACGCCCCCTTCGTAAAATCGGAAAGAGCTTGACAGTCGCCGTCTTTGGGCGTCACATTAAGGGTGTGCCAAGAACATCCGCGCCTGGCCTCCGCGAGCACTTCGGAGGAGGGCATCCGTCGCCGCATCCTGTCCCGGCCGAATTCCGGGCGGAGCGCCTCCGCCCGCACGTTTCGGCGGAAATCGCTGCACGCGGGAGACGATCGGGTTTTTCCGGAGGGAACGAGGAGGACAGGGAACTCCAGGGCCGCTCCTCGCGTCTCATTTTCTTGTAGACGTGTCCTCGGCCGTTCCTTTCGGCGAACGCTTGCCTTCCCATCCGCCCGCCGCCCCGGAGGCCCGACGTTGGGCCGGCCGATGAACGAGACGCCGTTTCCTTGTCAGGGATCCACAACAATGGAACATTCCGCAGCACCTGCTCGCGCACGCTTGACGACCCTCGTTATCGGCGGTCTGCTGGCGGCCTTCCTGTTCGCCTTCGTGCCGCCGGCCCTGCCGACGGCGCACGCTCAGGAGGGCGACGCCGCCGCCGGGGCGGACAAGCCCGCTGAGGGTGGTCAGGCCAAGACCGAGGCGAAGCCCAACCTGTTCATGCACCTCATCAAATCGCTCAGTTGGTTCGCCCCGATCATGCTCATCGTCTCCATCGCCTTGATGTCGCTGATCGTGCTGCTGATTATGGAATTGCGCATGGGTTCGGCCATCCCGCCGGGCTTTGTCGAGGACTTCACCGACACCGTCAACAAACGGCAGTTCAAGCAAGCGTATGAGATGGCCAAGGAGGACGGTTCCTTCCTCGGCCGGGTGATGACGACGGGCATGAGTCGTTTGCAGTACGGCATCGACGACGCCCGCGAAGCGGCCTTCAACATGGTCGAGAGTGTCAAGGCCGGCAAGGACCAGCTCATCACCTACCTGGCGACCATCGGCACGCTCGGCCCCATGCTCGGCCTGGTCGGAACGGTGTGGGGCATGATCCTCAGCTTCATGGAGCTGGGCCGCGGCGGCTCGCCGAACCCGGCCAAGTTGGCGGACGGCATCTCGCACGCCCTGGTGGTGACGCTGGTCGGCATCGCCCTGTCGGTGCCGGCCATTTTCGCGCACGCCTTCTTCCGCAACCGTCTCATCCGCATCTCGATGGACGTGAGCAACATCGCCGACGATTTGCTGACCCAGATGTATCACAACTCGAAGAAGCCGGCGGGTCCGGAACCCGCCGCGCCGGCGGCGGTGCCGCGCGAAGCGGCCTCGGCGGCGATCAAACCGAAATAGTCCACGGCCCGCAGTCCGCTGTCCCCAGCAAAGACGGACACTTCCTTTGCTGCGGACTACGGACTACGGACTGCTAACTCCCGGAGGGTAGCATGAGTCACGGTGGTGGCAGCGAAGGCTCGGCCGCCGAACCGAATTTGACGCCGCTGTTGGATGTGGTGTTGCAGCTGCTCATGTTCTTCATGATGTGCGTCAACTTCGTCAACGAGCAGGTCAACGAGGACATCACCTTACCCAAGTCGCAGGCCGTCAAGCCGATGGACAAGGCCGACACCGATGTCCTGTACATCAATTTGAAACCGTTCGCCTTGAAGGACTTTCAGGACCGTCTGCCGGCCGACGTGCTGGCGCGCGTGGAGCAGCGCTTCCGCGAGGGCGACGAATGTATTTTGATCCCCGGCAAGGAACCGATGCGCCGCGCCGATTTGAAGGTTTGGCTCAAGCAGCAGCACGACGACGCCGAGGAGTTGGCCAAGGCGCGCGGCGGCAAGGAGGTCAACACCGCCATCGTCATCCGCGCCCACAAGGAAGCCGATTACGCCCAGGTTTTTGAGATCCTGCAAGAGTGCAAAAACGTCGGCTACTCACGCTTGAAGTTGCGCGCGCTGACCAAGAACACGCCCGGAGGTTGATATGACCGTACGCCGCAAGACCGAAGCCGGACCCGAACCGAACTTGCCGGTGACGCCCATGCTCGACATGGCGTTTCAGCTGCTCGCCTTCTTCGTGATGACCTATCACCCCTCCGACCTCGAAGGGCAGATGGATCTGAGTCTGCCGTCGGAGAAAATCACGCAGGCCGAGAAGCCGGAGAACGTCGATCCGAACAAAGCGCCGGACCCGAACGCGAAGCTGGATCTGCCGGCGAACCTGACGGTGATCGTCCGCACGCAGATGGACAACGTCAACAACGGCCGCATCAGCGCCCTGACCTTGCAGGACGACGCGGGACCGCAGCAGATCGACAACCTTGAGAAGCTGGCGGCGGAGTTGAAGAAGCGCAGCGAGACAGTCGAGAACAAGGAGAACATCAAAATCCAGGCCGACGGCAAACTGAAATGGGAGGAAGTCATCCGCGTGATGGACGTTTGCCAGGGAGCCGGGTTCAAGAACGTCAGTTTCGTGCCGCCGCCCAATATGGGCCAGTGATCGAATAAACACCAACCCGAAGCGTCAACCACCCCTTCGGCATCAAGTGTAAGACTGTAGCCGAATTCGTGAGAATTCGGACGAGGGGAAAACCGAATTCTCACGAATTCGGCTACGAATATGAGGAACCAATTCCACGGTACTCGCGTCCAAGGAGAAGTATTTAGGAAGGCGACCATGCGAATGCATTGGCAGCCAACATCAAGGGCGTTCCGCTTGAGGGTCCGTTGTGCGGTCCTGGGCGTCCTGGCTGCGCTCGCATCGTCGGCGGCGCTGGCCGCGCCACCGCCAAAGGACGACGCTGGGCCGGTCAATCCTCCCCTCTTCGTACCGACCGAAATCCAACCGATCCACTTGGCCGCGTTGACCTTCACCGCGCCGATTACCCCGCGCGTCGGTCCCTGGACCGCTGCCGCCGATGTGTACGCCGGCGCTCACCCGGACGCCCAGGTGTGGACCCTGCGCGGCGCCTTCTCGACGAGGCCAGGACGCACCCAAGCCGGTGCCGCGTCGCTGTTTCTGGCCGGCTTCGGTCCCAACGCCGGGCTGACCGAACTGGGCCTGCTCCAAGCCGGCGACGTTCGCGATTGCTGGACCCTGATCAACACCGACGAGTTGCGCCCCTTCCCAGAGTTTTTCCTCAAACAGGGTTTGATCCGCGATCGGAAAGATCTTTACAACGGTGCCCAGGAGATCGACGTTTTTTGCCAGATTCTCGCCATGGCCCACTTCACCTCGGCGAAGGCGTTCGCCAAGGCGGCGCGCCACGACGTGACTTATGCCCATCTGTTCAACGAGCCGGAGCATCATCGCGGGCAGGTTATTCACCTGACGGGACGGCTGGTTCGGCTGCGTCGCTTCGATCCGCCTCCAGACGCACGCGGCGCGGGCGTCGGCGATCTGTACGAAGGCTGGATCATGACCGATCGCTACGGCGAGAACCCGGCCTGCGTCGTTTTCACCGACCTGCCGGCCAGCCTCAAGATCGAAGACGACCGGCGCTTGAACATCGAGGGCGTCAGCATCGACGGCTACTTCTACAAGCGCTACCGTTACAAGGCCTACGACTCGAAGAAGCACAACGAGTTCCGCGATGCTCCGCTGCTGATCGGCCACACGCTGCGCGGTCCCTTCGGGCCGGGAACCGCAGCCGAACCGCCGGCCGACGACTGGGGCAAGAACCTGATGTTTGGTTTCCTCAGTGTGGTGGGCGGTGCGGCGGTCGGCGTGGTGGGACTGACCTTCTGGTTCCGCTACCACGATCGCCGCGTGCGGCGGCGGCTCATGGCGAGCCGCGACATGGGTTTTGTGCCTCCGTCGCCGCCGGAGGAGTTTCTGGATGAATCGGGAGAAGCGCAGGCCAACGGCAACGGCGACTCCGCCGAGAAACCGGAGAAGCAGCCGTTCTCGCATCCACGCTGGAGTGACTTTCCGCAAGCGCCCAATTGAGCGACGAGACAAGATACGAGACAACGAACCCCGTTCTGTTGAGGATTAGCGATCATGTCAAACAGCGTACCCAACAACGGCCGGCGCGGCAGGGTTGTGGTCGCGCCGATGGCGCTGAGCAACTCGGGCGTGTCGTGGCTGAAGGTCATCCCGGTGTGGATCGCCAGCGCCGTCGTCCACAGCGCCATCCTCGGTCTCGCCGCTGTGCTGTTCCTGATCTATAGCAGCATCGCGTCGGCGTCGCCGCAGGACGGGGAAGAGCAAGTGCAAACGACGACGCAGGTCGAGGAGCAGCCCAAGGAACCGGACCTGACCAACACCGATCTCGGCAATGACAGCGAGACGCAACTCAACTACAACGTGGAGCGCATCGAGGACGTGAGCGTGCCCGGCACGGTCGATCCGACGGCCGCGGTCGGCATTCCCGACGCGCCGACCGACGCGGCGCGGACCAATGTGCCGTTGCCGCCCGGCGCGGGCCTCAAAGGCCTGGGCGACGCCATGCCCAACCTCGACGGCGCCGCCATCGGCAAAGCGGGCCCTAACTTCGGGGGTATGGGCGGCAATTTTCTTATCGGCCAGTTTGCCGGCCGTAGCGCCGCCACCCGCGAGCGGATGGTGAAAGAGGGCGGCGGCAACCCGCGCTCGGAGCAGGCGGTGGCTACCGGTCTGGAATGGCTGGCGCTGCACCAAGCGCAGGACGGCCACTGGTCGCTGCACGAGTGCGATCGCTTCGCCCGCGACAAGCCGCGACCGGCTGGCAAGGTCTTCAAGTGCAACTGCGAGCCTGGTTCGACCCACCGCAGCGACGTCGCCGCCACCGGCTTCGGTCTGCTGCCGTTTTTGGCTAGTGGCATCACCCACAAGGCCGGCAAGACGACCACCAACAAGGACTACAGCAAGACCGTCGAGGGCGCCGTCACCTGGCTCATCAGCAAGCAGAGCAACTCCAACGGTTCGTACACCAGCGATATGTACGCCCACGGCATCGCCACCATCGCCATGTGCGAGTGCTACGGTCTGTCCTCCGACCCGCGCGTCAAGGCGTCGGCCCAGCGCGCCCTCAATTTCATCGCCTCAGCGCAGGACAAGGCCGGTGGCGGCTGGCGCTATTCACCAGGACAGGCCGGCGATATGTCCGTGACGGGCTGGCAACTGATGGCCCTCAAGAGCGGTCAGATGGCCGGCCTGAGCGTGCCCAAGAACACCCTCAAGCAGGCCGAACGCTTCCTCGACTCCTGTGAGAACAACAACGCCAAGGGCGCGACCGGCTCGCGGATGGGCGGTGGCGGTTACGGCTATCTGCCCGGCGGCGGCGAAACGATCGTCATGACGTCGGTGGGTTTGTTGTGCCGCATGTACAGCGGCGTCGGACCGGGCAATCCCAGTTTGCTGGCCGGTGTGCAGAAGCTCAAAGCCTATCCGCCGGAGAAGCATCCCGACGTTTATTATCTCTACTACGCCACGCAGGTGATGCATCACATGCAGGGCGAGAGTTGGCGCTTCTGGAACACCGGCGTGGATGCCGACGGCAAGCAAAAGTCCAAGGGCATTCGCGACATGCTGATCTCCAAGCAGGACACCGGCACGACGGCGAAACATCCGCACCAGGCCGGCAGCTGGGGCGGCTCGGCCGGCGGCCGGGTCATGGCTACGTCGCTGTCGCTGCTGTGCCTGGAGGTCTACTATCGCCATCTGCCGCTGTATCGCCGCGATTTGACCTTCACCAAAGAGAACAAGTAACTCGGTGAGGGTCCGTCTCCCTCGACGCCGTTTGCGGCTTAGCGCTGTGTGCGCTAAGCCGCAAACGGCGTCTCGCGTTTATCCGGCACATTCGGTTTAATCGCCTCTCCCTGCAAAACCGATAACTAGACAAAGAGGGCCGGCAGGAGGAGTCCGGTCCCGGAACGATTCTGCGCGGAAAGGAGACCCTCGTGATGGTCCGGTCAGTCGGGATAGCGGCCGTGGTCGTGGGGCTGGCCTGGACCGGCCTGTCCTTTGCTCAACCGTCTTCGCCGGGTTCGCCGACCGCCTCGGCCTCCCCAGCGCGATACATCACCCTGCGCGAGGAGGGCAAGCCGCCTCAGCGCTGCAAACTGTTGAAAACGTGGCGCGAGCCGAACGGTGCGCCGGCCTTCCAGGTCCAGGCCGTCGATACCGGCGAGTTGATGACGATTGTCGGGTCCGGGCCGGGCGGCGCGGGCGAGCAGGGTGCGCGAGCGATGTCCACGCGCATCTTCCATTGGGGTCCGGGGAACAAGCCGCCTGCCGGCGCGCCGCTGCCGCCCTCGGCCAGCGCGGCGAGCAAACCCGCGCCTGCGGCCGCGCTGCAAGTGCGTGTACCCGACCCACCGCCGCCCGCCCAGAACACGATCATTCCCTATCCGGCCCCGGCGCCCGTCGCATCGCAACCGAACACAACCGCACGTCCCTCCACGTCTTCCAGGGCGACCACGATACCGCCGGCGGCCACGAAGATGCCGACGACCGCGATGCCCACAGCGCAGCGCAAACCCGCGCCGGCGCTCACCGATTCCGCGCCCATTCTGCCCCAGTCCTCTCCAACGATAACCACGACAGAGCCTCACAAACAGGCCATCGTGTTCGTGACGCCGCAGCCGAAAGAGGAGCCGAAAAACGTAACGGTCGTCACCCCTGTGGGGACGAAGCCGGCGGCCACGCCGCAAACAGCCCGCACGCCCCAGATAGTCGATCGCGCAACCGGCACACCGTCGCAGCCGCGCCTGGTGCCTGCGGCCGCGGGGACCGTCGTCTCGCAAGGCCCGTGCAACTCCTGCTGCCAGCCGTCGTGCGGTCCGTGCTGCTCGTCGTGCAACGCGTGCTGCCAGTCGTCCTGCGTCTGCTGCCCGTCGCCGCCCACGCGACAATCGTGGATAAGCCGACTCTTCAATTCGTCGTCGCCGTGCTGCCCGCCGGCGGCGACGACGACCGCCGTCGCGGTCAAGCCCGCGACACCGGCGCCGGCGACGCAGACCGCCGCGGCCAAGCCCAAGCCCGTCGCGAAGGTGGCCACCGAGCCGGCGAGGCCGCGCGACTGGCGCGAATCGTGGGGCAAGGTCGAGCCGTGGAAGGATGCACCGAAAGCGGACGCCTCCAAACCGGCGGACGTTCCGGCCAAGCGCGTGACGCAAACAGCGGTGCAGTTCGATCCGGCGAAGCAGCTGGCGCGGACGCCGGTGAAAATGGACCCGCCCAAGCAACCCGATCCGCTCAAGGATCCCGCCTGGTTCGGCGACAACGCGCTGAAGCAGAAGCTGACCAACAGCAAGATTCCCGACGACAAGGCCGCACCGCCGTCCCGCGCGATCGATAAGAAGATGGTGGCTCAGAACGTGCCGGCGCCGATGCCCGCTGTGACGGCGAAACAGCCGCTGCCGCCTGCGCCGGCCGCGGAGATGACTGTGCTTCCGCCGACGCGGTCGTCCGGCCAGCCGGTGCAGCTGCCGGCCGACGAGGCCAACGCCTTCTGGACGGCGGAGAAGCCGCCCAAGCAGGACGAACAGCCGCCGACGCGGAAATTCAACGCCTTCGACCGCGAAGACGAGAATCCGCCCTCGCCGCAAAGAGACGCTCCGGCGATGGCCGGCGGCCCACAAGGGATGATGCCGATGGGCGCGCCGGCGAGGGGACCGATGCCGATGCCGATGCCGCCGCGTCCGCCGATGATGATGCCTCCGATGATGCCGGACACCGGCGTTCCCAGCGCCATGGCCAACGCCTTCACGCTCGCCGGCACGCGTCGGCCGATTCCGGCCGACTTCGGTGGAACGCCGCAGGAACCCAACGGTTTCGGCAACGCCGATCCATTCATGGACCTCCAAGGCGGTCCTCCCCGCCCCTACGTGATGCCGCGCGGCATGATGCCGCCGCCGTATCCGGGGATGCAAAGGTCGATGGCGGTCAACCCACTGATGAGCGTGCCGCCGACCCCGGTCGCCTCCAACCGTCCCGCTGCGCCGAGTGAGACGCCTGGCGGCGTGCCTCAGTTGCTGGCGACGCTGAAGGATTCGCTGTATCCTTCGCAGCGCGAAACGGCGGTCGAGCAGCTCCGCGAACTGAACTGGCGCATGCAGCCGCAGGTCGTCGAGAGCCTGACGAAGAGCGCGCGCGACGATCCGGCCGCGACGGTGCGAGCCGCCTGCGTCCACGCCCTGGCACACATGAAGGTGAATACGCCCGATGTGACAGCGCTCATGCAGGGCTTGAAGAACGACCGCGACGCGCGAGTCCGCCACGAGGCGGAGCAGGCGCTCGACGCACTGGGCGTCGCCCCCGCTGCTCGCCAGGATTCCGGCATTCAGCAGGCGTCGCACAAGTGATAAACAAGACAAGGAGACCAGGAGAAGGGGAGACAAGGAGATCAAACAATTCTCCTTGTCTCCTTGTCTTGTTGTTACGCGCGGCGCTTCACCATCGTGATCTGATTGCCGCGTTCGTTGTGCTCGACGCGGTCCATGAAGGTCTGGATCAGTAGCAGACCGCGACCGCACACGCGGCCAAGGTTGGCCGGATCGGTCGGATCGGGCAGCGAATCCGGATCGAACCCCTCTCCCTCATCGCGAACGACGAAGACCGCTTCTTGCGGCGTCAGCGTGGCGTTGACGAAGACGCGGCGCTCACACCAGGGCGGTTGGTGTCGCCGTTCGGCGGCCAGGCGATAATACTGCTTCTCATCCGTCTCGCGCAGCTCCGAGGCGAGTCCCAGGTTGCCGTGCAGAATGGCGTTGGTCATCGCTTCGTGCAGGGCGACGCCGACCAGCACCAGACTGCTCGGTTCGCACGCCTGCAAACGCTCCACCTGATGTTCGAGATGACCCACGATCGGCGCGACCAGGGCGACGTCGTTGTCGATCCGATAATGCGTCTCGTGGTGGGTCAGGCAGTCGAGGATGCGCTGCTCGCGGCGATTGTTTTGGCTGGCGGACAGCACGCCGTCGAGCGTCTCGGCCAAGTCGCGGGCCAGGCTCTTCTTGGGCACGTAGCTGGCGGCGCCGCTGCGTAGCGCCTGGATGGCCAACTCCTCGCTGCCGTGCGCCGTCATGAGGATGACCGGCACGAGCGGATGCTTGACGTGGATGGCCTGCACCAATTCCAGGCCGTCCATCTCCGGCATGAGCATGTCCGTCAGGACCACATCGGGCGTTTGCTCCTGCAAGGCGTCCAGCGCCTCCTTGCCGTTGGACGCGAAGGCCACCTGCCAGCCGTCCGATTTTTGGATGATGGCGCCGGCCAGGTGCCGGTCCATCACCGAGTCGTCCACTACCAGGATCGTGTGCGCCGGCGTCGCGGCTTCGGTCGCCGCCGTATCGGCCGGCTGTTCCGCCAGGGGATTCGGTGTGTTCATAATGACGCCTCCAGACAGTTCGCGGTAGCCCCCCATCCAGGAGCGTATCCGCCCCGGCACGCCGGAGCAAGAAAGAAGATTGTGAATCGTGGATCGTCTCTATTCGATTCGCCATCCGCGATCCACGATTTTTGCCCTTGCGGGCGATTGCCGCTTTGTCTATGGAGATCGTCCGATCAAGCGAGTCTTGGGAGGACGGTCCGTGTTCGGATCGAGTGGTTCGCTGCCGCTGTACATCTTCGCGGCCGAGGTGTGCGTGGTGACCATCTCCACCATGCGCACCATTTTCGTGGCGCGCGGCATGAAATTTCTGGCGCCGCTTCTGGGCATGTTCGAGGTGAGCATCTGGTTGTTCGCCATTGGCCAGGTGATGAGCAATCTCGGCGATTGGCGCTGCGCGGCGGCTTTCGCCTGCGGTTTCACGCTCGGCAATTTCCTGGGCATCCTGCTGGAATCGAAGCTGGCGATGGGCAGCGTCGGCGTGCGCATGATTACGCACAAGAACGGCGCGCGCCTGATCGACGATCTGCGGTCGGCCAACTACGGCGTCACGCGAATCGACGCCCAGGGCGCGACCGGCCCGGTGCAAGTCGTCTACACGGTCATCAAGCGCAAGGAGCTGGCGAAGGTGCTGCTGATCGCTCGCCGTTTCGACCCGCGCGTGTTCTATTCGGTGGACGATCTGCACTCGGCGGCGGCGGGCGTGGCGCCGTTGCGCCGGCGGGCCTGGGGCATCGTGCCGAGCCTGTTCAAGTTACAGCGCGCCGGTTGATCCGTCAGCGGAGGAACAACACCATTTCCTCGTGCAAAAGCGCGCGCTCGAAGGGACCGGCGACGAAGTATTGATTGCCGGCGGCGCGGAAACAGCGGACGATCCGCAGATCCACTGCGACAGAGAAGGTGTGCAAGGCGTTGATGAGGAGAAGAGGTAAGACGGCGCCGGCCGGCTGTTCGCGATCGAGGAGCAGGGCGATGCCCCTGAGCGACAGGTTCTGAACGACGGCCATGCTCGGTTGGTCCTCGCTGGTCCGTCGAATCAGGCAGAGCGTGTTCCGTGCGGGGGTCACGCGCTTGCCGTCGCGGCGCTCGACTTTCACACGTCGCGGACCGAAGAGGGACAGTGGTTTCCGCAGGGCCGACTGCAACATTGCGGTGCCTCCCCGAGAAGGATCACGCAAGCGTAGGCCGCGATCCTGGCCCCGTCAAATCCGCTCTCGGTCCAGGGGGAGTTCCTCTTTGACGGCGACGCCGCTGCTCTGGATGCGGCGCATCAACTCGGTCAGGGCTATGATCCGCTGGGCCGCCTCTTCGGGACCGATGCCGCGGGCGTGGATGTTCGAGATCAGATTGCGCCGAGCATCCGTGTGTCCGCCGCGCGGCCGATAGGCGAGGTAGGCGGACAGGCTTTCCGCCGTCGCCAATCCCGGCCGCTCGCCGATGAGCAATACCGCCACTTCCGGATCGAGAATGTCGCCTATGTCGTTGAGGACGCCGACGCGGCAGTGCCGAATGAAGAACGGCCGGCCGAAGCTCCAGCCGCGCCGGCCCGCTTCGTCATCGAGTCGTGGCAGCAGTGCGGGAACCTGCGCCGCGATCGCCGCCGCGGACAGCCCATCGCCGATCGCCACCTGCACGACGCAACCCGCCGGACATTCCTTGCGAATCGCCGCGCCTGCGTCGTCGTCGAGCCGCCGGCCGAGGTCGGGACGCAGCAGATATTGCTCTTTCGATTCGGCGCGTGTGCGCACCTCGAACAGCCGAAACTTCCCAATGAGATCGGCGCCGAGATCGCGTTTCATGTCAACCTCGGCGTGAACCGCGTCGAGGGCGGCGGCGTGATCGCGTCGCAGTTCCAGCTGCGTCGCCGTGCGATACGACGGCCCGGCGCGGCCGACGAGGATGCGCGCCGGCGTATGAGCGCGGACGGCGCGCAGCAGTTCCGAAGGCTCGATGGGAACGATCGGGGTGGGATCATTCATGGCGTGTCCTCCCATCCATTTTACCAGCCCGAAGCGCCAGCGAGGGCGCCCTCGCTAGCGCTTCGGGCTGGTAAGGTAAGCGTTCTATCAGGCGAACACCTCGGTTCCCTTGAGCGCCGGCAGCGGAATTTCAGTCGTACAGCGGACGCAGTCGCCGCGGTCGCGCGGCACCGCATCGCCGCAGGTCGGACACTTCTCCAGCACCGGCCACCTTCGACCGAAGCGATAGCCGATCCATCCCGGCAGTCCCAGCAGCAGCACGAACAGCGGCCAGACGATGCGCTCGCCGCGGCTGGCTCCGTAACGCAGCTGCCGGCGATAGCAGAGCACGGCCAGGCCCAGCGCCAGCAGCTGCGCGACGGCGAGGGACGGCCAGAAGTCCACCAGCGTCAGAACCATCGCCTCCGGCAGAGACTCGGCTCGGTCGGCCTCCCGTCGCTCCTGCGACGAGTTGCGCAGCAGCGCCAGGAGAACGTCGAGCGCCAGAGGAGACGGCACAACTGCCGCGCTGAGCGTTTGCATCGACTGAAAAGGATTGTGATAGGGCAGCGTGCGGCCTGACGTGCGGAAACGACCGTCGGGTCGCACCCAGCAGATCCGGTATTCGACTTGCGTAGTCAAAAGATCTTCCGGGCTATTCCAGTACATCAGCGCCTCGCCGCCAGAGGTTTCCGCGACCGCGATCGTTCGGTCGCGTAGCATCTCCGGGATTGGATAGCGCCTCAACTCCCGCCCATGCTCATCCAGCACAAGGACGGCATCGTCGGTCCTCGCTGCCAGCCGGTAGAACGAGGCTCGTGCCGGGTTCAGTGAATCGCGGACCAGGGCCACCGAACGAAGTCCGGCTTCATCGAGGACGATCCGTACCGTGCGCGTTCGCAGGTCCGCCTCGTACAGTTTCTGATCGCGGCCGAGAACGTACACCATCCACGGCGATAACGCGCCTTCGGGCGTCCCCGCCTCTCTTGGACTTATCGCAGGCGCGCGCCTCGTCCCGCGATCGGGACAGAACACACGCGACGGCGGCCCCACCAGGAAACCGCCGAAAGGAATGCGCTCTTGCATCGGAGGCAACTCCGCTTGGAACCTAGCCGCGCCGAGGTAGCCGATGCACATCTTGCTTTGGCTGTCGTAGCCGGCGAAGTACGCCATGCCGTCTGGCCGACCATCGCTGATAAAGTGCCAGCGAACAGGGGGCGTTCTCCCATCCTCGAAGGAACGTATCCGCTCCTCCCACGAGACGTCGCCCTTTTCCAGTTCGAGGGGCAACGACCGCGGCAACTCCGTTCCAATCAGCCAGGCACTCGGATCGTCCTGGACAGGTAGAACCGGGTTGCCTTCCAGATCCCAATAGTGTTGGTTTCCCTGACCATCGCTGTGCATCACCAGCGGCGTCCCATCCGTCCGGAAAACCACGTGCTCGTCCCCCCCATCCAACAAGACGATGACCCTCACCATCTCAAGGGCCCATATGCCCGCCACGCCCCAGACACAGAGGAATCCAACGGCCAGGACCGCGGCCAGAACGAGGCGCTGAAACAATCCCGTATTCGACATGACAGACTTTCGCTCCTGTTAGGCGTAATCCCGCAATCGCGCCACAAAACAGACGTTGGCCGTCAGCAGCCCGTACAGCAGCAGCGCCAGAGGGAAACTGAGATGCCACCACCACGGCGAGAGGCTCACCAGGACCAGCAATGCAATCGAACCGGCCAGCGGCAGCAATCGCGTGCCGAACCAGCGGGCCGGCCGCAGACCGCTGAGAAAGGCGCCCAAGTACAGCAACGGCATGAGGAAGGCGAGCCGCCAGGCGGGGCCGGTCATCGACCACTCGAACGGACCCGCGTGCCGGCCTGGCATCGACGCCCATCCGGCGTACAACACGATCGGCGCGCACGAGCAGAAGAGAAGCACGGCGATGCCTGTCGCCAGTTTGGTCCGAAAGATCGTCTCGCGCCGCATCGGTCGATGCAGCAGGAACAGATACGTCCCTCGGCTTGACTCCCACGCGGACTGACGGAACCCAAGCGCCACGGCGAACACCACCGAGATGAGGGTGAAGGCCCCCAAGAATCCGCCGCTGGTGAACGGCACGTCCTCCGGCCCGCGCGGCATCCCAGGCACCCAGTAGAACGCCATCGTGCCCATCAGGCTGACCACCAGCGCTAGATAACATCCCAGCGCCACGGCCGCGATGCCGAACACCTCACGCAGCTCCTTCCACGCCAACGCTTTCATCGGCCTGTCCTCCTTGAAAATCGGCCTGTGTGTGCGAGAAAATCGGCAGCGACCGCCGCGGGCCGCGCGTGTACTCGATGAACGCATCTTCGAGATTCAGTTCCTCCACCTCGACGCGCCGCGGCGACAACGCCTCGACGGCGGCGCGCTGAGGCGGGCCGTAGCCGACGAACACCAATTCGCGCCGCGTGCCGACGCGCCAGTCGCTGAGCAGTCCCGGACACGGCGGCAGAGCCGGCGGCTCGCGGCCGAACTCCACGATCAGCTTGCGCACCGAACGCTTGAAATGCTCCGCTGGACAATCGACGCGCAGCACACCGTCGATCATCACGCCGACGCGATCGGCGACGCGCTCCACGTCGCCCAGCACGTGCGAGCTAAACAGGATCGTTCGGCCGCGGCGCTGGATGATCTGAATCATCGACTCCAAAAAATCGCGGCGGACGTTGGTATCCAGGCCGAGCGTCGGATCGTCGAGGATGAGCAGCTCCGGGTCCGGGGCGATGGCCAACGCCAGCGACACCTGCGCCCGCTGTCCCTTCGACAACCGGCCGATCTTCGTCTTCGGCGACAGCGCGAAGTGATCGAGGATTTGGTTCACCAGCTCGCGGTCGGCGTTGGGATAAAACGACGCGGTGAACGTGACCGCTTGGCGGATGGTCATGCCGGTGTAGAGCGGATGCCCCTCGGCCAGGTAGGCGATGCGGCCGCGCGTCCGCGGCGACAGCGTCTCCAGGTTTTCGCCGAGCAATTCGATCCGGCCGTAATCGGGCCGCACCATGCCGGTAATCATTTTCAGCGTGGTGGACTTGCCGGCGCCGTTGCGGCCGAGCAGGCCGTAGACGCTGCCGCGCGGCACGCGCAGGTCGAGGTTGTCCACCACTTTTCGACTGCCGTAATACTTGGTCAGCCGCTCCGTCCTGATCGCTTCCATGACGATCGGTCCTCCTTTCACGCCGCTCCGTCGGTTTGCCACTGAAATTCACGCACGCGCCGGGCGACCAGCCGCAGCACCTCGTCGGCGGAGTAGCCGAGGTGAACCGCCTCGGTCAGCCAGCGGTCGAGCTGCTCCATCAGGCGCCGGTCGCGCGCGGCCTGCGTCAGATCGTTGCGCGGCTGGGCCACATAGATGCCGCGCCCCGGCCGCGAGATGAGCAGTCCTTCGCGTTCGAGTTCGGTGTAGGCGCGGGCGACGGTGTTGGGATTGATAACGAGTTCGCGCGAGAGTTGCCGCACGGAGGGAAGGTTCGTTTCGGGCTGGAGTTCCCCGCGTGCGATGGCCTCGCGGATCTGCTGCGCCAGCTGCTGATAGATGGGCGCTCGGCTGGCGGTGTTGATGTGCAAACCCATGCCTCATGCCTCCCTGCATGATCGGGGCGTTCAACTGTATGACGACTCTTAATACAGTTGGAACGAAGAAACAAGAGGAGTTTGTTGCTTTCGCCAGCCCGAAGCGCCAGCAAGGGAGATGGAAACCTCGACTAGAGCAGTTCCCTAGTTGATCTAGCGGCCGTATATCCGCAACTACGGAAGTAGTTGCAGCACTCATCTGGAAGGAACTCGTCGAGGACCTGGCCCAAATACTTCCATAATTCCTCGACGGTTCGCTTTCCTGCAGCCC
>DATBGU010000342.1:0-6216 GCA_036557825.1 Gemmataceae bacterium
GGCGTCAGCCCCCTGTTGGAAGCAACAGGGGGCTGACGCCCCCCGCTCGCCAAGCCATGAGCCAATCTTTCCATGATCCGCAAACTGATTGCCTGGGCGGTCAACAATCCACTCATCGTCCTTTTGATGATGCTTGGGTTGGCCGGCTTCGGCGGCTTCGCCTTCTTCAAGGTCAACGTCGAGGCCTATCCCGATCCGGCGCCGGCCATCATCGAGGTCATCGCGCAATACCCCGGCGCCTCGGCGGAGGAAGTGGAGCGGCAAGTCACCATCCCGCTGGAGGTGACGCTGGCGGGCATGCCGGGGCTGAAGTATACGCGCAGCAAATCGCTGTTCGGTCTGGCTCACCTGCGCAACCAATTCGAGTACGGCATCGACTACGAGAAGGCCAAGCAGGAGGTCATCAACCGCCTGCAATTCACCGAGTCGCTGCCGCCGGGCGTGCTGCCGATCCTGTCGCCGCAAAGCCCGACCGGCGAGATCCTCCGCTACACGCTCACCGGACCCAAGGACGACTACGGCCGCGATATTTACTCGCTCAACGACTTGAAGGCGATGCAAGACTGGAGCCTGGAACGCATCTTCAAGCGCGTGCCGCGCATCATCGATGTGACCAGTAGCGGCGGCACCGTCAAGCGCTACGAGGTCCGCCCCGATCCGGATCGGCTGCGCCGCTACGGCATCACCCTGGCGCAGTTGCAGAACGCGGTCGCCAACGCCAACGCCAACGCCGGCGGCGAACACATCAGCCTCGGTCCCAACCTCCTCAACGTGCGCGGCCTGGGTCTGATCGGCGCCGGCCTGGATCCCATGCAGTCGCCGGAAGTGCTGGGCACGCGCGATCCGCGCGTCGCCGTCGAGCATCTGCGCCGCGAGGACGAACGCCGCGTTCGCGCCCTCCGTCAAGTCACCATCACGTCGATCAACAATCACCCCATCCGCGTCGAGGACGTGGTCGAGGGCGGCCCGCTCAAGTACGCCTCGGAGATCGGCCGGCAGGGCGTCGTGGTCAACTATCAGACGCGGCTGGGCCGGGTCATGTTCAGCGAACCGAAGAAGAACGCCGACGGCAGCGAGGCCCGCGACGCCGACGGCAATCCCGTATGGTTGTTCGAGCCGGAGAAGGTGCAAAGCGTCATTTTGCTGCGCAAGAACGAGGACTCGCTGCCCGCTCTGCACGACGTCGAAAAGAAGATCGAAGAATTGAATGAAACCAGCCGGCTGCTGCCCGGCGTCAAGATCGACACCTATTACGATCGCTCCGACCTCATCCACGTCACCACCGAGACGGTGCGCGAGAACCTGATTCTCGGCATGGTACTGGTGACGGTGATCCTGTTCATGTTCCTCAACAACGTGCGCAGCGCTCTGATCGTGGCCATCAACATTCCGCTAGCGCTGTTGTTCGCCTTTTCGGTGCTGTTCGTGCGCGGCAAATCGGCCAACCTGCTGTCCATCGGGGCCGTCGATTTCGGCATCATCGTCGATTCGTCCGTCATCATGGTCGAGAACATCTATCGCCACATCAGTTCGGGCGAGTACGCCGAGCTGCCCTTGAAGGAGCGCATCATCCACGCCAGCGGCGAGATTCGCAAGGCGCTGTTGTTCTCGACGCTCATCATGGTGTGCGCCTTCCTGCCGCTATTCACCATGCGCGGCCCGGAAGGGCAAATCTTTGGGCCGATGGCCGACACCTACGCTTTCGCCCTGGGCGGCGCGCTGCTGCTGGCCCTGACCCTGTCGCCGGTGCTTTGTCTGTTGTTTTTCAAGAACCTCAAGCCGTCGCCCGATAACTTTCTGCTGCGTTTCCTCAAGCGACGTTATCTGCGGCAGTTGAGCATCTGCCTGAAATATCGCTGGGTGACGTTGGGACTGATGAGCGGACTTATCGTAATGACGATTTGCCTGTTACCGTTTCTGGGCCGCGAATTCATGCCGGAGCTGGAGGAAGGCAATCTGTGGATTCGCGCCACCTACCCCATGAACATCAACCTCGACGCCGTCGCCGAGCAAACCGACCGCGCCCGGACCATCATGCAGCGCTATCCGGAAATTCAGTCGATCATGGCGCAGATCGGCCGGCCCGACGACGGCACCGATCCGACCGGCTTCTACAACGTCGAATTTTTCGTCCCGCTCAAGCCGCAGCGCGATTGGCCGGCGAAGAAAATGCAAACCGGCTGGATGAGTTGGTTCCGGCCTTCTCGTCCGCGGAGCAAGCCGGAGTTGGTCCGCGAGATGCGCGATGAGCTGAACCAGAAGATCGTCGGCGTGGACTGGAACTTCTCGCAGAACATCCGCGACAACGTCATGGAATCGCTGTCCGGCGTCAAGGGCGACAACTCGGTCAAGATCATCGGACCCGACCTCGACGAGCTGGAGAAGCTGGCCGACCGTTTGCAAGTCATTTTGAAGGACATCAAGGGCGTCGAGGACGTGGGTGTGTTTCGCGTCAAGGGCCAGCCGAACCTGGAGCTTACGATCGACCGCGACAAGTGTCAGAAGTACGGCGCCAACGACGGCGACGTGCTGACCGTCATCCGCTCGGCGGTCGGCGGCCAGCCGATCTCGACGATGATTGAGGGCGAGAAGAAGTTCGCCATCACGCTGCGCTGGCCGGAGCCGCTGCGGACCAGCGAGAAGACCATCCTGCAAATCCCGGTGGACATCACCAACAATCAGACTTCGGGGTTCGTGTCCGGCGTCGCGCCGACGCGCATCACGGGCGGAAGCGTGGGACTATCGAGCATGGGCACGAGCGTGGCCCTGCCCGGACTGCACGGCAGCATCTGGAGCGGCACGCTGAACTATCTGGCGGCCAACCCGCAGCGGCCGCTGCGCGACTTCGTCACCCCGAACGATGAACGCGGCCGGCCCGACCCCAACGGCCATTTCATCCGCGCCGGCGCTTCGACGATTTACCGCGAACAGGGCGAGCGGCTGATCGCCGTCAAGTTCAGCGTGCGCAACCGCGACCTGGCCAGCACCGTGGCCGAGGCGCAGCGCAACTCGATCGGCCTGTTCGGCGGCGCCTACCGCGCCGTGTGGAGCGGCGAGTTCGAGGAGATGCAGGAAGCGGAAGGGCGCCTGATGTACATCATCCCGCTGTCGCTGGCCCTTATTCTGATTCTGCTGTACATGGCCTTCCACTCGTTCCTCGATGCGTTCGTCGTTCTGTCCAACGTGGTGGCGCTGTCGATGGGTGGCATCTGGGCGCTGCTGCTGACGGACACGCATTTCAGCATCTCGGCGGCGGTCGGATTCATTTCGCTGTTCGGCGTGGCCATCATGGACGGCCTGCTGATGATCTCGTACTTCAATCAGCTCCGCGCCCAGGGTCTACCGCTGGATGAGGCCATCATGCAGGGAGCCGAGAAGCGCGTGCGTCCGGTGATGATGACGGCGTTGACGGCCATCCTCGGTCTTCTGCCGGCGGCCGTTTCGACGCGCATCGGCGCGCAGACGCAGCAACCGCTGGCCATTGTCGTGGTCGGCGGCATGATTACGACGCTGTTCTTGACGCGCTATCTGATGCCGATTTTGTACAGCCTGTACGGCCACCGCGAACCGCCGGCCGGTTCGGACAGCATGGCGCATTAACGGGCGCTGCGAACGCATCTTGTTTTCCCGCCGCCCGAGTGGGAAAATCGCGGAAAGAAACATCGCGTGAAGAGGACCGTCTTCGATGCAACCTCAACAGCAAGAAATAATGCACAGTACGCTGACCACTCCGCCGAAACCGCCGCTGGCGCCGCGCGTCCCATCGCTGGCATCGGGCGATCACCTGACGCGGCACGAGTTCGAGCGCCGCTATGAATCCATGCCGGAGTTGAAAAAGGCGGAACTGATCGAAGGAGTCGTCTACATGCCCTCTCCCGTCCGTGCCGAACAACACGGCAACCCCCATGCGGATTTGATCGGCTGGATGGCGTTCTACCGAGCGAACACGCCGGGCGTCCGTGTCTCGGCGGATGCGAGCATTCGCCTGGACCTCGACAACGAACCGCAACCCGACGCCTTGCTCTACGTCGAGCCGGCGTTCGGCGGTCTAGCGCGCCTCGATGACGAGGGCTATTTGGTGGGAGGACCGGAGTTGGTGGCCGAGGTCGCCGCCAGCACCGTCAGCATGGCGTGCAACACGAAGCTGCGCGTCTATCGCCGCAACAACCTACGCGAGTACATCATCTGGCGCGTCGAGGATGGGGCCCTCGACTGGTTCGTCCTGCGCGAGGGAGAGTACCAACAACTGCAGCGGACTTCGGACGGTCTGCTGTGCAGCGAACACCTGCCTGGCTTGTGGCTGGACCCGGAGGCGCTGCTGCGTTTCGATCTGGCTCGCGTCCTGCAAGTCTTGCAGCAGGGATTGGCCAGTCCGGAACACGCGGCGTTCGTCGCCCAACTCCAGCAACGGGCCGCTGCTCAACCTTGATGCGTTCCCTCCAATGGATGCCAAAGCGTTCGCCATTCTCGCCGGATGCTCCCTTGCGGCCGCGATGATTGGGCTGGCGCTCCTGAGTCTCTCGACGCGGCGGCCGGCAAACCTCGGCGTCAACGGCGGACGGCTCTCCCCATGCCCCAACAAACCCAACTGCGTTTGCACCCAGGCGAGCGACGAACGGCATCGCATCGAACCGTTGACTTACGCGGGAACTGCGGAGGAAGCCATAACGCGCCTGCGGGAAGTGCTGAGGGAGCGACCGCGTACCCGCATTGTGAGGCAGACCGAGAGCTATCTGCATGTCGAGTGTACCAGTTTTCTCTTTCGCTTCGTCGATGACGTGGAGTTTCTGATGGAAGAGGAGGCGAAGGTGATTCACTTCCGTTCCGCGTCGCGCGCCGGTCACAGCGACCTGGGCGTCAACCGCCGGCGCATGGAAGAAATCCGCCGCAAGTTCAACTCATCTCCTTCGGCCTCCGCCAAGGATTGACCGTCACGCCATTGCCCGCGCCTCGCACTCGCGCAGGTAGCGCAGGCTCTGACGGGCGATCGTCTCCGGATCGGGCGAATAATCGAACACCTCGACCGACACCCAACCCGCGTATCCACTGGCGCGGAGGGCGCGGAAGATCGGCACGAAATCGACGTCGCCGAAACCGGGTCCGCGACGGTTGAGATCGTTGGCGTGGAAGTGGCCGGTTCGGCCGGCGTGGCGGCGAATCAGTTCGGGGATGGGCGTCTCTTCCGACGACATCGCCTTCACGTCCTGGTGCAGCACGAAGTGCGGATCGTTGATGCGGTCGAGGATCTCGACCGCCTCGGCGCAGGTGTTGATGAAGTCGGCTTCCGGCGCCGCCAGCGGTTCCAGGCACAGTTTGACGCCGCTGTCGGCGATGCCGCTTCGCGCGCGCGTGAAGGTATCGACGGCGTGATCGACCGCTTGTTCGCGCGTCGTCCCGGCGGGGATGCGCCGCTGGGCCGGCGAGCCGAAAACGAGCAGTTCACCGCCAAGGTCGGCGCAGCAGCGCGCCAGCGCCACTAGATAATCGGCCGTCTTCCGCCGAACGGCGGCGTCCGGCGAGGTCAGATGCAATCCTTCGGTTTTGGCCAGCAGCCAGTGAAGTCCCAGGAGGGTCAGACCGTGTTCCTCCGCCTGTCGGCGAAGTTGTCGCCGCTGCACGGCAGAGACATCGGTGATCGACCGCGCCAAGGTGAACGGCGCGATCTCCAATCCTTGATAGCCCAGGCCGGCGACGAAGCGGCAGACGCGCTCGTGGTCCCAACCCTCGAACGTCTCGTTGCAGATGGCGTAACGCATGATTTCGATTGATGATTTCAGATTGATGATTGATGATTTTTTCATTCATCAATCATCAATCTGAAATCATCAATTCCTTTTATTTGCTGTCGATGGTGACACGCTGCTCCTCACCCCCTTCCGCGGAGGCGTAACGCAACTCGACCGGACCTTTCGCTTTATCCATTTCGCGGTAGAACTCGGCGGGCGTTTTGACCTTCTGGTCGTTGACGCGCTTGATGATCTTGTTGGGATGCAGGTGGGCGTTGTCGGCGGCGCTGCCCGGCTGCACCTCGCGGATGACGACACCCTCCGGCACGCTCCGCAGGCTCGGCGACAAAACGCTGCTCCAGTCCACGCGCAGGCCGGCGCGCGGCTTGGGCCGTTTCGAGGCGATCACCGGCTCGATGGTGACGGGGAACTTGGCCAACTTGACCGTGCGAATCCACTTGGCTCCCTGCGCACGATCGGCGGCTTCCAC
>DATBGU010000343.1:0-4932 GCA_036557825.1 Gemmataceae bacterium
GCAAATGCGCGACCACATCGCCGGGCAGCTCGAACGCATCCGCGCCCAGGTGCCGCGCGTGGCCGTGCTGTACCGCGATCGGCTGTTCGACCGGGTTCGCGGTCTGCTTGGCGAACTGGACGTGCAGATCGATCGTAGCGACCTTATCAAGGAGGTGTCGATCTTCGCGGAGCGCAGCGACATCGCCGAGGAGGTGACGCGGCTGGCGAGCCACCTCGATCAGTTCCAGGAGATCGTCAACGAGCCGGAGAGCGCCGGCCGCAAGCTGGAGTTTCTGACGCAGGAGATGTTCCGCGAGACGAATACTATCGGCTCCAAGGCCAGCGACGTCGAAATCTCCCGGCACGTGGTCGAGATCAAAGGGACACTCGAAAAGATCCGCGAACTGGTGCAGAACATCGAATAAGCAGGTGGTTGGGTGGTTAGGTGGTTAGGCTATTCCTCGCAACCACCTAACCACCCAACCACCTAACAAGGTTATGGCAAAGGCGCCGTTGATAATCCTGGCCGGGCCGAGTGGCAGCGGGAAGTCCACGATTGCCGCCCGTCTGCTGAAGGACAGCGGTCTGCCCCTGCGTTTGTCGGTGTCGGCCACCACGCGAGCGGCGCGGCCCTATGAGCAGAACGGCGTCCACTATTATTTTTGGACGCCCGAACAGTTCGAGAAGCAGCGGCAGGCCGGCGCCTTCCTCGAATGCGCGACCGTGCATGACCGGCGCTACGGCACCTTGCGAAGCGAGATGGAGGAGTATCGAGGCAAGGGGGTCGGCGTTCTGCTGGACATCGACGTTCAAGGGGCCGACCAGGTGCGCACCCTCTGCCCCGATTGCGTGTCCATTTTTATCAAGACTTCCTCGTGGGAGGCGTACGAGCAACGTTTGCGCAAGCGCGGCGAAAGCGCGGAGAGCATCGCGCGACGCTTGGACACGGCGAAGCGGGAGCTGCAACGAAGCAACGAGTTCGATCACGTAGTCATCAACGACGATCTGGAGTCGGCGGTCGCGTGCGTCCGCGACCTGATCGCACGGGCCTTTCACAAGGGGGAGAGTGATGTTGGATGAGTTGAAGGAAGAGGGGATCGTCAACAAGGTCGGCGGCCGATTCAAGCTCTCGACACTGATTCAGAAACGCATGGTGGCGCTGAACACCGGGGCGCGTCCGCTGGTCGAGGTGCGCGGCAGCGACAAGATGGCCATCGTCATTCAAGAAATTTTGCAAGACAAAATCTATCTCGATTCCTCGGGTCAGGTTCAAGCGCGCGGCATCTCGCACGGCGACGCCGCTCGCCGTGCCATGCTCGGCGACATTTCCGCCGACCTGGGCAGTGAGTAAACCAATGCGGAATGCGGAATGCAGAATGCAGAATGAAAGACAAGATAGCAGAGGGCATTTCATTCTGCATTCGTGGAGGGGGAGCTATGGCTGACGCAACGGATCGTCCGCAGGGTACCGCGTCACCGGTCGCCGCGCCGGAAGAAGGAATCGGCACCAGGGCGGCGGCGGTGTCGGAAACGTATCGGCCGCTTTCGCTGCTGGCCCTGGCGGGCTTCGGGGTGGCCGTGCTGTACGCCCTCGTCGTGGCGGTGGGCGGTGCAATCGCCCTGTTCAACCGTACTCCCTTGCTGATGCCGGCGTGGACTTTTGTCATCCCCGTCGCCGCCCTCGTCGTTTGCTGGTTGGCCCGCGTGCGCATCCGCGGTTCCGAGGAGACGCTGAGCGGCCTGGCCTTCACCACCTGGGGCGTCCGCCTCGTTGTCGTCGCCGGACTCCTCTATACCGCTTACTACGCCTTCACCTTCTTCGCCGTGCGCTTGCAGGCCATCGACTGCGCCGATCAGTTTTTCACCCAGTTGCAGGAGGGCCGTCCCGAGCGGGCGTTTCTGCTCGCCATGGGCGAGTCGGTCAAGGAAATGGAAGACGGCGAGGTGCGCAAGGAGGTGGAGTCGCGCTTCAACAAGCCCATGAGCCAAACCAGTGGAGGCATGTACGACCAATTCCGCCGGACTTCCTTCGTCCGCGCCATCCAGATGGCGGAAGGCCAGGCAAGCATCACGCCGAGGGGCGTGATCGACTGGGGTTATCAGGAAGGCGGCTATCGGGTCGTCCTGAAATACCACGTCGCCACCCCTCTGGTCGAATACGACATGAACGTCACCACGTTCGGCCCCGACAGCCCGCCCGGCGAGTCGCGCGGCCGGCAATGGCACGTGCTGCTCTCGAAGGGGGAAACGAACATTCTTCCCGCCACCTTAAAGGTGTCCTCGGGCGGAGAGGACTATCACAACAAGGGGCGGACGGCCTGGAATTTCGCGTCGGCCTGGCAGGAGCGGGTCAATCGGCTGGCCTGGGACGATGCCTATCTCGATACGCTCGATCCCAGCCAGCGCGAGCGATTGTTGGAGGGCCGGCGGTCCGCCCGCCTGCGGACCACAGCGCCCTTGGCCGGACCCGCGGCGCTGGGACTGTACAGCGACGCCGGGCGAGACTTCCTGGCGTCGCGGGAAAAATTGGCCGACACCAAGTTGTTTCACATCGACGACAAGCGTTTCTGGGCCAGCAAACAGCAGCGAGACGACATCGTGAAGTGTATCGAGAACACCTTCCATCTCGGTAGCGCCGGCGCGCCCACGTTCTCGCTCCGTCTCCAGGATGCCGAACTGCCCATGCTGCGCGAAGTCGATGGCCGATGGATCGCTCGATTCGACGCCCATCTGACCTACGTCGAACAGAAGACGATGCGCCCCACCTACGTCGTGGATGGACAACTCGTTGTCAGCGCGCCGGCGGCGGAGGCGGGCAATTCGCCGGCCGCTTGGCGCGTGGACGCGATCGAGCCGGAGAGCGGCCGAACATCGCCGATGATTGAGCGCGCGCGTCAGATGGCCGGCGGCTCCGGCATGGGCGGCCCAGCGGGCGGACCACCTGGGGGGCCGTGAGAATCTCGGCTCATTCTCGGCGACTTGACGCCTCGGCGGGAGGGCGTAAACTGCTAAACAGGTCCGGCTCGGAAGTGGCGATATTCGCGAAGGAGGAGGGATTAGGGGCGCCATTGATGAAGTTGCAGCGACCTTTATTTCTTCCCGCGAATGTCGGTTGTTGGCTATTGCAATTGGGACAGAGCAACCGCAGGTTCTCGATTCGATTGTCCGAGCGGTTGCCGTTGATGTGATCCAGGATCAGGACCAACGGTTGGCCTTGCCAGGATGGCGGTGATCCACAGATTGCACAGCAGTTCACAAGCAACCCCTCCCGGATGAGGCGTCGCTTCAACCGCGAAGTTGCGTGACAGGTAGAGTGTTCGACGAGGATTGTCTCCAGGGGCTTTGGTGGACTCCAGGGGGAAGACGTTCCTCCCTTGAGCCAGCCCTGGCCGAGCAAGTGTGCGGTATCGAGTTGCAGCCGTCGGAAATGTTGTTGGATGGCGATGTAGTTGGCTCCGGTCGGAGACAGATTGAGCTTGGCGAGAACCTGGCGAATAGATCGGCTCGACTGAACCGCCTCGATGATAGCGCTGTCCGTATAGCGGCGGTGGTGGGACATGGCAATCAACCTCCTGTGTGATTTGTAGGATATTAAAGATAGGCCAAGTGGCGAAATCGGCATACGCACAACACTCAAAATGTTGCGCCCTAACGGGCATGTGGGTTCGAGTCCCACCTTGGCCACTCTCGTTTTGCCCTCCTGATTCTCTCCTTTTGTATGCACGGATGAGTTGGCGGAAACCTCTTTGCATCCCGCCGCCGACATGCTCTAATGGCTGTGTTCCCGCCGGATGGTGTTCTCGCCCTTTGCCTGGAAGGATTACCTAACGTGACCTCATCGCGTCCGACCAATCATCGGCATACCATCGGCCTCTCGCGCCGCGAGTTGCTGCAAGTGGGATACACGGGATTGCTCGGCATCAGCCTGCCCGGACTGCTGGCGCGACAAGCACGGTCGGCCGAGGCGCGGAAGGCGAAAGGCGAGAAGCCGCGCAAAGCGAAGTCTCTCATTCTGGTCTTCCTCACCGGCGCTCCCAGCCACCTCGACACCTTCGACCTGAAGCCGGATGCGCCGCGGGAGGTGCGCGGCGAGTTCAAGGCCATCGCCTCGAAAACGGCGGGGTTGACCGTTAGCGAACATCTGCCGCGCCTCGCCGCTCGCGCCGACAAGTATGCCGTCGTCCGCTCGCTGGCCCATCGAGAGAACAATCATCTCGTGGCGACGCATCATCTGCTGACGGGGTATCAACAGCCGGGAGCGTTCTTCGACAAGGTGGCCTCGCGCGACGACTGGCCGGCCTACTCCTCGGGACTTCATTACCTGCGGCCGCGCAACGATGGCATCCCCACCGGCGTCAACCTGCCGACCTTCCTCATGGAGGGGCCGTTGACGTGGCCGGGACAGCACGCCGGTTTCCTCGGACCCAAGCACGATCCCTGGCAAATCAGCCGCGATCCCAACGCCGCCGACTTCCGCGTCGAGAGCGTGCGGCTGGCGCCGGGTTTGGAGATCGAGCGCCTGCGAGACCGCCGCGCCTTGCTCGAACAGGTCGATCGCCAACAGAAGCAATTCGACGAGATGGCGGAGTGCCGGCGACTGACGGACCAACAGCAGTTGGCGTTCTCGATCCTGGGTTCGGGCAAGATCGCGCGGGCCTTCGAGATGGAGCGCGAGCCGGCTGCCGTGCGCGATCGTTACGGCCGTCACAGCTTCGGCCAATCGCTGTTGCTGGCGCGGCGTCTGGTGCAGGCCGGCGTGTCGGTGGTGCAGGCCAACATGGGCCGCGTGCAGAACTGGGACAATCATGGGGCCATCTTCCCGACGCTCAAGAACCGCCTGCTGCCGCCTTTGGACCAGGCCGTCGCCGCCCTGCTCGACGACCTGGAGGCGACCGGCTTGCTCGACGAGACGCTGGTGATGATGCTGGGCGAGTTCGGCCGAACGCCGAAG
>DATBGU010000344.1:0-18055 GCA_036557825.1 Gemmataceae bacterium
TCGGAAACGATCCATCTGGTAGGATTCGAAGGAACGGGCCTTCGCCAGATAGTGCTCCGCGTGCTTGCGTTCGAGAATGTCTCGATTCAGCAGCCAGACCTGGACCGCTATGTCTTCAGGGGAGTAGTCCGAACCAGTGGCCAGCATGAGGTTCTGTCGATCGACCTCGTCCAAAAGCGCGTCCATCCCCTCGGGGGTCGCCATTTCATCCACGATATAGAGCGCGTCGATGAGTTCTTTGGGCGTCTTGCTGTCCGGAGAAAGGAACGCTTTCACCAGTCCAGAATAATCCAACTTTGCCGCGGAGTAGGTAGGCGGAAGCGTCACGCCGCGCGAGGCGAAGTACCGTTCGTAAGGTCGGAGAAAGGCGATCAGCTTCTCCGGTGCAATGGCCTTGAGGAATTCGGGACGGGAAAAACGCCGTAATCGAAACGTCGCCATCGATTCGCCTCTCCTTTAGTTCCGGCGAACCGCGCGGGTCGGGCTGGTTGCGACCTCGTGCCGTTGGTTGACTATCTAATAATAATTAAGGCATTTGCCATGGGCTTTGCAATCTCACTTCCAGTACCAACAAGGGAAGAATGAAGAAATCGTGAATACGAGCTTTCAGCTTGATGGAGTGTAACAGACTTCCCACATCTCACGTTGCTCTCGCCACCCTAGTTTTGCGGCGATGGGCTGTAAGTCGCGGAGGATAATGGGGTCGCGCCCACACTCCGTCCGCGGCAGGAATAAGATCGTTTCCTGGATGTCCGGCGCCAGGTAGAGCAAGTTCATGATCTGGCTGATGCGGGCGTGCGTCACCTGGCCCAGGCGGGCCAGCTCAGCATGGCTGGCGATGTGCCCTTCGCAGAGCAAGCGTTCGCAGCGAAGGGCCAAGGCCATCCAGCGGGACACCCGCGGCACGCGGCCAGGCGGCACCATCGGACGTGGTGTCGCCGGAGCGTCTTGCATCTGCTTGCGGCCCTTGGCCAGCCGGCGAAACTCGACCTTACACTCGACCGTCAACGGCGTACTCATGCGCTCATCTCCTGCTGTTTCTGGGCAAGCTCATCGGCCAGCGCCCGGATGCTCGTGGGGTGGAAGGTAATGGCCACCTTTCCAGTAGCCCCGTCGTAGTGGACTTGCTCGACCAGCAAGCCGACCAGCCGCGTCTGCTCCAGCGGCGTCAGCACTTGCCAGACCGGGTCGAAGGCCGCCAACGCGTCGCGCGCCTCCTCCTCGTTAATCCGCTGGAGTCGCACCTCCTGCACCTGCTCGCGCACGCCTGTCAGCCGCCGCTCCGCCATGTCGATACGCTCCTGCAGATCTGCCAGGCGCGAGACCACCGAGCGATCGCCATCACGGCCCAACTGCCCCGACAGGCTTTGCAGGTCGGCGTGCCAGCGAGCCAGGTCGCGTTCCAGCACGCGACGCTCGGCATCCAGTTCGATCAGTCGTGCATCCTCCTGTTTCTGGGCCTGCGCCAGCGTCTCGTGCAACAAGCCGGGGTCACAGCCGATGCAGCGGATCTGTTTGAGGACGACCGCCTCGATCTCCGCAGCGGGGATAGATTTCGAGGGGCATGTATCCCAGCCACGCTTCTGGGCGTTCACGCAGGTGTAATAGCGGTAGCGCCGGTCACCCTTCGTCGTGTGGCTGGGCGTCATCGAGCAGCCGCACGGCCTGCAACGCAACAACCCCTTGAGGACGGCGCCGAACTGGTTCCTCACCGGAGCGCCCCCCGTGCGACCATTACGCAGGAGCACCGCCTGCACACGCTGGAAAGTTTCCGCGTCGATGATGGCCGTGTGTTCGCCGTCGTGGACCTCGTCCTTGTATCGCGTCTTGCCGGCATAGATGGGGTTGGTCAGCAATCGGTGCAGGCTGGATTTGCTGAACGGTTGGCCGCCGCACTGCTTGCCAGCCCGCGTCGTCCAGCGCTTATTCGTCCAGCCACGCTTCTCTAATTCCTGTAACACTGGCAGCAGCGCCTCCTCCTCAAGGTACAGTTGGAAGATGGCTCGCACTTGCACCGCTTCTGCCTCGTTGAGGACCAGGCGATAGCCCTGCGGATCGATGTCGTAACCGAGTACCGGCAGTCCGCCAGACCATTTCCCCTTACGCCGCGTCGCGGCCATCTTGTCGCGCGTGCGCTCGGAGATGATCTCCCGCTCGAACTGGGCGAAGGACAACAACACGTTGAGAATGAGCCGTCCCATCGAAGTCGCGGTATTAAACTGCTGCGTCACGGAAACGAACGACACTCGCTGGTTGTCGAAGACCTGCATCATGCGGGCAAAGTCCAGCAACGAACGACTCAAGCGATCCACTTTGTAGACAACAACGCAATCGATCTTGCCCGCCTCGATGTCGACCAGCAGGCGCCGCAGGGCGGGGCGGTCCATGTTGCCGCCGGTGAATCCGCCGTCGTCATAGCGATCCGGCAAGCACGTCCAGCCTTCGGCTCGTTGGCTGGCCACGAACGACTCGCCGGCCTCGCGTTGCGCGTCCAGGGAGTTGAACTCCTGCTCCAGACCTTCCTCGGTCGATTTGCGCGTGTAGACGGCGCAGCGTACCAACGGCAGAGTGCCCGCGGGCTTCTTCGTGTTCTTGTTCATCGGTTCTCCTGCTGGTGATTGAGGGCGTTGCGGAAGAAGAGGAAGCCATTGCAATGCGAGCCGGTGACGGCTTTGGCTACGGCGGAGAGCGACGGATAGACTTGGCCCTGATAAGCGAAGCCGCTTTGCAGCACCTGCACCTGCACGATCAGGCCCTTGTACCGTCGCGTGAGGATGGTGCCCGGTGGCGGCAGACGGTTGTCGGTCTGCGTAGGCATCGGCTTGACCACCGTATGCTCCGCCGCAGCCTCGGGAGTCTTCCCTTTGGGCATCGTCATCCGCAAGTCGGCGTCGTTGGCCAGTTCCTCGGCGCGTCGGCGGGCGCGTTCGGACAAGCCGCCCTCGGCCATCGCTTGTAGCCGCCAGGCGATGCGTCGAAGCATCCAGACGCGGTTCCATGTCGGCGGTTGGTCGCCGAACACTTCGGCGTAGCGGACCCGCAGTTCGCTAGTGGTCAAACGGGGCAAGGCAGCGAGGTCGGCGTGAAGGGTTTGTTCCATGTCGTGCTCCTCTCGTGGACTCGGGGATCGTTAACCGGCGTGTCCACTGAGCCTCGTTTCGTCGGGAAGCTCAAGGCAATTCAGAGATAATTCTGGTAGATTTTTTGGGCTACTCGGAGGTGCGGAACGGGGACGGAGCCGCCTCAGGCCGGCGGCCAGGACGGCGGCAATCCGCAGAAAGCGCTGATCGGGAGTGAAGTCGTCGGTATGGTCGTGCGATCGCATGGGACTTCTCCGGGAGGGAGTTGCCCCAGCGTCCTTCGCCTGGCGACCGGCACGCTGGCGGGCGGGAATCGATCTCTATCTGTAATTACCCGGCGCGGCGGCGGGATGACGGAAATTGTTAAGCGAATCTCGCCGAGTTCGTTACTTCATTCGGGGTGCGGTCGTGACGGTAGCGTTAACCCGTTTGGTGTCTCTCGGAGAGAGCGTGAGAGTTTTTCCGCGAGACGTTCGGGGTCCGGTCGAGACCCATAGGGTTACGACCGGACCCCGGATGATCTCTCCCAAACCAGAGAGTTGAGTCGAGATGAGCAGACGCGAAAAAACCCTGGAAAATAGGCGAAAACGGCAAACGCCGAGGGGTTGGTTCCCCCGGCGTTTCGCGTTAACTCGTCTGTAGCGCTTTTCCGCTCTAGCTCGTCAGGCTCCCCGAGAGGAACCCTCTTCGTAACAAACCTCTCGTTGTCGAAAACCGTAAGTCCTTGCAGGAATGAAGGTTGCCGAGTTCAAGTCTCTCTCGTGGTTGCGCTGCGAGACGGGTTACGAACTTCATTCCTGCAGTGGATGAGACATCATCCGCAATCGGCTTGTCCTCTTGATCAGCGGCGCGGGGCACGTTCTTCGGGCGGCGATGCCCCGGAGCCGCGTGTGGAGGAGCCGTCGGAGCGTGGCCGGATTGTTGCCGAGGCGATGGTGGGCGGCTTCCATCACCGTTACCATCGCTGCGCTTGAGTGTCGCATCAAGAACTATCTTCAGGCTATTCTGTTGGGTGAGCACGGATGGTCCGCCCTGAGCGCAAAAGGGGCGCTTTAGAGGCATTTAATACGAACTTTAGACGTGATTCAGCCACGGCTCCCATCCCACCGCCCCGACAATCCGACGTTTTGCTCCCTGATTCAAGCCTCGCCATCGGTTTCTCGACTGCTAGGATGACATTTTCAGGAGGGACAACGCACCGTGAGCACAGGACAAGCCGCTTTCCGCACCACCTGTTCGGCCACGCTGCCCATGAGCAGCCGCGCTAGAGCCGTCCGGCCGTGCGTACCCATGACGATCATATCGCTATGGATTTCCTCTGCCGCGCGCAAGATCCTGTCCACTGGATCGCCTTCCAACGCGAGTGATTCCACACAGATGTGAGGAGTTCGCTCCTCCATTTTCCGGAGGTTTTGCTTGACTCCCTCGACGAGAAAGGCGGTGGGGCAAGGCAAGCGCCAGTGCGATTTTTCCATTTTCCGCAGGCAGTCCTTGACTTCTTCGATGCCAGGTCCTTTCTCCTCGGGCACAGGCCTTCCGCCATAAAGTACCTCCGACGGCGAAATGACGTGCAGCAGAACTAGGCGGGCTTTGTAGTCTCTAGCCAGCGCACAGGCCAGTCGGAACGCGAACTCGGAATGCTCCGAGAAATCGGTGGGATGCAAAATGGTCATCAGAGGTAACATGGCGTTCTCCTTCGATGCTCCCAGAGGGCCGCGAAAGAAGCAAAACCGCACGTACGCTTTATCTGCATCATGCGGTTTCGCCCCCACCATAATTCAGTCGGCGCGCCCCCCACAAGGTACCTCCCCACCGACCGGCATGACGGCGTTCCTCGGCCGCCTCATTGGGTCCGTAATGCTGCAAACGCTGGCCAGCCTCGGTGCAGGTCAGGCCCAACGCAACCGTGCCTACCCGTCTCATACCGGCTGGGTGATCCCTTCTTTGATCCAGCGGACAGCCTCCTCACCTTTGCTCTCGTCGAAATAGCGAATAGCGGCGCGGGTGAACGGCTTGCAGAACGCCGCCATGCCTGCCTCCCACTTGCGGTCGCCTACCAAGGCCAGCCGCTCGATGTCGCCGAAGTGCTTTAGGTCAAACTTGATGTCCTCCCACAGCGCCCCCAGGGACCAGCCGTGGAAATCGTGCATCTGGCACAGCACGCGAATCTTGCCGTGCTGCTGGATCAGACGTTCCACCTCGGGAACGAACTGCTCGTAGTCCTCCTTGACCAGTTTGCCGCTGAGCTTGATCAGCAGCAGTTTGCCACCCACTTCCTCATTCAGATCGACGGACATGGTTAAGCTCCTCACGAAGTTCAGGAAATACGCCCACTGCCTAACCCGGCAGGCCGTGGCCGGCGCCCTCTCGCCTTGCCGGGCGACGCGGGTTTGCTGCCCCACCACCGACGGCTCGGTCACCAAACCTTCTCGGCAACCTCCTGTTCCGCTTTCTTCGCCTTGACAATGAGCTGATCGAGGTGCTCCAACTCCTTCGCTTCTTCCTGGAGACATTCTTTCAACTCCTGGAACTCCGCGTCGATTTTTTGTTTTTCCTTTTCCGTCAGTTCAAGTCCCTTGTCGTGAATGTTCATCGTCTCCCTCCTAAGGGTTAATGGTGGCGTACACCGACGAACCGAATGTAGGCGCGAGTCGCCCTGCCTAGGGAATAGCAGGGTGGCCTCCAGACTCGAAGGTGTGGAACAGGTCAGGATACTACGGCTGAACACCCGAGACGGTGATGTGGTTCTCCACGAGGATTACCCCCGGCGCTCGGTAGGCCACCCTCGCCGCCTCGTCACGCTCGAACGAGGACCGAACCGTGCCCGAAAGCGTCACCGTTCCACCCTCCGCCTCCACCCGGATGCTCTGCGCATCCAGCTCGGCGTTCCGAGCCAAGTCCTCCTCGATCAATTGCCTCACTTCCGCCGGCCGCGCGGTCGGGTGGATCAGGATGCCGTTGGTAATCCCTCTCACCCCGGCCAAATACCGGATCGCCTCCGTGGCGGCGTCTATCTGGAACTCCCAATTGACGACGCCCCGCAAACTTACCCAACCATTCTCTACCGTGGCGGTGACGTCGGTCGGCACCCACACATGCGCTTCTAGCGCGCGTGCAACCATTTCCGCGATCGCGGTATCGCTTCGTTGGTGCCTCCCTGTGGGCTTGACCTTGATCTCCTCGGCTACCGCCTTGACCCCTGCTACACGTCGGGTGGCCTGCTCGGCGGCACGCTTTTCGGCGAACGTGGGGACCGTACCGCTGAGAGTCACGGTGCCGTCGTGGACGGCGACGCCGATATCGCTCGCCGTAACGCACGGCTCTCGCCTCAGCTCTTCCATTACGTCGTTTTGTAATTGTCCATCCGTTGTCATGCTGCAACCCACCTTTCCTATTCCTTTGGCTGGAGTAGTCGTCTACCTGTCTCCTCCCTGAAATCTCAACTTCAACCATAAGCAATCGTGATACCGGCCATGTAGCTGACGAAGAATTAACTCTTCTACTGGGAGTGGAGCCTTCATCGGCCCCAATCAGGTGAGCAAGGACGATCGAGAGAAATCCGAACTGGGCGAGTTCGCACGCGTTTGGTCCGACTCCGCACAGAGGGAACGATCGCGTCGGTCTCCCGGATCGAGTCACCACGGCTCGCCCAGCGCCGCGCCAAGAACGAGGGTGAATTGCGCTGGGGATCCGACAACGTGGCGGGGTTGACCCGATCTCTCATTATTTTCTCATCACCGGCCAGTTACGATTTGAGTTGTGATCCGCCACGGCAAGGTCATCCATGCACGATCGTGGGAGGTCAGTAGTTGTCATCGGGGCAGGGGTCATCGGTCTCACCAGTGCTCTCTGTCTGAGGCAAAGAGGGTTCGGCGTCACCGTGCTCGCGGATCGGTTCGCGCCGCAGGTCACTTCCGTCGTCGCGGGCGCGCTGTGGGAGTGGCCCCCTGCCGTGTGCGGCCGCCATCAGGACGAAGCCTCCCTGACGCGCGCCAAGGGCTGGTGTGCTGCCTCCTACGAGGTCTTCACCGATCTCGCTCGTGACCCCCACTCCGGCGTCTATCTCCGTCCTGTAACCTTCTACTTCAAGCGGCCTGTTAAAGAAGATCCCCGCCAACGCACGAAGATGGAGGAGCTCGCCGGAAAGGTGCGGGGGTTTCGGCACGACGACGCTTTGCTCGGCGAGAACGGTGTCAACCCCCGGCTCGGCCTGTGCGACGCCTACGCGCACCTGGCGCCGATGATTGACACGGACGTGTACCTGAGCTGGCTGCTGGGGAAGGCTCTCCGGGCGGGCTGCCGCGTCGTGGAGGGAAAGGTTACTGGGCGACTCGTGGGGCAGGAGGAGACGCTCGCTCGCACGTTCGGGGCGGGCGTGGTGGTCAACTGCGCCGGGCTGGGAGCGAGGGATCTGGGCGACGCGTCGGTCTTCCCCGTGCGGGGCGCGCTCGTCCGCGTCCGCAACGACGGCCGGGCCATGCCGAGACTCACGCAGGCGCACTGCGTCTCCAACGACGGGGCGGGGATGGACCGGGGGTTTCTGTTCGTCGTGCCGCGCGGGGAGAAGATAGTCGTATTGGGAGGGATGGCCGAGGCCGGCGAGTGGGGCCTGGACGTCGGCCTGCACAACTACCACGTAGTGCGTGAGATGTACCGGCGTTGTGTCGAGTTCTTGCCCGCGCTGGCCGCCGCCGAGGTGGATGCGGCGGAGCCGGTTCGCGTCGGGCTGCGACCGTTCCGGCAGGGGGGCGTGCGCCTGGAGCGGCCGCCCGGCACGCGGCTAGTTCACAACTACGGACACGGCGGATCGGGGGTCACGCTCTCCTGGGGCTGCGCCTTGGAAGCCGCCGACTTGGTCGAAGGTGTCCTGGAGGAGCTCCCTACATTTGAACAGGGCCACTCAGAATAGTGGTCGCCTCTTCTGAAACGGAGCGTGGCCAGGATACCCTTGTCTCGCTCGACCAGTGAGTGCTTACCGCTATGCTGGTCGCTGGTCCGCATGCGCCGATAGTCGGCGCCAACCAACGAGCGCAAGGCAGGGCGGTTGCGGCCTCTGACGATTTGGTACACCGTGGCCAGCATCGTCCCCATCACCCACAACCACCAGCCGTGGCCCATTGAGGTCTTATCGACCGCGGGGTGCCGGATCGATGCGCGCAAGGACCGAAAATGAGCCGGTCGCGGCCAAGCAGACCTCGTCGTACCACCTCCTATCCTGATCGAGGGCCAGCCCGGCAGAGGCCGTTACACGGGCGACCCGCTATCCGCGCAGGAACACAAAAGTCACAACAACGAACAGCGGCCCTAGTACGGCCGCGCTGTAGCCGAGGTAGGCGAAGAAGCCCGGCATCTTCACACCTGACTGCTCGGCGATGCTGCGGACCATAAAGTTTGGCCCGTTGCCGATGTAGGTATTCGCCCCCATTAGAACCGCCCCCAGCGACACCGCCCGCAACAACGCCACCGGGATCGTCCCGTCCACCGCCTGCACTCCGTGCAGTGCCGGTCCATGCTCGACGCCGAAGACGCCCGCCGTCTCGAAAAAGACAGCGTAGGTCGGTGCGTTGTCCAGGAAGCTCGACACGAGGCCGGTCGCCCAGAAGAACTCCCAGGGCCGGCTCAGCCCCAGCTCGCCGCCGCGCTCCTTGAGGATCTCCATCGGCACCTGCATGCACACGAAGATGCCAACGAACAGGCACGCCACCTCGCCGAGGGCGGTGAAGTTGAACCCGTTCGCCGCACGCACACCCTTCGGCGTCGTCAGCCAGCTCAGCCCCGCCAGAGCCAGTAGCAGCCCTTCGCGCAGGAACGGCGGCACTGTCCAGTGGCCTCCTGGCAGCCTCTGCCCGCCGACCAGCACGGCCACCGTCAGCACGACGCCGGCCAGCCACGCCAGGTTGACTGCCCCGCGCAGCGTCAGCCGCGGCTGCGTAGAGTCCGCCCGCGGCACCGCGGCCTCTCGACCCCAGGCCCTGCGGTCCAGGATGTAATAGGCGGCTAGCAGAGCCATGTTGCAAGTGAGCCATTCCGGCCAGAGGGTGAACGTCCACGCGAAGGGCACGCCGCGCAGGTAGCCGAGGAACAGCGGCGGGTCGCCCAAAGGCATCAGGCAGCCGCCGATGTTGCTCGCCACGAAGATGAAGAAGACCACGGTGTGGATGACGTGCCGTCGGGGGCGGTTGATCTCCAGCAGCGGCCGAATCAGCAGCATCGACGCCGCCGTGGTGCCGATGAAGCTGGCCAACGCGGCACCCAGGGCTAGCACCGCCGTGTTGACAGCTGGCGTCGGGGCGGCGCTGGTCCGTAGCTGGACACCGCCGCTGATGACGTAGAGGCTAAACAGCAACACGACGAACGGCACGTAATCAGTCAGCAAGGCGTGCTGGAGCATCAAGCCCAGCGTTGGCCAGCCGGGCTCGCTGACGTGTTTGTGCCCCAGGGCGTCACTGTGCAACATGCCGAACGGGCGGAAGAGGTAGAAGCCGGCAGTGACGAGGGCCAGCGTGACTGCCACGGTCAGCTTGGCCCAGTTGCTCTCCCACCAGTGGTGCGCATGCGGCAGCAGCGGCAGCAGCGCGATGCACAGCAACATGGCCGCGAAGGGTGACACCCAGACCAGCGAGGGCAACCGCGCCTCCTTGGCCGCGTAGCCGGCCGGTTCCCCCGCCATGACTGGCGGGGTGAGGATGGCCAGGGCCGCGAGTGCCAGGATTAACAGCGGCGTGCTCAGCCGCCGCAGGTTGGCAAGGGCGGTCGGGTGTAACGTTCGCACGAGCGTTTCCTTTCCCGGGACGTGGGACCGACCTCGGCCCCCCTGGCATGATAGGGCGGCCACGTGGTTCGTTCCCCGAGATATCGGGGAAAGGGGCGACCGCTCCGAGATCGCGCTGACAGCCGCCACTCTCCGGACTGCTCAGCACACAGCCTCACGCCTCCGAGAGCCGTATTTAATTGGGAGCCTAGAACCAGCAGCGCCTGAGGCCTGTATATGCTGGTAGAAGCGGGGTGTTGCAATTAGCGCATAGTACCAGCGGGTAGGTAATGGGGGAAGAGCCTCCCGAGTTGCCTGGGTTAGCGCGAGGTCGGTCACGGGGGCAACTCGTTACCTGCTAGCGAGAATAGGAATTCGGCCGTTTGTGGGACCGATTCTTGTCCACAATCGCGACGATAATGAGGCCGAACGCCAGGATACGCACCCAGTACAAGTAGTCGCCTTTTACGTCGTGCTGGGCCATAAGCACCAGCCCGACTCGATTCGCTGCGAGGACGAAGAAAGCCAGCGCAAAGAGGGCAAACAGGCGGTCCCTTGTCTCCCGCCAGAAGCGCACGAAGAAAAACCCGGCCACTGCGAAGCCCATTCCGATCATGCCAAACAGGAATCCGTGCATCGACCCACCCTCGCGCCAAGCTTCACCCTCAACTATGAGAAGGCTGATGCTCCCAAGGAGGAGGCTACTTGACCTCCCATATCAGGCCGTACAGCAGCAGTGTCACACCGATCAGCGCCGCCGCGATGTGAAATGCTGCGAGATCCTTTTCCGGAATCAATACCAGATCGATGAACAGAATCAGGTTCTCCACGGTGAGTGCCAGGAAACAGAGGCCACACCACAGGAGCAATGGGACACGACGACGCCGATAGCCGCGCAGCATCAGTACGCAACAGGCTAGCGCCGTGGCCGCGCAGAGGAGGTAAACAGCCCCTTCCACGCTCAACTCTCCTTCTTCAGACGAAAGGCATCGGAGAAGCTCTTGAGCGCCTGCCGTGCCTTAGCGTAGACGAAGTTTATCATGGTCACCGGCCTCTCTCGGTAGACCTGGAGCAGACGGTCCACCATGTCCTCCAACTCGGGAGTCCTTGGACCATAGCGGCAAAACAGGTTCGTTCCCCGCGGCATAGTGACCAGCAGGCCCCGCGTTTGCAGCGCGGCCAGGTGTGCCTCGATGGAGTGGGCTTGGGTCTGGACCTGCTGGACCAGAGTAGCAGCACTCCACTCCTTGGCCGGATCTTCTCCCAAAACCCGGAGGATCTCTAACTGGTCCACCGAGTCGATGTTCGCCTCCACGAATTGTTTGACGTCGTCCGGGATGGGGTCCACCATCTCTCCCCCATGTGGTGGGCCGTCCGGAAATGAGCCGTTCATCAGGCATTCCCTCGCCAGACCCTTGTATCTCTCCTCCCCATTAAGCGCACAGCACTCCACCGAGGCAGGAAGCAGTTTTGGCTCTTCCAGGAGACTCGGCGATCGCATTCAGGTGGAGGCCATTCGCTCGCTGATGGACAAAACCGGCTTGTTCCGTTGGTGGCAAGCCACTGGCCATGGATCGAGCTGCTCCAGAACATAGTCAATCAAATGGATCAGCGCTAAAGGGTCGGGGAGGCGATGGTGCGCTGCCGCCGGTGATTCGGAGCCGATGCCCACGGCGACGCCTCCGCGCGCTACAGTTACCTCAAGGGCATCGCCGTCGTTGGCGCCGTCTCCGGCGTAAAGTAACGCGGCGGCAAGATCGAGACATTTGAGGAACGTTTGCACGGCGGTCCCTTTCGTCCAGCCAAGAGCTAGGGTTGCCTCTATGGCCATCGGGCCGTCCAGAATGCGTAAATCTTTGGCCCACCGTTGAAGAACCTGGCTCGCTTCGATGCACAGCTTTCCGATTTGATCAGGGTTCACTCCCCGATAATGGAGGGTAAGTCCGAGCGGCTTGCATTCTACCCACGCGCCGGGGTAATTCGTCACCATCCCTTGCACGAGCTGGGTCACCTCCCTAAGCAGAGCTTGAACGTCAGAGGCACGGGGATGGATGAGTCGGTTACCAGCCAGGTCCAGTTCTAGCCCACTCGTCCCCGCATAATACAGTCCCGGCAAACCAACCATGCGCTGAAGGTCGTCCAGGGCGCGGCCACTCAGGATACCGACAGAAACAGCCGGGAGCCGCGCCAGTCGCTCCAGTCGTTGACGTGTCGCCGGCACCAAACGCGCCAGTTCCGGCCGCTCGGTGATAGGGACTAGAGTCCCATCGTAATCGAAGAACAGACACAATCGTCTACCCGAGTAGTGTGCGGCCAGCAACCGGTTTGTCTGCATCAGGAGCTCAGCGGTCATTGTTCGGCCTCTACGAACTCCCTCACCTGGTCGCCCAAGGGGCTGCTCGCGACCGGAGGATTTCCTCCATGCCGAGTCTGGAACAGCTTGCCGGCTTGAGAGATAAGCATGCCGGCCCAGCGATAGATGTTGTTGTCGGTCACCTGTTGGCGGAGACGATACATACGGTACTCCTGTTCCTCCTTCGACATCCGCAGGGCGCGGCCCAGCGTCTCGGCGAACTCGTCCAGGTCGTAGGGATTGATGAGCAGCGCATCCGTCAGTTCACGAGCGGCCCCCGTGAAGTGTGACAGCACTAGCACTCCGCGGAGATCTGTGCGGGCAGCGACGAATTCCTTGGCCACTAAATTCATACCATCGTGCAATGAGCTGACCACACAGACAGCGGCCACGCGACAGAGCGCATACACCTGGGAAGGTGTGAAGTGCTCGTTAAGGAAAATGATCGGCTGCCAACTCGGATCGCCGTGACGCCAGTTAATCTCCTCGACCAGACCGTCGAGTTCCTCGTTGAGTTGCCGGTAGGTCGGGATGTGAACGCGGCTGGGAGCTCCCACCTGGACGAAGGCGAATCGGCCCTTGAACTGGGGGTAAAGCGTAAGCAGACGGTCAATAGCGCGAAAGCGTTCTGGGATACCTTTGGTGTAATCTACACGGTCCACACCCATCATCAAAAGTTGGTCCCCGATCCGCAGCTTTTTGCGGATTCGTCGTTCTTCCTTCGCAAGGTTAGCGGGAGCGAGAGAAGCCACGTCCTCCGGATCGATGCTGATCGGCTGGGGCCGCACGAAGGTCGTCTTGCCGCAACGAGTCACGGAGAACCGTTCCAGGTCCACCTTGGCTTCGATGGTGCGGTTGACGAGATCTAGGAAGTTGTTGCAATGGTACTGAACGTGGAAGGACAGCAGGTCGTTGCCGAGCAGGCCGTCCAGGATCTCCTCACGCCAGGGGCAAACGCGGAACACTTCCTGGTTCGGCCAGGGGATGTGCCAGAACTGCATCACGACGAGGTCCGGTCGGGCATCCTTGAGCAAGCGCGGCAGCAGGGCGAAATGGTAGTCCTGGACGAAGACGATCGCCGGTTCACCGGTCACCTCCTCAAGAACCGCCTCAGCGAACTTGCGGTTAACTCGTTGGTATTGCTCCCAGTCGCCAGCATCGAAACGCGGGCGCGTATAGGCGACGTGGCAGAGGGGCCACAGCGCCTCGTTGGCGAAGCCGTAGTAGTAGCCCTGCTCCTCTTGCTTGCTTAGCCAGACGCGACGGAGGAGATAAGTCGGGTTATCGGGGGGAACCGGCACGCGGCCTTGTGCATCGGCGACGGCATGGTCGGCATCGCCACTGCCGTGAGCCACCCAGACGCCGCTACAGGCTCGCATCACGGGATCAAGGGCGGTAGCCAGGCCGCTGGCTGGCTTTTTCAGACGTATCTCCTCGCCCTCGTAAACGTGAAGGAACGGCTCGCGGTTGGCCACCACGATCAGACGGAGGCCCGCCAACCGGGTCCGCGCCACTTCCTCCAAGCGTTCGCTCGTCCAAGGCATGCGGTCCTCCTCTCTGGGTGTGTCATCGCGGGCAGGGACGTTTTGCGCCGAGACAGATCTCGGTGCGAGAGTTGTCCGGATGCAGAGGAAGGAGTGAATCGGGAAGGCCATCCTCTTGGAGCATTCGCCGGCGGAGCGCCAGATTCGAGAAAGCCGTCCGCGGGTGGCCCCTGGCCGCAGAAAGCAGGTTATCCAGACAGGCGGCCCGAGGAGAGACTGGCCGTCGTGATTCGGGATGCATGCACGGCTCTCGCGTCGGGCCAAACTCCCAGACGCCCACCGTTCCATCCGCTACCCCGACGAAGATTGCTCCCCCGCCTTGTGCGAAGGCCAGGGTTTCAATCAAACCCAGGCCGCTCCGAAGCGTGATCTGAATCTGTTGGTCTTGGGGACTCCACAGCAAAATGGTTCCGTTGTCCACGGCCATAGCCAGCAAGTTATTGTCCGGTGCGAAGGCCAGGGCACTTACGCTACCTGGCAGGACGCGGCAGACCGTGCGCTGGCGGCCGAATGGCAAGTCCCACAAAAAAAGTGTGCCATCCGCGTTCGCGGTCGCCAGCGTGTGACTTCCGTGGTCGAAGGCCATGGCGTGGACGGCGCTCGAACGGGTTTCCAGCATACCCCACAGCTGGCCCGTGTCGATATCCCACAACCGGATCACGCCTTTGCGACTGCCGGTCGCCAGGGTGCGTCCGTCGGTGGCGAAGGGAACTGCCCACGTCCAGTCGCCATCTCTACGCAAACCGCCCCGTTCCTCCCCGCTGAGTAAATCCCATACGGTGATACTTCCGTCGCTACTGCCGGAAGCGAGGGTGCCGCCATCGGGACTGAAGGCGAGCGACCATGTCGCCCGGCTGTGTCCGGTCAGTGCGGCCAGCTGGACGCCATCCTCCACATGCCACAGAACGATGCGGCCCTGAAAATCCCCCGTCGCCAGCAGAGTACCATCTGGGGATAGCCCCAGCGACAGTGGTGGAACCCCCGATTGCGTTTGCGTTGACATAACCGGAGCAGCAAGCATGGCGATCACCCGAAATCGCGCGGGAAGGACTGTGCGCTGGATAGTACAGGAGCAAGCAGATGGTGAGTAGCAATTCATATGCCATGAGCGACCAGTTCGCAGGGAGAGGCCACAAGCTGCGGCACTCGTTTTGCTTACGTTGTCGCGCGAATGTTCCATCGACAATCAGCGGATGGAGAGAGGGAGCGGTCTGGAAAAAACCGATCCTCTGCGAGCAATTATTTCCCGAAGCACCGCCGGAAGGGGTTCGGGCAAGCTGCTCATTACCCGATCGGTGAGGTAAAATAATCAACGGTTGAACTGCCCAGCTATACTGAAGAAAGAACGGTGGACACATGGACCGACGGATCTTGATCCAAGTTACGGCCCCTGCCGTGCTGATCGGTTTTCTTCTGTTCGGCACCTGCGTGGTGAGCGCCTGGATGGTCAATCACCTTCAAGCGAATCTGTCGAACATCTTGTCCGAGAACGTCACGAGCCTCGACGCCGCCCAGGATCTGGAAACCAGTGTCCGCCGCCTCCATTTTCATTGTTATCGCTATCTGGTCGATCCCGATCGGGCTATGGTCGATCAGGAAGTGCCGGCCGCGATCGAGCGGGACAAGGAGGCTTTCCAGGCGGCCCTGGTGCGGGCTGAGCATTCCGCCTCTACGTCGGAGGAACAGGATCGTGTCCGGCAGATCAAGGAGGGCTATCGGCGATACCTGCAGGAATTTGAGCGCTTGCGTTCCGAGGCGGCCGCGTCGCGGCGGGATTACCGGATGCTTGCTGATGAAACGCCGATTCATCTGGTGATCGATCCCTGCGAACAGTTCATGGACCTCAACAAGGAGATGATGAACAAGACGCGACGGCAAAGCGGGGATGTCAGCCGCACCTTGCGCGTCGTGCTGCTGTTACTGGGTCTAGGGGGCCCGATCAGCGGCCTGATCATCGGCTGGGGGATGGCCCGTGGGTTGAGTCGCTCCATCCATCGTCTCAGCGTGCGGGTACACGACATGGCCCAGCATTTGGAACAGGATGTGGCCTCGGTGAGCCTATCTCCCGACGGCGATGTTCGTAACCTGGATCGTCAACTGGAGCGTGTTGTCACGCGGGTTCAGGAAGTGGCTCAACAATTACAGCGGCACCAGCGCGAGATGATCCGCGCCCAACAATTGTCTGCGGTGGGTCAGTTGGCCGCCAGTGTCGCCCATGAAGTGCGCAACCCCCTGATGTCGATGAAGATGCTGGTGGAGGCAGCCTTGCGCGGCGAGAATCCCCGGCCGTTCACTCGGGAGAACCTGACCATCATCCATCACGAGATCATGCGACTCGAGAAAACCGTACAGGATTTCCTCGACTTCAGCCGACCGCCTGCCCTGCAACGGAAAGTGTGCGACCTACGCGAGGCCATCGTTGCTGCCCTCGCCCTCGTGCAGACGCGCGCCCGGCAGCAGAAAGTGGAGATCACTTGCGAGCACCCTGGGGAGACCGTACCCGGCCTCGTCGATCGGAGTCAGCTCTGTACGGTGCTGGTGAACCTGTTTATCAACGCCCTCGACGCCATGCCGCGGGGCGGGAGGCTCGCGGTGCGTCTGGATTCGTCCGGCGACGAACTCCGCGTCGTCGTGGGCGATACCGGCGAGGGGATCCCGCCGGCCGTCCACGATCGACTGTTCACGCCGTTCACCAGTTCCAAGCCGACGGGCACCGGCCTGGGACTATGCATCTCCCGCCGCATCATCGAGGAACACGGCGGACAACTCCGCGGCACCAACACCGCCGAGGGGGGCGCCTGTTTCACCCTCACCCTGCCTGCGGCTATGAGCCAAGCCGAGGCCGATGCCCCACACTCCGGAGGTGACAGCCGGGAGGACAATCATGCCGAAATTACTGGTGATTGACGACGAGGAGAGCGTCCGGTACTCCTTCCGCTACGTCTATGAGGATCAGGATGTGCAGGTGTTGACGGCGGCCACGGCGGCCGAGGGCTGGCAGCTGCTGGGGGAGCACGACCCTGACGCGGTGGTTCTCGACCTGCAATTGCCCGATCACCCCGGCCTGGAACTGTTCCGCGACATCCAGGCCGCCGACCCGAAGCGGCCGGTGATCTTCATCACGGCGCACGGCACGGCCGATACCGCCATCGAGGCCATGAAGCAGGGCGCGTTTGATTACCTTGTCAAGCCGGTGGACCTGGAGACGCTGACGCGCCTGATCGAACGGGCGTTCGCCGCCGCACGGCTGATGCACACGCCCGCTGTGCTACCTGTTGAGGCCGAGGGTGATCAAATTATCGCCCGCAGTCGGGTCATGCAGGAGATGTGCAAGCTGATTGGCCGGGTCGCTCCGCAGGACGTCAACGTCCTCATTCTGGGCGAGAGCGGTTCCGGCAAGGAGTTGGTGGCCCGCGCCCTCTACCAGCATAGCGCGCGCGCGGACAAGCCCTTTCTGGCGATCAACTGTGCCGCCATTCCCGAGACGCTGCTGGAGAGCGAGCTATTCGGCCACGAGAGGGGCGCTTTCACCGGCGCCGACCGCCGCCGCATCGGCAAGTTCGAGCAGTGCGACGGCGGCACGCTCTTCCTCGACGAGATCGGCGACATGAGGCCAGCCTTGCAGGCCAAAATGCTGCGCGTTTTGCAAGCGCAGAGCTTCGAGCGGGTCGGCGGCAATGAGACCGTCCGCACGCGCGTTCGCGTGCTGGCGGCGACCAATCAGAACCTGGAAAAGCTTGTCGCCGAGCAGCTCTTCCGGGTCGACCTCTATTATCGCCTGAAGGCGGTGACCCTCTCGGTGCCGCCCCTGCGCGAGCGGCCGGAGGATGTAGCCGAACTGGCCCACTACTTCCTGTTCCGCTTCAACCGCCAGCTGGGGCTGAACCTAGTAGACCTGACACCCGAGACGCTGGAGCTATTGCAGAACTATTCCTGGCCGGGCAATGTGCGCGAGCTGCAAGGCGTGATCCAGCATGCCATGCTCAACGCCTCGGGCACGCTCCTGCTGCCGGAGTTCCTACCGGCCCCTTTCCATCGCCAGCCTCCTCCCCCCCCAGCTGCCCCCCCAGCTCCCATGCCCGGCCTGCAAATGTTGATCGCTACGCTGTTGGAACGGGGCGACGTGGGGTTGTATAGCCAGGTGCTGGAGGCGGTCGAACGGCAGCTGTTGAGTCAGGCACTGCATCACACGCACGGCCATCAGACCCGAGCCAGTGAGATCCTCGGCATCAGCCGCGCCACCATGCGGCACAAGCTCCGTGCCCTCGGGTTGGCGTTCGACAAGGTTCTGACGGATTCCGGCCAGCCGCACGAGGCCGGCGATACC